>CAYNVT010000034.1:0-35096 GCA_964400685.1 uncultured Bacteriovoracaceae bacterium | reverse complement strand
TTTGTAGACAAAATCCGGACCTCCTACGTCCATAGAGGCAAAGTTAACAAATGATTGTTAACAAAAAATATGGAGGAGTCATATGAAACACCTGAAAAAATCATTTTTGGTTATTGGTATAATTTTCTTTGCATGCCTTGTCTCTTCGAACCTGTTTGCAAAAGAGGAAAAGGTAACGGTTTATAATAATCTGGAATATCCGATTATTGCGGTATACAAAGCGGTAGGTTACACAGGCCAGTACTGTGGCTACTACGGCCAGGATTGGGATGAAATGGACGGCAACTGTGTTAGACTGGTAAAGACAACCGTTTTAATACCCGCACATGAGAGACGTTATGCTACTTTTGGCGCAGGGACATCAGGACGGCATGTTATTATTTCATTACCCGGGGAATCCGTAACATACGGTCTGCTTGACTCTTGGAATGACTATAGTAATCTGCAGGGGTATACGGCAAATGAAACGTGGTTAAACTATCTCTGTGGTAAGGAGTTGCTTTTAGCAGATAGTTATTGGGAAGTAGACGAAACCAGTGCCGGTCGAATTATACATACAGAGATCAGAAGTCACGGCTGTGATCATAAGTTTAATGTTGTCGGTCACAGCAGCGGAACTCTTGAGGTAAATGACATTTATTTTACAGGGGAAGTATCTGAAGAAGGTAGTAACTGGACTTACTTTGACGCCCATTGCGACTGCGATAAAACTGAAAACTGATCAATACCATTGCTGCCCGCCGAAAAAGTCCGGACCCGAAGGCGGGCAGCATAAGTAAGACCAATGGTGTCACCCATGTGACACACATACTGCATTGAAAGAACAGGAAAATAAGAGACAGTCACAACTGATGATGATACTATGATTCAATATGCAGGACAAAGAAGATGCCGTCATGCCGGATGCGATCCAGGATCTGGCCGCCTGTGTAGAGGACGCCAGGCGCGGCGACCGGTACGCCATGAACGCTTTGATGCAGACCTACCGGGAGGACATCTACCGTATGGTTTACTATCGTACCCGCTGCCAGATGGATGCCGAGGATCTGACTCAGGAAATCTTTCTGAAGGCCTTCAACAATCTGACCAAGCTCAAAGACACCGCAACCTTTCGTTCCTGGCTCTATCGGATCGCGGTCAACCGGGTGAACGATTATCATCGCAAACGAAAGTTCATGGCGCTTTTCATAACCGTCTCGGACGAAAAGGATGAACCGCATCAGTGCGATATGGGGCATACGCCTGCGGATGCGCTGGATCAGGTTATGAACAAGGAATTCTGGCAGGAAGTTGGTGTTTTCATGAAGCATCTCTCGCGGCTGGAACGCGAGGTGTTTCAGCTGCGTTTCATGGATAATCTCGGTATCGCTGAGATATGCCAGGTACTGGAACGCAATGAAAGCACGATTAAAACCCATTTATACCGGGCCATCAAGAAATTCCAGGGCCAGGACCGTCTCCTGGAATTAATGAAAGGAGCAACAATATGAAACAGCAGGATCATTTGAGCAAGGATGAGGTGATTCGGGCCGTCGTTGATGAAAGCGGAATTTCTCAGGCCCTGCGCGATCATCTGGCCGGATGCGACTCTTGCCGCAATGAGTTCAACCGCCTTAAAGATGAACTTAACTCTTTTGCCGACATGTCGAGCTCCCTCGTGCCGCCCATGCGAAAGATTGTGATGCTTCCCGCCTACGAACCCGAACGCCGTGTACGCTCCGCGGGATTCCGTCTGGCACTTGGTTCGGCCCTGGCCGCGGCCGTTATTGCAGTTGTGGCGGCAGGCGTTTACATTCATGGAATACCCGGCCAAGGGCCCAAAATCGATCACGAACTGGCGAGCTTGCAGCAGGAGGCCGCCTCGGATGAGCTGCTCATGAACGAGGTGGCCCGGCTGGTGGATAATCCCATGCCGCAGACCTGGGCGGATATGGAAAGCGCCTCTGATATGGATGGGGACGTCATGGATGCCATCGTTCCGGATGGCGATGACGATTATTGGCTTTCATAAGATAAAAGGTGGAGGAAAAGATGCTGCAGAAAAAATCATTTATTATTGCTGTCCTGATTGCTGTCTTTGTTCCCGCGCTAGCCTCGGCAGAAGAAGATTTCATAGGCCGCTGGTGGCGCATGCCGGCTACGGCCTCCAAGATATCGCTAACTGAAACTGAAAAGCTCAAACTGGACCAGCTTTATCAGATCAACCGTAAGAATCTGATTGATATGAAGGCGGCTGTGGACAAGGAACGGTTTATCCTGGAAGATATCATGAGCAAAGAGCCGCTTAATGAGGCCAAGGTTAAGGAGCAGTTTCAAAAGCTGGAGAAGAAACGCTCCGTCTTGAGCGGGGAGCGGTTCAGATATGTCCTGGAGGTCCGCAAGGTGCTGGGCGCCGTACGTTTCCAGAAGCTGACCGCCATTGTCGAGGAACAATGGAGTCGCCATCGTTAGGGCAGGGAAGCCCCAAATTGACTTACTGATCCGAACCGGTTCAACGAAACAGAACGGGGCTGTTCTCAACATTTGACAGTATTGTTGATTGTTGAGACGCGGCCTTTTTGAATCTCCCAACCATTTTGAATCCCCTTATTTAAATCCACGGCCCTGTTCTCATTATCGCCCGGAGTACTCTGAATTCAGGTCCATAGCCTCTGTTTCCGTTTTTTTTAGAAAGTTTGTAGACAAAATCCGGACCTCCTACGTCCATAGAGGCAAAGTTAACAAATGATAGTTAACAAACAATAAGGAGGATTTAAATGAAACACCTGAAAAAATCATTTTTGGTTCTTGGTACAATTTTCCTGGTAAGCCTTTTCTCAAACAGCCTGTTTGCAAAAGAAGAAAAGGTGACGGTTTACAATAATCTGGATTATCCTATTATTGCCGTATATAAGGCTGTGGGTTACACAGGCGTATACTGCGGCTACTACGAACGAGAGGGCACCAGTCTTGATGGTAACTGTGTTACACTCGTAAAGACAGCCGTTGAAATACCAGCACATGGCAGTGGTTATGCAACGTTTGGCGCCGGGACGTCAGGACGGCATGTAATTATTGCATTACCAGGGCAATCCGTAACAGGGGGTCTGTTTCGCTATTCGAATGGTGTCTTCAATAAGGCTGGGGATACAGCAGATTGGACGTGGTACAGATATTTCGTCGGCAAGGATTTAGTAATAAATTCTGACAGCTTTGTCGTTGACTGGATTGATTATGGCGAAGGCTACGCCCCTGACCCTATAATAGCAGAGATAGTAGGTCACGGCTGTGATCATAAGTTTAATGTTGTCGGTCACAGCAGCGGTACTCTTACGGTAAATGACATTTATTTTACAGGGAAAGTGCCTTCAGAGGGCGATCTTTTGACAACATTTGATGCCTATTGTGACTGTGAAAAAACTGAAGACTGATTAATGCCATAAACTGCCCGCCGGAAAAGGGACGTGCCCTAAGGCGGGCAGCATGAAAAAGACTAATAGAACCACTCGTATCATTCCTTGAAATTGAACAAATCAATCAAATTATTAATAATCAAAGCCTGGCACCTTATTTCACTGGAATCAGTGAAAGGCAGCAGCAGGATGAAAAATCAAGATCATCTAAGCAGGGATGAGGTGATACAGGCCGTCGTTGATGAAAGCGGACTTTCTCGGGCCCGTCGGGATCATCTTTCAGTATGCGGCTCTTGCGGCAAAGAGTGCGGCCGCCTTGAAGCCGAGCTGAATTCTTTTACCGCTTTGGCAAGCACACTCGTGCCGCCAATGCGAAGGACCCTAACCACTCTGAGTAACGCTCATTCTTAATTAACCTGATTTCGCAAAGACCACATCCTGTACAATTCCTTAATGTCATTCTGCTTAGATATCGATTTGGCAATTGTTCTGAAGCTTTCAGTTTCAGAGGGAAGGTGAAAAGATTGTCAAAGCGGAGGGACTGATGCTTTAATGATGGATTAAGTTATTCGGGCAGCAACGTCCCTAATGGCCGTCCTTTATGGCCTTTAGAGTTATTGGCGCCTGACCTTTCTGGTTTATTCGGACCATCTTGAAACCGGCAAGCGTCGCTACTATTTTATCTGTATCAGGTATCCCAAGACAGACTTAAGAAACAGGGGAGGAAATATCTATGAAAAAGCTAAGAATATATTGGCTGATTACAGGATTTCTTCTGATTTCTACGGCGGCCTGGGCTCATGTGCCTTATCTAGAAAAAACCGACTTCACCGCCAGTGCGCCATTTAAATGTCCGATGGCATTGCAGTCGACTGCAGTATACGCATGGCTGGAAAGCGACTCGGACGTTGACTTCTACACCATTACAGCCTACACCTCCGTACCGTTATTTGCCGAAGTGATAGTGCCTGTGTTTGACGTGTATGCAGAATTCCGGCCCAGCATTGCCCTTATAGGGCAGGGGCTTCCTGACCCGGGCGAACTTCTGCCCGTGCCTCTTGCCACCGGTGAAGGTGCCATAGTGCTGCACGATGCCGGCCTGGAACCTCGGCCGCAGTTCTATGAGCCGTTCGGGAATAAATCCTATTATCAGGGTCCCAGGTTTGAGATGAACATAAAAGCCGGCAAATACAAACTGATATACTGGGACCCGGAAGGGATGACGGGCGACTATACGGCAACGATTGGCAAATACGAGATATGGCTGCTCAAAGATATCATAAGGGCATTTATTGTTACGCCTATGATCCGTGCCGGAGAAGAGCTTCATTTGCCCTGATAGAACAGAAGGACAAATCAATCAATTCGTTAAGGTTCAAGGCCAGGAACCTTTTGTTAAATTTAAGTTACTTAGGATATCCTGTCTCTTCGCCTTCGGCTTGAGAAGCAGGGTTGGAATCTCGCGCTCCCAATATCGCGAAGATCGGGAGGGAATTAAGAAGGTTAATTATGCCGGCTTATACCGGTTCAGTCCGTTAAAGGCATTGAAATGCCTGTCGATTGAAAACAGTTGCAGTTTCTTCCTGATGCAAAGGGCAGCAATGATGCTGTCTGTTGAAGGAACAGTGATGCCTTTTAACCTGAGCAGGCCGATATATTCCCCTGCATTTTTGTAGTCTGTTCTGATTGCATCAACGTAGTGAAGCGCATCAAAGAGGGACAATATCCTTGCCCTTTCCTTTTGTCTCATGCCCTGGATAATTTCAAGTTCAACAATGCCGCAAAGGGCGACCCTGTCCTGATCAATCAGATAATCCACGTTGTCGGAAATTTTCCCGACGCCGCTCCTGAAATATTCTATCCAGACGGAGGAATCGATCATTACATCAGACATTGAGTTCCTCGATTTCTTTTATTTCGAGAGACTCAAGCTCGTCATGATCTGATGATATTTTAATTTTTCCTCTCAGTTCCTTTATCAGGGAAAGCTTTTTCAGTCTTATCCATTCGGACAAGGCAAGGTTCACCGCTTCGGTTTTTGTACGAGCGCCGGTCAGCTCCTTGACTTCCATCACCACATTATCGTTAATTGTTGCGGTAATTCTCATCACCAATCTCCATCTGATTTTGATGCTATCATATAGCACACAAATAATGATGGCAACCGATAAAGCAGAAAGACAGCTTAATTGAAGCTTTTGTTTACTTGTTACATATCTGCTTTCAGAAATTGAATGGAGCTGTTTACTTTAAGCTGATGATTATGGTAAAAATTATATCAATACATTCGGGAGAGAATTATATGAATACTCCAGCAATAGCCACAATCACAAAAATGATGGAAACGCTTCCGGAAGCAGAACAGCAACTCGTTGTAGAGCACATGAAGGAATATATAAATTCGATAGTCGATGAAGATCGCTGGGATGAGAGTTTCAAGGCCTCACAGAAGAATCTGATTGCCGCAGCAAAAAAAGCAAAGAAGGAAATCGCTTCCGGGAAATCAAAACCGCTGGATATAAGGAAGCTATGAAGTCCAACGCTTTGCCTTCTTTCTGGAAGGCGTATGTTCCTCTTGATGAAAAAATAAAAAAACGCGCAAGGAAAACCTACGAATTGTTCTCTGAAAATCCTTTCCATCCTTCCCTTCATTTCAAATGCATCAATGCTGAAGAAAACATCTGGTCTGTCCGCGTCACCCTGGGATACAGGGCAATCGGTATTATGGATGAAGACACCGTTACATGGTTCTGGATCGGCGATCATGACAGTTATGAAAAGTATTTTGGGTGATATTCTTTTACTCATTAATAGGAGCTTTATATGAAGGGAAAATGGTCAACCCGTCAAAAAAGAATCCATGAAGGATTATCTTCATTTGGACAAGAGTTGGCGGGCTTTTACGAGGGGGGACTAAAAATATATTATTGTGAAGAGTTCCCAAATGGTGCATATTTTTTAATGCATGCGGCACGAGAAGTTGATGGCGGCTTGCGTGATATTCTTGGTGTTGATTTTAATCCTGATGAAGATGAACCTGAAAAACATAAGAAATCGATTTTATTTTCTCTCGGGTATGAAGAACTAAACGGCATTGCGGAATCATGGTATAAAATAAGTAAGAAATTTCATTCTCATGCACATAGACATGGAGCTTGGAGAACGCCAAGATCCCTTTCTAAAGTTAAGCCAATATGGGATGACTATGAAAGTATTTTAGAACGACTTGTTGGTTCATATTACTCAATAATTGAAAGAATAGAACGAATCGGAAAATCAGAAAACCTTAAGCCTTCTCTTATTGATTCTTTGAGTAATATTTTAAAAATCTCTACATATTGTAATTATTTCTTCAGACATGAAAGAAACATTAACTTGTTTCTTCCTTTAAAAAAGAAAGGTTGGTTTTCTCCTAAACAAATCAAATTTGATGCGCAAGGCAATGCCCAATTCTGGAATGCACTCGATTATCTAGAAAATGTTTCTGAAAATACAGGAACAAACTTTATTATCGGAAAAGAATTAATAAAAATCATCAATGAGATTATTTTATTTTCAAAAATTAAAAAAATTAGAAACATGCATATTTGGTGGTATTGTTTTAAAATATTAAATAATCTTGAAGCTCAAATCATACTTAAAAATTTAAGTCCAACGGACTTATTAACATGGTTGTTTGCTGCGACTGACGATTGGGGCGGAAGCGATATTGTAATACATGCTCTTGGGGAAAAATTATTGCCGAAATTTTTAAGTGATGAGTTTGGCCCTGATTATCTTCATGCTGAAGCAATAATTGACGCTATCACGGAAATTAAACCTGATAAAAAACCATATCCCTTAAATGACTATAATAAAGCGGCTCTTTTATGGGATTCCCAATGGGTCAGAGATGCCTTTGTAAAAAATTCAAAGCTTATCGGGCAGAAATGTTCGACCGATCTTATCTTGAAAATTGCGGGCAAACTTAAAAAAGCGATTATTTATACACGCAATAAAAGCTCTAATATAAGCTGGATAAATGGCGTTGTTTATAAATTCGAGATTTCAAGACAGCCTGATAAAAACGACTTTCGTGAAATTATATTTATTGAAAATCAATATGATTGTGTGATCAGCCGCTATTCACAAGAACAGATCAGTGATGTTGATATTGAAAATTCCTATTGGAAGCTTTCGAAAGTTGAGACCTCAGATGAAATTGAAAACTTTGAAATAACTGCAAATAACATCGATGAAATGGTATCAGAATTGAAGAGACATCTTCCCAAAGAGGCTATTCCCTCCATTAATGACGTAGTCTATAAAGATTTGAAAGCCATCTACAATAGACTGTTCAATGATTTATCTCAAATATGGTTCAGGTCTTTGGCAAATGATGAGAGCACATTCGGGAAAAACGCCGAAGAAGCTTTATCAATAAATTTAAGGGATGTTCTTCTTGCAAAATGTGAATTTAATCGCGCAGCAGGGAAGGTAGTTTTAGACTCCTTTTTATCTGATGAATTCCCTTTTCCGATTTTCAGGCGGATGGTTTTACTGTGTACAGACAGATTCTGGGATGATTATAAAAATTGTTTAGAGAAATTTTTTGAGATTGTTCCCGAGGCTTTTGAAGGTGCCGAATATGAAGTGGAATTGTTTGACCTGCTAAAGAACCATAACCAAGATTTTAATGGTTCTATCATTAAAAAAATAAAAGCCATGATTGAAAAGATTCCTGACTTTTATCATGATGAAGATTCGAGAAGAAAAGATTTTTGGCAATTAAAATGGCTGTCGCCACTTAGAGATAACAAGGAATTTGAAAGCTTTTACAATGAAATACGAAAGAAGATCTCAGATGATAATATTAAACCATATGAACCAAAAAGAACTTTAACTTCTGGAGCAAAATGGCTTGGTCATACATCGTCAATGACAAAAGAAGAGATTTTGGAGATTCAAGTAGAAGAATTCATCAAAGTTTATCAAGAATTCCCGACCCTCAATGAAGAGGACTCCCGCACAGCAATGTGGGATGAAAAACCTGATAAGATAGGATTGGCAGACAAATTCAAAGAAGCTCTCAAAGATATCCCGGATAAATTCACTGATAAGATATTTCTGTTTATCAATGAAGATAAACAGATCAATCAACGACTATTCTCAGGGCTTACAGATGCTTGCAAAAACAAGGAAGTCGATTGGAATGAAATATTCAAATACATTCCAGAATATCTTAACAAGAATAAGGAACAAATACTTCAGGAAAGAAATGGAATACCAAATAAATCAATTGAAGATATAAGCTTTGAAAGAATTCTAGGAGACATCGCAGAACTGATAGCAGAAGGCTGCAATGACGACCATCCGTTCGATACAAAATATTTTGAGAAAGTCGAGGAGGTTTTCACCCAATTACTGGAGCTTGTTAAAGGAGAAGAAAAACCAGAAATAAACAGAGATGTAATAAGTTATGTTTTGAGCTCAACTCTTGGTCGTATTGTAATGGCATACGTCACTTTCGCTCTTAGAAATGTAAGGGTGACAAATAAAAAGGATCAAGATTGGGGTATGAAAAAGTATGAAAGATTTTTTAACAAGGGAAGCGATGGTTATATCTGGTTCGGATATCGACTTCCCCAAATAAGACATCTTGATCAAACATATACTGAAGAAAAAATAAAGCAGCTGACTTCTCTTTCTCAAGACAATTTTAGCTGGCGTATATTCATGAGCGGTTATCTTGAAGGCAGGCAGGTCTATAAAGACATTTATCATTTTATGAAACAAAATTACTACAAGGTCATAACCAATGATCTCTTTGAAAAAGATATTGAAGAATATTTGGTAGAACATATCTGCATTGCATATCTTTATTCCGATGAATCTCTTGATGAAAAAAATCCTGATGGAACAGAGAGTTTATTCAATCTGATGCTAACGAAAGCAGTTGACCTTAACAAAAAACACAGATGGCTGGATGCAGTCGATTTCTTTAAAAATTATGCAAGCAGTAAAGAAACTGCGGAAGATGATGTTGATATAAAGAAACGAGTCCTGGAATTCTGGAATTGGACATCTGAGAATAATGAAAAAATAAGATCAATCTTAGAAGAAGAATATCCCCATTTTCTTAACAAGCTGTCTAAGTTCATAAATCTGCTAGATGATGTCGATGAAAATAATGAAAAGTGGTTGAAGCTATGTGCCCCTTATATTGATTTAGCGCATAGTGCATATTCGTTTATAGAAAGCCTAAATAATTTTTCAGATGCTAACAGTATAATAAGATTGGGTAATGTCTTTTTGAAGATATTAGAAACCTCAACTCCTTATCATCCCATGGGTGATATTTATGCCTTTGTTGATAAGCTTTACAAAGTTGGGGAAAAAGATAATGCCGATGCTATTTGCAATATTTACGGAAACAGAGGTTACCTTGATTTAAGAAGCCTTTGGGAAGAAAACAATAGACTCATAAAGTAGCTTTTTCACCCAAAACAGGCTTGATTTATAGTTTTCAGAATCAGCTATAGCCGGATTGAAATTTGTAAATTAATAAACCCCCTTGAAACCAAGGGGGTTAGAGCGAATCAATTTCTTTTTTATTGGCGGCGCGTCAGAACAAAGCAGACCAAGGCGCGACGCTGCCGAGAAGCGAGGCGTACTTTCTAGCGTACGCCGCAGCGACGAGACAAGGAGCAACGAAGGTATGCAAAGTTATCACGCGCCGCTCAGCGGTGGTCCGGACACTTGTCAAAGAATGCCCTATCTTTCCCTGTCGTTTTCACAATCCACTCAACCTGCTTTTCCGGTATATAAGGCCTGTCACATACGCTGCATCTGATCATCGGGAAGTCCTGCTGCCAGATCCTGCGGACACCGTCCTTTTCCTTGAGGCTGATCGCGCCTGTCGGGCAGGCATACACGCATGCGCCGCAGCCTATGCATGTTGCGGCCGGTTTTTTAAAAGGTGTGCCGGGCTTTTTATCGCCGCCCCTGTTCTGCATGGAGATGGCTGATACGCCGACGACATCCTCGCAGACCTGTGTACAGAGCGAGCATGCGATGCACTTGTAGCGGTTGTCTTCGCCTTCGTCTTTTTTAAAGCGCGGCTCGGTAATGCCTTCCGCCGCCGCCATCTTCTGGATTGCTTCTGCATCGGGTGTACGGGCCAGCAGGAGCTCAAGAACACCCCTTCTGATCTTGTGGACAAATTCGGTGTCTGTTTTTATCTCGAGGCCTTTTCTCACCGGGTAATTGCAGGATGTAACCATACGCATTTTTCCGCCCTGATGAGCTTCGACAAGGCAGACCCTGCAAGAACCGCCGCTGTTTGAAATTTCCTCGTTATGGCAGAGGTGCGGGATATAAACACCATTGTCATGAGCAACCTGAAGTACCGGGGTGTCCTTCACAGCCTCGAACTCTCTTCCGTTAATTATCACTTTCACCTTTTCCATGTCAGCTCACCTTCACTGCGTTAAAGTTGCAGACATCCTTGCAGATTCCGCATCTGATGCATTTTGCAGTATCAATGACATGCAGCTTCTTTCTCTCTCCTGTAATGCATTCCTGAGGGCATTTTTTGGCGCAAAGGGTGCAGCCGGTACAGGCATCGGTTATCGAGTAAGTGATCAATGCCTTGCAGACGCCGGCCGGGCATTTTTTGTCATTGATATGTGCGTCATATTCTTCGCGGAAATATTTTATCGTCGAAAGCACCGGGTTTGCCGCGGAAGAACCAAGCCCGCAGAGAGCGGCCCAGGTAAGGGTATCGCAGATTTCCTCAAGCATCTCGATATCGCCTGCTTTTCCTTTGCCTTCGGTTATTGCGGTAAGGATATCGAGCATCTTCCTGAGCCCGTCGCGGCACGGTGTGCATTTCCCGCACGACTCGCCAACCAGGAAGTTGATGAAGTATCGCGCCACATCGACCATACAGGTCTCTTCATCCATGACAATGATGCCGCCCGAGCCCATCATCGAGCCCGCTTCAGTCAGACTGTCAAAGTCTATCGGAAGGTCGGACAGTTTTTCCGGGATGCATCCGCCGGAAGGACCTCCGGTCTGCACTGCCTTAAATTTCTTTCCGCCCAGGACGCCGCCTCCGATGTTCTGAACAAGTTCTCTGATGGTGACGCCCATGGGTACTTCGACCAGACCTGTGTTGTTGACCTTGCCGACAAGTGAGAAGACCTTGGTGCCTTTGGAGCCTTTCGTGCCCATTGCTGCATACCAGTCGGCTCCCTTGACTATTATCTCAGGGACATTCGCCCAGGTCTCTACATTGTTTAGAACGGTCGGTTTGTCATAGAGGCCTTTTTCGACAGAGCGTATGTATTTTGCCCTGGGCTCGCCTACATTTCCCTCGACCGAGCGCATAAGCGCCGAACTTTCTCCGCATACGAACGCTCCGCCTCCGCGGCTTATCTTAAGGTCGAATGCGTATCCTGTGCCCAGTATATTTTTGCCCAGGAATCCCTTTTCGCGTGCTGCAGCAATCGCCTTCGTGAGGTTCTTGACTGCCAGCGGATATTCGTCTCGAACGTATATGTATCCCTGATGCGCGCCCACTGCAATGGCGCCTATAATCATGCCTTCGATGACGGAATGAGGGTCTCCTTCCATGACCGAGCGGTCCATGAATGCGCCAGGGTCGCCCTCGTCTCCGTTGCAGATGACATAGCGGACATCGCTTTCGATTGCCCTGCACGAACGCCATTTCGTCCCGGCAGGGAACCCTCCGCCTCCACGGCCGCGCAGACCTGATTTCTCGATCTCGGAGATGATCGCGTCGCCGTCCATGGCAAGGGCCTTTGCCAGCCCGTCATAGCCGCCCTTTAATATGTAGTCGTCAATATTCGTGGGGTCTATGTCGCCAATGTTTCTAAGAGCTATCCTGTGCTGGTTTTTGTAGAACGGTATCTCTTTATACTGGGCAACAAGTTCTCCCGTATTCTTATCTTTATAGATAAGCCTCTCGATGATTTCATCGCCCTTGATGCTTTTTTCCACTATCTCGGGGACATCCTTTTCTTTCACCTTGAGATAGAGGATGCCCTTTGGCATTAGCGCCACCAGCGGGCCGTTTTCGCAGTATCCGTGGCAACCGGTTGTTTTCAGCCCTATATTCACGTCGACCTTAAGCCCCTGCGCGCCTATTTCTGTGGCTAGGGCTTCTGCAACGGCTTTTGCGCCATTTGCAAGGCAGCCAGTTCCCCAGCATACAAGGGCGTACGGCAGGTCTTTCTTTAATGCGGCTTCAGCTTTGGCCCTGTATGTTCCCAGTTCTTTTATAGAGGTTATCGCTGACATTGGCATCCCCTCTTACTCATATTTCTTCAGGACATCGCCGACTTTGGACGCCCTTGTCTGTCCGTAGTAGTCTTCATCGACCACGGTTACCGGAGCCATCGCGCATGCACCCACACAGTTGACGCATTCTAGTGTGAACCTGCCGTCTTCAGTGGTGTTTTCGCGCTTAACCTTCAGTTCTCGCTCGAGTGTTTCGATAATCTGCGGTGCGCCCTTGAGGTGACATGCCGTTCCCGTGCAGACCTTGATCGTATGCCTGCCCCTGGGTGAAAGCGAGAGCGCCTTGTAGAATGTCCCCATCGCATAGATCTTGCTCTCGGGCACATCCATCACCTCGCAGAGGCGCTTCATGCCCTCTTCGGGGACATAGAAGAATTCCCTCTGAAAGTCCTGAAGAATCGCCAGAAGAGCCTCCTCGGACTTATCGTACCTGTTTATGATCTCATCTACTTTATTAATATCAATCATTGGCTAGCCCTCTTCACACATTTTAAGGATTTTTTCATATTCCCTTGTGGTGTGCTCCTGTATTTCCTCGATCATCTGCGGCGTCAGGTGCCTGAAACGCCCCTGCCCTTTAATGTATTCGGCCACAGGAAGAATCTTTTCCGGCGTATATGTCATGGAGTATTTGCCGTTCACAACTTCGTAAAGCGGGAACACGCATGAATCAACGATGAGGCGCCCGTATTTGATGGCCTCTTCCGTCGGGATGCGCCATCCCGTGGGGCATACGCTCATCACGTGCACATAGGCCGGACCCTCGATCTCGGAGGCCTTTTTTATTTTTTGCATGAGATCGAACGGGAAACTTGAGCATGCAGTAGCAACGTACGGGATGTGATGTGCAACAGCGATTTTGGGCATATCCTTCTTCTGCGTGTGCTGCCCGATTGATTTCTTGCCTGCCGGGCTCGTCGTCGTGCTTGCACCCCACGGCGTTTCGGAAGAGCGCTGTATGCCCGTGTTCATGTAGGCCTCGTTGTCATAGCAGACATAAATCATGTCATGGCCGCGCTCAAGAGCGCCCGAGAGCTGTCCCATACCGATGTCAGCTGTGGCGCCGTCGCCGCCCATTGCCACGAAGTTAATCTTTTTCCTTGGAATCTTGCCTTTTCTCATCATGGCCTTCATGCCGGATTCGCACCCGCTTGCAACAGCCGAATTGTTTTCAAACGCCACATGAATCCACGGTGTCTTCCATGCCGTCGTCGGCAGGGGTGATGAAATAATCTCCATGCAGCCCGTTGACATTGCAACAATGGTGTCGTGCCCAAGAGCCTTCATCACGTGCCTGACCGCAAGCGCCTCTGCGCATCCCTGGCAGGCCCTGTGTCCGGATGTGAAATTTTCAGCCTTTTCAACCAGTCTCGAAGAGAATACCGAGAGCTTTTCCATAAGATTTCTCCTTATGAAGACCTGAGGCCATAGAGCGTATAGCCTTTGGTTTCACCTTTTTTAGCCCTGGCCTTGCCTTCAAGGATTATCTTCTTGAAGTCATTAACAGCCACATCCCTGCCGGCAAGTCCTGCAACATAATTGACAATTTTAGGCGCGGATTTCTTATTGTAGAGAGCGCTTCTCAGTTCCTGCGCAACCGGACCGCCGGGGCCTCCGAAACTTATCGCCCTGTCCAGGACAATGAGGGATTTCTTTCCTGCTGCAGCCTTGTAGAAATCATCGAAAGGAAACGGTCTCCAGAGCCTTATCCTTATGCCGCCGACCTTCTCGCCTGCTGCCCTGAGCTCATCGATGGCGCTCATGGCTGTTTCTCCGAACGAACCCATGGTCACTATGCAGTATTCGGCATCATCAGCCCTGTATGTTTCTATAGGATGGTATCTCCTGCCTGTAAGGGCCGCCCATTCTTCCCAGGCTTTGATGCACACGGGATATGAATTTATAAGCGCCTCTTCTCGTGCATGCTGGGTTTCTGTATACATCTCAGGCATGGCAAAACAGCCCATTGACAACGGATTATCGGGATGGAGCGCCCCCTCCATCTTATGAGGAGGAAGATATTTTTTTATTAATTCCGTGTCTTCGAAATCGATCGGTTCGATCATATGCGTCATAATGAAGCCGTCGAGATTCACTGCCACCGGCAGCCTGACGTCCTTGTCCTCGGCTACCCTGAAAGCCCAGAAGGTGTTGTCATAGGCTTCCTGGCCGTTTTCAACGAATACATGAATCCACCCTGCATCACGCACCATCATGGTGTCGGTATGGTCGTTCCAGATGGACAACGGCCCGGATAGTGACCTGTTAGCCAGCGCCATTACTACCGGCAGCCTGAGGCTGGACGTTATGAAGAATATCTCGGCCATGAGGGCCAGCCCCTGTGAGCTTGTAGAGGTGAATGACCTTGCACCTACTGCGGATGAACCGACGCAGACACTCATCGCTGAATGTTCGCTCTCGACCGGAACGAACTCGGCATCGAGATGACCTTCGGCCACAAGTTCGGATAGGTGTTCGACTATATGGGTCTGCGGCGTAATCGGATACGCACTGACTACATCCACATCCGCCTGACAGACCGCTTCAGATATGGCGAGCGATACTTCTATTCCTTTACGTTCCTTGGCCATTTAGACTTCCTCCTCGCCTACCATGGCAATACAGCCCACCGGGCATTCATGCGCACAGATGCCGCAGCCCTTGCAGTATTCAAGGTCAGCCTCGAAGTGACCGTCAGCAGCCCTGACGATGGACATGTCCGGACAGAACAGCCAGCACACACCGCACCTGATGCACTGGGCAGCATTCACGACCGGCTTTGCGGACCGCCATGAACCTGTCTTGTAATCCATGGCATTGCCCACCTCGCTTACGGCCGCTCCAATTTCCAGCTCCTGCCATGATATTTTTTCCATTGGTTTAGCCATGGCCTACTCCTTTATAACGACTTCATTGAAAGCCCTTTCAAGCGCCTTCATGTTTTTTCCGCCGAGTTTTGGCCCGAATCTGTCCATGACCGCATCTCGAATGTCATCGACTTTCATGAAACCGGTAGCCTTCATGACCGCCCCGAGCATTGTCGTGTTCACTATGACCCGTCCGAGTTCCTCCTGGGCAATGACATCCGCATTCACCGTCGCCACACGGCATGACGCCGAACAGACATTAAGGACTTCTTCAGGCGATTTCCGGGTGTTGACTATTAGAATGCCGCCTTCCTTCAACCCTTCCAGTGGATTGACAAGCGTTATCAAACCCGGGTCCAGCACCACCACCACATCCGGCTCATATATCTTAGCCCTGATAAGAATCTTTTTGTCATCGACCCTGCAAAACGCAACAACCGGCGCGCCTCTCCGTTCCGGACCGAAACTCGGGAAGGCCTGGGCATAATTGCCCATTCCGACTGCTGCGATTGCTATCAGTTCAGCCGAGGTGACAGCGCCTTGCCCGCCTCTTCCGTGAAACCTGATTTCAAGCATATGCGCTCCTTGAAGTTAAGGATTTGAGTGTCATTAACTATCATTTTTAATATTGGACAGTCAATGAAAGGTTAATTAAATTTAAGGCAGACTTATTCTATATCGAGGAGCAGTTTTTATCAAAATTTCATTCGGCATAGGAATATTTTTTCTTTAGTGATATATGCGGGCTTATGAAACTGTACAGGCAAACCATAAATTGCATAATGAAATCGGCGGCTTTATGATGAAATTTGGCGACTTTAAGCTCGACCCCAGACTTCTTGAGGGGATTTCGGATGCCGGATATACAGACTGTCTGCCAGTTCAGGAGGTCACTCTCAAGGATTCTCTTCAGGGTCGTGATGTATGCGTTCAGTCACAGACCGGCAGCGGCAAGACAGCGGCCTTTCTTCTCACCATATATAATAAGCTCTTAACCGACGCCTCACTTAAAGGTAAGAAGGCATTGATCATCTCGCCCACCCGAGAACTTGCCGTCCAGATAGGCAGGGAGGCAGACATTCTGGGAAGACACACTGGAATAAAAAACTGCGTAGTCTATGGCGGGAGCAGCTATGATCCGCAGGAAAAAGCAATCAACGAAGGAGCCCAGATCATTGTTGCGACACCGGGCAGGCTTCTCGATTTCATAAACCAGAGAAAAATAGATTTAAAGCAGTATTCAATATGCGTAATAGACGAGGCAGACAGACTTTTCGACATGGGGTTTCTGCCGGACATAAGAAGAATCCTCAAAAAGCTGCCTCCTGCCAATAGACGACAGACCATGCTTTTCAGCGCAACCCTGGGCTACAGGGCAAGAGAGCTCTCCTGGGAACACATGAACGAGACCGTCGAGATCGAGATGTCGCCTGAGACCGTGACTGTCGATTCAGTAACGCAGGAACTCTATCACGTGAGCGCGGAAGACAAGTTCGGGCTGCTGCTGGGAATCCTTAAGCTGGAAAACCCGAAGGCCGCAATAATTTTCACAAACACAAAGGATGAGGCCGTCAGGGTGACCGAGAGACTTGAAGAAAACGGTTTCCCCAGCGAATATATAATTGGCGACCTGCCGCAGAAAAAAAGGTCCCGGCTCATTGAAAACCTTAAAAAAGGGCATCTTAAACTTCTTGTAGCGACAAACGTGGCATCTCGTGGACTCCATGTTGCGGATTTGCCGCTGGTCATCAATTATGACCTTCCGGAAGACCCTGAGGATTATGTGCACAGAATAGGCCGGACCGCACGCGTAGGAAAAGAGGGAAAGGCCATAGCAATCGCCTGCGACCGCTTTGTCCACAGCCTTGAAGGCATCGAAGAGCTTATAGGCATGAAAATACCCGTCATCTGGCCGGATGACGGGCTTATCGTAAGGGACTATGTCCTGCCTGCCCGATCAGCAAGGTTCAGAGCGGCAAGACCAGGGCAAAGACCTCAGCGACAGGGGGAAAGACCCCGGAAACAAGGACAAAGACCTCAAAAGACTGCGACCAGGGTTGATCGAAAAACTGCTCCTCCGTCTAAAATGAAAAACCAGGAAGGACCAAACAGGAGAGAACGAGTAAAACACACGAAGAAAGAACCGTCTGTGAATCAAGGAATAATATCGTCCGGCCAGAACATCGAAGACCGGCTCGAGTATTACAGGAAAAAATACGGGGAGACATTCAAGGTCAAACAGGATTGAACCGTTTGCAGGGCTTTCGCTTTTTATTTTAAGTCAATCAATTTCATCAGCCTGTTAATCCTTCCGGCCGGATCTTTTACTCCCGACGAATAAAAAGTGATCTTTCCTTTGTCATCGTTCTTAGTTGTTTTCATCTTTTTCACGGTGTTCAAGAGGTTCCTTGCCGTCCCGTCGTTCCCGTCAATAACAGTTATGTCTTTACCTGAAATTTTTTGAATCAGCTTCTTGTAATAGATGAAATGAGTGCAACCCAGCACTATCGTCTCATATTCTCCCAAAGAAATCCGGGCCAGTTTTTCCTTCAAATACAGATTGACTTCGGCGGAATTAAAATCGAAGTTTTCCGCATACGCAACCAGCCTGTCCATCTCCATTTTTTCCACCCTTTGTTTTTTATCCAGAGTTTTGATAAGCGCTTGAAGTTTGCTTTCTTTCAATGTCAAAGAAGTCGCCAGGACCAGAATCTTTTTCCCCGTATTGTTGAGAATTGCCGGTTTTATTGCGGGCTCCATACCCAGGATAGGAAAATCGAACCTCATCCTCAAGTCAGATATTGCAACGGAAGTGGCGGTATTGCAGGCAACGACCAGGGCCTGAATATCTTTTCCGGACAAGAACTCTGCCGCATCAAGTATATATTTTCTTACTTCATCTTTCGGTTTAATCCCGTAGGGAGCATTTTTAGTATCTGCGTAATATATATAATTACATTCAGGAATAAGCTCTATGGCTTTTTTCAATACTGTAATGCCGCCGATCCCCGAATCAAAAAATGCAATACGCATTAAATGATCTCCTTTTTTCGCTGTTCCTGCCAATGACTGTACCCATTGAGTCATTTTGTTAACACATTGCCATCGTTAATACAAAAATACTGTTTAATAATTTTTCATCGCATATAAACAACAGAAGCCGCAGACGACTAGCCTGCAGCTTCTGGTTTGTTCGATAAAATCAGGAATCTTCAGCTCAGCGTTTCCCGAGAAGATTCCTGGCTATGACAACTCTCATGATTTCGTTTGTACCTTCGTATATCTGCGTAATCTTTGCATCGCGCATGTGGCGCTCCATCGGGTATTCGCATGTGTATCCATAACCGCCCAGTATCTGCACGCCTTCTATTGCGGCTTCCATTGCAGTATCGCCTGCGAAGCATTTCGCCATGGCGGCTTCTTTCTCAAAAGGCATATCGTTGCTCTCAAGCCATGCAGCCTTGAGTATCAGAAGTTCCGAGGCTTCAATTTTCATCGCCATGTCTGCCATCTTGAACTGCAGGGCCTGCAGTTCGGAAATGGGTTTGCCGAACTGAACCCTTTCCTTTGAATATTCTACAGCCTCTTCCAGACAGGCTTTTGCGATTCCGCAGGCCTGTGAAGCAATGCCTATCCTGCCGGAGTTGAGCGTCATGAGCATCTGTCTTAATCCGTGCCCACGCTCTCCCATTATGGCATCTTTTGGAATCCTGGCATCGACGAATACAAGCTCCGACGTGCCGGAAGCGCGGATTCCTATTTTTTCCTCGACCTTGCCGACCGAGAAGCCGGGCGTGTTTTCAAGGTCGATGACAAACTGGCTTATGCCCTTCGAACCCTTCTCCCTGTCCGTAATAGCAGCCACAACTGCATACTTTGCGATATTGCCGTTTGTTATGAACTTCTTTTCGCCGTTTAAAATCCAGCAATCGCCGTCAAGAACCGCCGTTGACTTCATACCGGCGGCGTCGGAGCCTGCGTTTGCCTCGGTCAGGCCGTAGCAGCCGTGTGAAGCACCTGATGCAACAGGGGTAAGGAATTTAACCTTCTGTTCTTCGGAGCCGAATGTTTTTACCGGAAAGCCATAAAGGGAATTGTTGACCGACATGATGACGCCCGTGCTGGCACATCCGCGGGATATTTCTATGAGTATGAGTGCATAAGCAAGATAATCCATGCCTGCTCCGCCGTATTCGCACGGCGCGGCAACGCCCATGAAGCCCATCTCGGCCATCTGTGCAATAATGGCATCTGAATGTCTGTGGTCCTTGTCGAGCTGCGCGGCTACAGGCTTAAGTTCTTTGTCGACGAACTTTCTCGCCATATCCTGAACCATCTTGTGTTCATCGCTAAGTGAAAACTGCATATACCCTCCTGAAATTGATTTTTGCTTTTTTTGAAAAAAGAAATAAACAAATGTCTTTTATTATAGACTAGCCGTCAGCGCAACCGCATTGTTTCGAGCGTGGATCTTCATGGCTGCAGAATGAATATCTTCAGGTAATTCCCGTTTGTCCGGAAAATCACGGTCTTTATCGGTTCATGTCCTTTGCCATGGCCCTTACCCCGCTCTTCAGCATACTTCCGAAGAGCCACCTGCCGACTGGACCCGTCAGCTTCAAAATCAGCCCCGATTCGCAGGCCACGGTATAAGTAAGCTTTGTTTTTCCGCCGTTAGACTTCTCGAGTTGAAAATCTTCGCAAAAGGCGCTTGCGAAAGGGGCGCTCATGGATGTCAGATAAAAGGTGAATCTTTTTCCCGGTTCCCATACAATAAATTTCTCGTATGCGGTCATTCCCTTGAATGCCAGCGTTCTGGTAGAGCCGATGCCGTGAGGTTCCGGACTCGACCATTTTACACTCTTTATGGTCTTGAACCATTTCGGCCACGATTCCTCAGCTTCCAGAGCACTGAACACCCGTTCGGGAGAAACCGCCAGCTCGACCTGGTTTACGAATCTGATAGGTGCCGTCTCAACAAAATTTATGTCCACTGTTTTGCAATCGAATTCCATATCTTTATCCTTTCATGCTTGGTTTTGAAATCAGATATTTTTTAAAAGTATTAGTCTCGTGTCTGCTTACTTCCTGTTAAGGTCTATCACCAGCGGTCCTTTCACCGCATCCATCACCATTGCTGCAGGCAGCCCGTTCTCAAGGAGTGTTGCCATCACCTTCAGATATTTTGCTATATGGCTGAAAAATTTTTTGTAGCCCTCACACAGGTAATGGACGCATTTGCCGTCATCGCCTGTTAGCACAAAGCGATGCTTAGGGCATCCTCCCCTGCAGGCCCTGAGAACGACGCATTCCCTGCACTTTTTCGGAAGGTCTCTCTCTTTAGCAACCCCGAACCCCGACTCTATGGATTTGTCAGCCATGTTTGTGAGGCTCGCTGTCAGTATATTGCCCAGCCTGTATTGAGGGTAAACACAATGGTCGCACGCATAGACGTCTCCGTTGTGCTCTATAACCAGCGACCGCCCGCACCTCTCGGCATGGACGCATACGGGTGAAGGGTTGCCGAGCCACGCATTGAGCGCCCATTCGAAGTTCATAACGAACATCTCTCCTACGTCGTGCCTTACCCATTCCTCGTATATCGATATTAGAAAATCGGCATAACCTTTCGGATCTACGGTAAATGTGGTGACCTCTGCCTGACGCCTGCCGCAGCCGACACGCGGGACCGCTAAATTCAGGCCCAGTCTTTTGCTCTCTGCATCAGGAAGACACTCCACCACGGGCGTGAACTGTATGAACTTTATACCCTCGTCCCGGAAGAATCTGTAGACCTCAAGCGGCCGGGCTGCAGTGTCGCGCCCGACACAGGCAAGCACGTTATATTCGACGTCATATTTTTTTAGAAGCCTCAGACCATGCATCACTCTCTTAAACGTTCCACAGCCTTTACGGTCACGTCTGTACCGGTCGTGAATTTCTTCCGGCCCGTCCAGGCTTATGCCCACGATAAAATCATTCTTCTTCAGAAATCTGCACCATTCATCCGTGAGGAGCGTGCCGTTTGTCTGAAGGGAATTTCTGATCGCCTTTCTGGCAGAAAATGGCTTTTGAAGCTCAAGGACTTTTTTGAAAAAATCCAGACCCAGCAGAGTCGATTCGCCGCCCTGCCAGACGAATTCAACCACTGGTGTGGACTGGGAGGTTATGTATTTTTTTATGAAGGCAGCTAAAACTTCATCGCTCATCCGGTATTTTTCACCTGAACCGAAAAGCGCTTTTTTCTCAAGGTAGAAGCAGTACTCGCAATTGAGGTTGCAAGCTGGGCCTGCCGGTTTTGCCACGAAATGAAAACCCTGTTCCATAAACATCATCTCAATCTGAATTTTTCGAATTCAGGTTAGGGGCGGGCCTGGTAAAGCCCGCCCCTGGTTTTCTTAATCGATCAATGCTTTAGCTATACGCTCATTATCCTGCTGCTGATTATTTTCATTGGCGCTCATTTTCGAATCTCCAAGATTAATGACGACCTTTTCGATCTGACCGTTGAACTTGAACGGCACATCATAGTCCAGGCTGACGGGCGTTCCCGTATCTTCACCCACATCAAAGGTTTCATCAAGCGATATACGGGCAGGCATGGTGCTGTCGATACGTCCCTGCGCCGCCTGTTTTCCGTCTATGCTCAGCGTGCCCGTACCGCCTTTGCCTATTCCTCCGTCATATTTGAAGTCGAAGACTATTGTATGCCTGCCCGGCTTCAGGGCCTCTTTCGAGGCGATGCTGTAGTGGGCGATATTTGCGAAGTTGTAGTGGAACACGGGTTTGCCCGATTTGAACATGAGGGCATAGCCGGCACTGACGCCGCCCTGTGTCAAAATGACACCCTGCCCGCCGCTCCTGGGCACAATGACATCCGCTGTAATCATGTATGATTTGTTCTTCAGATTCGGGGCCGAGCCTTCCGGAATGCGGATAACCGTTCCCGAATAGGAGAATTGAGTCCGCCCCTTTGTCAGGCCTGGACGTATGGATACGTCGGTCCTCGGAATCCTGCTATGATCCAGCGGAAGGACATTGTATCTCGCCGCCTCGGCATAGAACAGCAACTCCAGGTCATGGAGTTTGTCGGGATATTTTTCCGCAAGGTTGACGGCTTCACTGAAATCATTCTCGACATTATAAAGTTCCCACTTATAGCCGTCGATGACATCAACTGTCGGGTCGCTGGAAACACCAAGCGGCACCAAAGGCGTTGTACAGGCTACCCAGCCTTCGTGATAAATGCCCCGCATGCCAAATATCTCGAAATATTGCGTCCTTCGTGTTGACGGGGCCTTCGGGCTGCCAAAGGAATAGGCCATGCTCACTCCTTCGACAGGCTTCTGCGCGACACCGTTCACCGATGAGGGCATCTCCAGTCCGGTTGCTTCCAGAACGGTCGGTGCAATATCGATCACATGGTGCCACTGCGTTCGTATGCCGCCATTGTCCTTTATGCGGGCGGGCCAGGAGATGACCATTCCGTTTGCCGTTCCGCCGTAATGGGACGCATACTGTTTTGCGTACTGGAAAGGGGCGTTCATGGCATGAGCCCAAGGGACCGGGTAGTGATTGTGGGTCTTCCATGTCCCCAGTTCGTCCATGTGGGTATACATCTGTTTGAAATCGTCGTGGATTCCGTTCAGCGAGGCTATTTCGTTGTAGGTGCCTTCGATGTTGCCTTCAACGCTCGCGCCGTTGTCGCCGACGATATAGATTACGAGGGTATTGTCGAGTTGTCCCAGTTTATCAATTGCATCGAGAACCCTGCCGGCATTGTAGTCAGTCTGCGTAAGGTATGCTGCATAAACTTCCATCATATATGCCGAGAGTTTCTTCTGCTCTGTGCTGAGCGTATCCCAGGCAGGCAGTTCCGGATGGCGTTTCGTCAACTGGGTGCCCTCCGGGACGATACCGAGCTTCTTCTGCCGAGCCAGAGTTTCTTCGCGCACCTTGTCCCAGCCCTTATCGAACTGGCCTTTATATTTGGCTAGCCATTCTTTTTTCGGATGATGAGGCGAATGAGTGGCACCTGGCGCATAGTAGAGGAAGAACGGTTTGTCTGGCGCAACAGCCTTCTGGTTGCGCATCCAGTTGATCGCCTGATCTGCAATGTCATAATCGAAGTTATAGTCCGGGTTGCCAAGATAGGGTTCGACGGGTTTGGTGCCATCGAAAACAGCAGGCCTCCATTGGCTCGTTTCCGCGCCGATGAAACCATAAAAATAATCAAATCCAAGTGAAGTAGGCCAGAGGTCGAACGGCCCGGCCTGACTGGTCTGCCAGTCCGGCACGTTGTGGTTCTTGCCCAGCCATGCCGTATTCCAGCCTTCCTGCTTGAGGACCTCGGCAACTGTAGCCGTGTCTTTGCCCATCAGACTGTCATATCCCGGGAAACCTGTGGCCATTTCCGTTATAACACCCGTATGCACGGAATGGTGGTTGCGCCCGGTCAGCAGTGCGGCTCGTGTGGCAGAGCTGATCGCTGTGGTGTGAAACTGGGTGTATCTGAGCCCGTTTTTTGCCAGCTTGTCTAGTGTCGGCGTGTCGCAGGGGCCGCCGAAAGTGCTCGATGCGCCATAGCCGACATCATCAAGCAGAATAACGACTATGTTGGGCGCGCCTTTGGGCGCCTGTATCTGTTTTGGAAAATCAGATTTCGAATCACTCGCAGAGAGCCCGATCTGCCCTTTGAAAGGCGGGGACGGAGCAGGCAGAACATCCTGCCCGACAGCCGATGAGGCAACCGTCGCCCCAACGGCAATGTTGAAAGCCGCAAATGCAATCTTATGTTTCATTATCTTCCTCCTTTACTCGTTATTCATTATTTTGATCTCATTCGTTTCAGTGCACTACTGTCTTCCCACGGAGAATTTTCACCGGCCATTACCCTGGATGTTTCGCTTAAAAGGTCAATGGCTCCAAGTAAAACGCTGCCGCTGCTGGTCTCCATGAAGTGAATCAGATCAGCCCTTTGTCTCCACCGGATGTAAAGAAAGAAGACGTTTCCATCTTCCACGTCCCTGTAAATCCGGCATTCCATACAACCCTTTTCTTTTCTGATCGACGGAACAAGGACTTGCAGCATCTGGTATATCTCATTAAATTTTTCCTCTTTCGCTTTGATTTCAATCGTCATTATCATTGCATATCCTTTCCCGACAGGTTGCACGTGCCCCGTTCTGACAACTTCCTCTGCAGGTGCAATAAGCAGCTTTCAAAAAACATGCCTGATGAAAAACAAGGGGAATAAAAGTTCTAAGTTAAAGAGATCAAAAAGGTTTTGTCTCTCAGCAGTGTTTATCGGGGAGATGCGGCGGAAAAACCAACCCTCAACATATCGCGGAACCTCAAAATATTGAGGGAGACCTTCGGCAGATTATGTAATTTCAAGGACGCCTGATGCCGAGTTTTTTCATCTTGAATCTGAGAGTGCTCGGATGAAGCTTGAGCATTAAAGCTGCCCCTGATGGTCCGTCTATCTTCCAGGATGTTTCTTCGAGTACTTTAAGGATGTGTTCCTTCTCTACAGCTTCAAGGTCTTCGAGGCCATGGCCAGCTGATGTTATGAATTCAGGCTCGAGTCTGTCTGCAAGTTTAAGGACAGGGCCCTGACTTGTTATCACTGCCCTTTCGATCACATGCTCGAGCTCCCTCACGTTGCCCGGCCACCGGTATTCCTGAAGGGCCTTCATTGTTGCTTTGGGAACGGTGTCAATTTTATTCCCAAGCTTTCTTGAGAACTTGTCTGCGAAATGGTTCACCAGAAGAGGGATGTCGTCCGCCCTCATGTGAAGAGGGGGAAGAGAGAGTGGAAAAACGTTCAGCCTGTAATAGAGGTCTTCCCTGAATCTTTTGCAGCGCACTTCCGCCTTCAGATCCCTGCTCGTGGAGGCAATCACTCTCACGTCTACCTTGATCGTCCTGGGACTGCCCAGCCTTTCAAACTCTCCGTCCTGTAAAACCCTCAATAGTTTCGCCTGAAGCTCAAGAGGCATTTCGCCGATCTCATCGAGGAAGATCGTGCCGCCGTTGGCTAAGTCGAAGCGCCCGGCCTGTCTGGCGTTTGCCCCGGTGAATGCACCCTTTTCCCTGCCGAAGAGTTCGCTCTCTATAAGGTTGGCGGGCAGCGCCGCGCAGTTTACCGTTATCATCGGCCTGTCTTTTCGGGGGCTCATTTCGTGAATGGCATTGGCGACAAGTCCCTTTCCGGTACCGGTTTCACCAAGGATGAGCACGGTCGCATCCGTTGAGGCCACCTGTTTAATTCTGAAGAGAACATAGTTGAGAGCATCACTTTTCCCGATAATTTTTTCGAATCCCTGCCCTGCTTTAACTTCTTCGCGGAGGTAGACATTCTCTTTTTCAAGTTGAAGCTTCAGCTTTTCTATTTCGATGAGGCGCTCACGGAGTTCGAGTTCCCCCCTGCTGCGTTCGATTGCGTTTACGATAATTTCTCCCAGAAGCCTCAGCCTGGGGATGACTTCTTCAGGCCATTGTCTGTGCCTCCTGGTGGTTGCGGCGCTGATGGTATATTCGGAGGACATCGTTGCAGCAATGGGTATATGTATGCCGGACAGTATGTTGAAATCCTTATACAGCTTTTTGTCCGGAGCGGCTTGCGCGGGCAGATCGTCCGCATTTTCAAAACATACGTGCCTGCGATCTTTTGCCAGTTTTTTATATCCCCAGGGGATAAGCGTGGTAGGCAGTTCTGTCCCCACCGGCAGGGGCGGAACACCTGGAAGGCCAGCGCTGTGAGTGATCATCCATGACTTTTTGCCCGGCAGCAGCCTTAGAAGTGAGCTTCTCTCGACATCGAAAAACCCCAGAATCTCCCTGAAGACATTGCTTACTTCCTCATCCACTTTCTCCGGCGGGATGGCTATGAGCCTGGCGGACAAACCGGCCAGGAATCTTTCATAATCGGCGGACGCATTACATACGCCCTGATCAGCTTCGGTAATCTGATTTATCTTTTTTCTCTTGCCCATTTTTTTAATATCGATAACCGTTTTTTATCCTCTAAAATTCTTCTCTATTTCTTATCAGCTCACCTTTATATACCGCGCCGCTATTTCAGTAATCTCGGAGAAGGCCGACAGGCACCTTCCTGTTTTGATTCCCCGCTCGACACCGGCAAACCCGTTTATAAGCTCATTCAGCTCCCTGGCTTTCCATAGTTTTCTGCGTGCGGCAATTTTACCTTCTACGAATGAATGCATGTTCCTTCTTTTTGCCGACGGGGCGTAAAGAACCTGAAAATGGTCAATGGCCTGATTCTGAAGTGAGGCGATCACTTCAAGCTCATTAATCCCTGCGGCCTCTATTTCCCTGATTCTCAAAAGCACCTCGGCCTTCCTGTCAAAGAGTGCGTCTGAAAGCTTGAATACCGTATCATCATATGTTTTTAAAACAAGGGTTTTTACGTCATCCATGGTGATCTTCGCTCTTTTCCCAGCATAAAGACAAAGCTTTTCAAGCTCGGAAGCTATCTGCCACGACTGGGACAACAGGGCCTCTTTCAACAGATTGGCGGCCTCTGGCTCGATTTCCTTGTCCATTGATTTTGCCTTTGAAGTTATCCAGGAGATCAGCTGGCCCTCTTTCAGCTCGTTGAATGTCTGTTTTTTTGCCTTTTCGGACAGGGCCCTCATTTTTTCTTCCCATGGCTTTTTGTCTTTTTCCTTCCAGGGCTTCTGTCCTTCCATTGTGAGCACCAGAGTGGCGGTCTCGCTTGGATTATTCACATACCTGGCAATTTTTTCAAAAGATTTTGCATCAAACTTTTGAATGTTTCTGATTACAACAAGGCGCATGTCATCAAAGAAGGGGATTGTATTCAGAAGCTCAAGGGCTTTGTCTATGGCCCCTGTGTCATCCGGGGCGAAAGAATAGAAATTCATAAGTGCATCTTCGCCGAGCGAGTTCCTCATGGTTTTTATGGCCTCTTCCATGAGGAATGTGTCCTCCCCGGTAAAGAGATACACCCTTGCCTGTTCAGGCATATCAGATTTTTACCGCGGACAGGTTCTGCGCGATACGGTTGGCTATCTTGTCAAAAGCCGTATTGAGTCCGTCTTCTTCCTGGCCGCCGGTGCTGTATTCACCATCATCGGTAAAATCGCCCTGCCATATCTTATTGTCCTTGTCGTCAAAGACCTCTGCCCTCACCGTCACTGTAAGCCTGTACAGGTTGGAAGTTCCGATCATGTTTGCCGTAACCTGTGAGGTGGAGGCGGATAAGACTATGCACTTGAGGTTGGGTCTGTCCTTGTCTGTCGAATAAAGCCCGTATGAGGCAAGGACGTTTTCCATATGTTCATCAAGTATTATGCCGGCGCTTCTGAGAGGCGTCTGGTTTGTACACGAATAGAGGTTCACCGGCCCGAGGTTTCCTCCGCCTTTGAGGACAAAGGAATACCCGCAGGCCGTAAGTATGCTAAGCAGGCTTAACAATAATATTAAGTATCTTATCCTTGACATAAATTACCTTTACCTTCTGCATTCCTTCCATGTTCTTGACGATCTTCGGATCGGCGTATGCGGCTTCCTCGATGACTGACTGATCCGAACCGGCCGGTACGTTTACCGTTCCCCTCAACTTTCCGTTGACCTGGACGGCGATGACGAGTTCCGATTCCCTGGCCCATTCTTCGTCAAACCCCGGCCAGGGCATATTGAACAGTTCCCCTTCATTACCGAGGACCTGCCACAGCTCATCGGCGATATGCGGGACAAAAGGCGAAAGCAGGATGAGCAGGTATTCCGTCGACTTTCTGATAATCCACTGTTCATTCACGGGCACTGTTTCACGAGTCCTGTAAATATCGTTTATAAGCTCCATCATGGCCGCTATCGCCGTATTGAAGCGGAAACGCTTGTCTATATCTTCGGTCACTTTCCTGATGGTCTGATGAGTCTTGCGCCATATCTCTTCCATGGAAGGCGGTATTGCGCCTGTCCCGGACGGTATATCCTTGACGTCCTGCACAAGCCGCCAAAGCCTCATAAGGAAGCGGTAGCTGCCTTCAATGCCCTTGTCGCTCCAGTCCATATCCTTTTCCGGTGGTGCTGCGAAAAGGGTGAAGAGCCGTGTCGCATCTGCTCCGTATTTTTTGATCATGTCTTCGGGGTCTACGACATTGCCCTTGGACTTGGACATCTTCGCCCCGTCCTTTATGACCATTCCCTGCGTAAGAAGTTTATCGAAAGGTTCGCTCAGTTTCGTATATCCCAGATCTCTCAATACCATGGTGAAGAAGCGCGAATAAAGGAGGTGAAGGATGGCATGCTCAATGCCTCCTATATACTGGTCGACCGGCATCCAGTATGCAAGCTCGTCGGGCTCGAAGGGGAGCTCTCCGGAGGCCTTTGCGGCATATCGCATGAAGTACCAGCTCGACTCGACAAACGTGTCCAGGGTGTCGGTATCCCTTTTCGCTGTCCCTCCGCATTTGGGGCAAGATACATTTACAAACTCCGGCACTTTTGAAACAGGGGAGTCGCCGGCACCTGTTATGTCGACATTTTCAGGCAGTATTACCGGCAGATCGCTGATCTTGACCGGCACCATCCCGCACTTTTCGCAGTGGATTATCGGAACAGGCGCACCCCAGTAGCGCTGGCGGGAAATGCCCCAGTCCCTGAGTTTGTAGTTGATGGTAGCGTTGCCGCGTCCGAGTTCTTCAAGGTATGCGTTGATGGCGCCCATCGCCTCTTTGTTTTTCATGCCGTTGAACCGGCCCGAATTTATGAGCCTGCCTTCGCCCTCATAGGCGCATGTCATCGCCGCCGCATCGAGATCCTCACCTTCGGGCCGGATCACGACGATGATTTCCGGCCCGTATTTCTTTGCGAATTCGAAGTCGCGCTGGTCATGCGAAGGCACCGCCATGACCGCGCCCGTTCCATAGTCGTACAAAACGAAGTTGGCAACATAAACGGGCATTTTGTAGCCTGTGACCGGATTGATGCAGTATGCGCCAGTGAAGACGCCTTCTTTTTCATACGAATCCGAGGTCCTTGTTATCTTGTCTTCCTTAAGAGTTTTTTCTATAAATGCGTTTACGGCTTTTTCCTGCTCCGTCCCCTTTGAAAGGCTCTTTGCCAGAGGATGTTCGGGTGCAATGCTCATGAACGTTGCACCGAAAAGCGTATCAGGCCTCGTGGTGAAAACTTCTATGTCTTCTTCACTACCATCTATCTTGAATTTTATCATCGAACCGACGCTGCGTCCTATCCAGTTCTTCTGCATGATGAGAACGCGCTCGGGCCAGCCTTCTTTCAGTTTTTCAATATTATCGAGCAGCTCCTGAGCATATTTGGTGATCCGGAAAAACCACTGATCATGCTCCTTCAGGATTACCTGGGTGGCGCATCTCCAGCATGCGCCGTCTTCGACCTGTTCGTTCGCGAGCACGGTATTGCACTTTTCGCACCAGTTGAGAAAACCCCTCTTCCTGTAAACAAGCCCTTTTTCGAACATTCTGATAAAAAAGAGCTGTTCCCATTTGTAATATTCAGGCGCACAGGTAGTCACTTCCCGGGTCCAGTCATAGCTGTAGCCCATGCGTTTGAGCTGCTTTTTCATGTTTTCGATATTTTCATACGTCCATTTCTTCGGGTGAACACCGCCTGCTATAGCCGCGTTCTCGGCAGGCATCCCGAATGCATCCCATCCCATGGGATGAAGAACGTTAAATCCCGTCATGTGCTTGAAGCGCGCAACGACATCTCCGATCGAGTAATTTCTAACATGCCCCATATGTATGCGGCCGGACGGATAAGGAAACATTTCCAGCAGGTAATATTTTGTTTTATCGCTGTCAGGACGAACGCTGAACAGATCTTTTTTCTCCCATATCTCCTGCCATTTTTCTTCGATTTCGCCAGGTTTGTAATCTGAAAACATATCTCCTCCGGTTGTTGAATATGGCCTATTTACACACAAATTTCCGGTTTCGTCCATAGCTGCAATGTATGCCAAAAAATTACATGATTTTTTTCTCATAAAAACATTGACAAATATTTTTTTTATTCTCTATATGCGAAGTATAGATGCAACTCGGAACGGCCAGCAGACGCAGTTTTTGGGCATATTATAGTATTTTTTTATTAAGTTTTTTTTAAGCGGCACCGATAAAACGGAGTAAGGAGGATTTACAATGGCAAAACCGAGCTTGGTACCTGAGTTGGCGATAACATCAGAAGAGCCCCCACCCCTTGTAACCGAAACACCCGAAGAGCCTCCGTCCCTGACAACGGCCGAGCCCGTTTTATCGATAACCGGTTTTAAAAGGCCATTTTCAGGCCTTATACCTGCGAGTAATTCCACAAGAGAATTTCTTCATGAATTTTATCCGCATGTGAGTCTTTCCGACTGGTCCAACTGGAAATGGCAGCTTCAGAACAGCCTGTTAAAAGCAACTGACCTGCAGAGAATAATAAAACTGTCTGCCAAGGAAGAAGCTGCGCTTAACAGACCAGACAACACATGTCTGCCGGTAAGGATCACGCCTTATTACATGAGTCTCATCGACCAGTTCAACCCGCTGCAACCTGTCAGGCGAGCGGTTATCCCTGTCGACAATGAATTCATCAGGAGCATCGGAGAGGACAAAGACCCTCTGGGAGAAGATCATCAGAGTCCGGTTCCAGGGATTGTACACCGATATCCGGACAGAGTTCTTTTCCTGACCACCGGCTTCTGCTCGACATACTGCCGCTACTGCACGCGCTCACGCATGGTCGGCAACAACAGATTCAGGGTGAGCAGGCTGCAGTGGGAAAAGGCCATCGAATATATAGAATCCACAAAACAGGTGCGCGATGTTCTGCTCTCCGGTGGAGACCCGCTTACCCTGCCCAGCGCCGACCTTGATTATCTTATTTCCAGAATCAGGGCCATCCCTCATGTTGAAATAATACGCATCGGAACGAAGGTGCCTGTCGTGCTTCCATACCGCATCACATCCCGGCTTATAAGGATTCTGCGCAAACATCAGCCTTTATGGATGAGCATACATTTCACGCATCCGGATGAACTGACCCCGGAAACCAGCGCCGCCTGCGGACTTCTTGCAGATGCAGGAGTTCCCATGGGGAGCCAGACCGTACTGCTCAAAGGCATCAACGACGATGCCGAGACCCTCAGAAAGCTCTTTACAGGCCTGCTGAAAATACGGGTAAGGCCCTATTATCTTTACCAGTGCGATCCCATACTCGGCTCGTCGCATTTCAGAACGTCTGTCGGAAAGGGACTTGAAATGATCGAAAGCCTGAGGGGTCACACATCGGGATACGCCGTACCGCATTATGTCATCGATGCGCCGGGCGGCGGCGGGAAAATAGCCATTCTTCCTCAGCACTGTCTGGGAAACGTGGGCAGCGACCTCCTGTTAAGCAACTACGAAGGCCGCCTGATCAGATACCCGGACAACAACTAGGGTTGAACAGCTGATGCTGATCGGACTGACATATGACCTTAAAGACGATTACCTGAAAGAAGGTTTTTCCAAAGAAGAAACAGCCGAGTTTGACAGTATAGAAACCATCGAGGCCATTGAGGGTTCCCTTCTCTCGCTGGGATATGACACAGAACGCATTGGAAATTCAAAACAGCTTATAAAGAACCTCGCGTCTGGAAAAACATGGGACATGGTATTCAATATCGCAGAAGGCATGTACGGGGCCGGCCGCGAATCACTGGTGCCGGCGCTGCTTGATGAATACCGAATCCCTTATACGTTTTCCGACCCGCTGGTGCTTTCTTTATGCCTGCACAAAGGGATCACCAAGTCCATCGTAAGGCATTGCGGGATTGCGACTGCGGATTTTGCAGTCATCGAAAACGAGAGGGACCTTGACAATATCAATCTTACCTATCCCCTGTTCATCAAACCCGCCTGTGAAGGTACGGGAAAGGGCATTGACAGCGCTTCGAAGATCGACAGCCCCGAAAAGCTGAAAGTTACGGTTCCCAGACTTCTTGCATCCTTCAAGCAGCCTCTTCTTGTCGAAACATACCTTCCAGGAAGGGAATTTACAGTGGGCATCACTGGCACAGGTGACGATTCCCGCTGTGTCGGTGCAATGGAAGTCCTCATGAAAAAAGGCGCCGGCAAGGAGCTGATTTATTCCTATTACAACAAAAGCAATTATGAGCAGATTATAGACTACTGCATACCTGAAAGAGACGTCCTGGACTCATGTTCAGAACTGGCCCTGGCGGCATGGAAAAGCCTGGGCTGCCGGGACGCGGGCAGGATAGATATGCGTATGGATGAAAAGGGTGTCCTTAATTTTATTGAGGTGAACCCTCTTGCAGGGCTCAATCCCGTACATTCTGATCTCCCTATAATAGCAAGGCTCAACGCCATAAGTTACGAAGCCATAATTGATGAAATAATGAAATCAGCTCAAAAGAGGGTGACGGTATGATCGAAAGAAAGAGAGTTACAATTTTCCACAACCCGGTTACGGATGATTCTCCCGAAGATGAAAAGGAAGTTCTCTCGGCAGCAGAAGAGGTTACAAAGGCGATTTCCGAACTGGGATTGGAATCGGTTACAAGGCCTTTTTTTATGAAGCCGGACGAAATGCTGGGCATTATCAAAGATGACAACCCGCTTTGCATTTTCAACCTTGTGGAATCCGTCCTGGGTTCATGCAGACTTTCGTACCTGGCGCCCGCCATGTTCGAATTTTGGGATGTGCCTTTCACCGGCTCTTCATCCGAATCGATCATGATAACGACAAACAAGGTGCTGACTAAAAAGATGCTTCTGGCAAGGGGAGTCTGCACGGCCCCCTGGATATCACCCGGGGAAAGGCCTTTCATGAGGCTGCCTTTCCCGGACCGCTACATCATCAAACCGGTTTTCGAAGACGCTTCCGTAGGTCTTGATGCAGAGGCCGTTATAACCGCCGTGAATATGGAAGACCTTGAGGACAGGACCAGGCTGCGTTCGGAGATGATCAACAAACCCTGCTTTGCGGAGAGGTTTATCGAGGGAAGGGAATTCAACATCTCCATTATGGATACACCGGGCGGCATAAAGGTCATGCCGCCCGCCGAGATGCATTTCTTATACACCGAAGGCATGCTCAACATCATGGACTATAAGGCTAAATGGGCCGAAGACTCGCCTGAATATGATCTTACCAAGAGGAGCTTCAACCTCGAGGGAGAAGACGATCTTGTCGAGGCGCTCAAAAAGACTACTCTCAAATGCTGGAAAATCTTCGGCCTCAGGGGTTATGCCAGAGTCGATTTCAGGGTGGACATCTATGGCAAACCCTGGGTGCTTGAGATAAACGCCAACCCATGCCTGCAGCCCGAGAGCGGACTGGCTGCAGCAGCACAGGAGACAGGCCTGAGTTACGCCCAGACAATCGGCCAGATAATTTCATCCGCCTGCCATTAAATGCCGAGACTGCCAACCAGGCCTGTTTTCAGGCGGGTCATCTGCAAAGAGGATATCGTATCGATTCATGATATCCTCACATCAACCGGCTTCTTTTATCGGGAAGAAATAGAGATCGGTGTAGATCTTGCGCTGGACAGACTCAAATTCGGTGCTGAAAGCGGATACAGCTTTCTGTTTGCAGACGTTTCCGGCCGTGTCGCCGGATATACATGCTTCGGCGAGATCCCATGCACCTTCGGCAGCTTTGACCTTTACTGGATCGCAGTTCATCCAGATTTTCAGAGGAACGGCATCGGAGAAGCCCTTCTGAATGAAACTGAAAAAAATGCATTGGAAATGGGATGCAGGCGAATCTATATCGAGACTTCGGCAAGGGACCTCTATACGCCTACCCAAAAGTTTTACAAGCGGTGCGGATACAAAAAGGAGGCCTTTCTCAAGGATTACTACACACCCGGAGACGGAAAAATCATTTACGTAAAGGCGCTTCAAACAATCCCGGAATGAAACTCGTTTTTGACTCCATCGAGCTTACGCCATTTGAAAATGAGTCCGATCTTTCTTTAAAACTGTCAACTCTTTACGGTCTGCCTGAAAACACCCCGTTTAAAATTCTCAGAAAATCGCTAGACGCCCGTGACAAGGCTTCAATCATATGGCGATACAGGATAGAAGCGGATGTTCCAGACAAAGTCGCCGGAAATTTATTGAAAAGGCCTGGTATAAGCCCTGCTCAGGAAGTCCCTGCTTATATTCCAACAGAAAGATTATTGAAACCTCTTGATATATTAATTGTCGGAGCAGGACCTGCCGGGCTCTTTTGTGCGCTCAGGCTTATTGAAAGGGGAGCAGCGGTTACGATAATTGAGCGCGGAAAATCCGTTGAAGAACGCATGGCGGATATCGAGCTTCTGAAAAAGGGCGGGGTCCTCAATGAGGAAAGTAATATCCTGTTCGGGGAGGGTGGCGCCGGGACATATTCTGACGGCAAACTTACGACCCGGATAAAGAGGCCAGAAATCGCCTGGATGCTTGAAAAGCTTGTTGAAATGGGCGCTCCTCCCGGCATCCGATATGAGCAGAAGCCGCATCTGGGGACG
>CAYNVT010000033.1:0-36224 GCA_964400685.1 uncultured Bacteriovoracaceae bacterium | reverse complement strand
AGCACCCCGCGCGATATCGGTCAGCGCTATTTTATGGCTGTATGGAATGTCGGAAACTGCTTCAATGCTTGCGCCGTCAGCCAGAATTGCCTGTGCGCCTTTTTTAATGTCAGCAAGTGCGACCGCGACATTGTCTTTTACATTAATTATGATCACATTCGCATTCATACCGAACCCCCATTACTTTTGTTTATTATAATTAAGGTTATCAGAAAATTCCATCCATAGGAAAGTCCGAGTGGAGCCTGCAGCACACTGGATATTTTTGATTGAAAATTTCCGCCGGAATTACCTGCGTGATACCTGAGAGATGTCTTTCTTTTCGTCAGTGGAATACGAAAAGGTGTCAAGACCCTGCCAGGCATTGTCTGCCGGGTCTTGCGTTATTGCTTTCCAGCTTATGGTTACCTCAGGTCCTTCAATGGTTACGAGTACATATCCGTAAAGGCCGCTCTTTTCATATTCACCCTTGACCCTCATTGCCTCGGCATATTCACCAGGCCAGGTCCTTGGCGTGCCGCCTCCCGTGCCGCATACGATCTGGTATATGGCATTCCCTTCTTCGTCATTGATAACAGCACGATTATATATGTGGTCATGACCGCAGAAGTAGACGCGTCCACCGGCTTTCCCGATTGAGTTCCAGAATTGATCCCGCTCATGGGGATAAAATGAGAGATTGTCAATGTGGCACACGCCAAAGGCAGGCTCATGGCCATAAACAAAGAGATGTTCGTATGTTCTGGACGAAAGCTGCTCGTCAAGCCAGGCCTGGTTTACTTTATGTTGATGAGAAGCGAAGACGTCAAGGCCGATTATAAAAACATTCTTGTGATGGAAACTGTAGGTGAGCCCCTCTTCTCCCGTTGGGCCGTTGAGCGGGATATAATCCTGGTTAAAAGCTTGCCGGAAGGCCTCTTTAATTGCCTTCTGCGTTCCTGCAGGCGGTTCGAGGCGTGCTGGAAGAGGCGGCAGGGTAAAACGTTCAGGTCCGTCCTCGTGATTTCCCCGTACGGGATAGACTCTTATCCCGGCATCATAGACGGGCTTCATGATCTTTTTCCACGCCTCAAACTGGGTTGGATAGCCCGCCCCGCCGTTATGGAGCCAGCCGTTGACGAGATCGCCGGCTACGAGTACGAAATCCGGCTGTTCCTGCACAAGATCGTGAACGATCATCGCAAGGACGTTTTCATTGATATACGGTATCCGGGATTCATCTGTCCTGTTGCCTTGAGTATCGGAGAGAACGGCGAACTTCCATGGCGGTGTCTGTACCTGTTTGAGAGAACCTGGGGCATGTGCGCAGGACGCCAGCAGGATAAGAAATAGAACAACCCGCAACAGTGATCGTTTCTTTGGCAAATGCATGTATCTGTCTCCTCATAGCTCCTGGTATTTTATGCTTAATAAAACATATACCTTGGATATATGCTCTTCTCAAGAGCCAAGGCGCTTAATGGTAAATCTCCTTGTTAGGCTAAATAAAACATAGTAAGGACTGGGAGATGATCAAGCAGTGAGGGAAATCGAAAGCAGGTGTTGTGGTTATGACTGAAAAACAGGAGAAAGATATGGAACGGGTACCGGATTGGGCATTGCTGTGGGGGCAGATCATTCAGATGCAGGAGAAAGGCAGACAGGCGATGTCTTGCAAGCAGGGGGATAAGTGGACCAAGAAGGCGCACTGGTTCAATGACCGGGTCAGGAAACGCTGGGACAAGCCGGATTCCAGCCGTGATTTCATAATAAAACTCCTTCAGGCCAATCCAGAGTCGAGCGTGCTTGATATCGGTGCCGGGACTGGTGCCTGGGCCTGCAAACTCGCCCCCTATGCCCGCACTGTCACTGCCCTGGAACCCTCATCTTCCATGATCGCCGTTATGGAGGAGAATATTGAGAAGAACGGCATAAGCAATATACATATAGTTCAGGAAGCCTGGCCTGATGCCGATGTCGAGGAACATGATTTCAGCCTGTGCTCGCATGCAATGTATGGTTGCCCTGATATCAAAGCTTTTTTCCATCGCATGAATGCTGTTACCCGGATGACCTGTATCCTCCTTATGCGTGTAACGACGCCTGAAGGATTAATGGCCGAGATCGCCCGTCATATATGGAGTCAGCCTCACGACAGTCCAAACTTTCATATCGGGTACAATGCTCTGCTTCAGATGGGGATTTATCCTAATGTACTCATGGAGGACAGGGGGCTTTGGGACCCCTGGACGAACACCAGCCTGGAAGAAGCGGTTGAAGAGGTAAAACGCAAGTTCGGGATAGAGGGCACTGTTACGCACGATGCTTACCTGTTCGAAATCCTGAGCCGTCACCTCAAACTTCAGGACGGATACTATGTCTGGCCCAAAGGGGTGTGTTCGGCACTTGTCCACTGGAACCCTCAACAGATGTGAACAATAAAGATTTTCCGTCGGATTTCATAACAGACTTTTCCTGTGAAGCAGGGGCTGCCTCAAGACCTGTTTGATGCGGGCATATGATATTGTTTTTCTGAAGCAGGGAACCTGAAGAAACAGCAGGCACGATATGACTTTAGCTTAATTGTCAGTAACATATCCAATGTTTTTTATTTGTAAACTCTCCTTGTAAATTATGTTAATGCAGACATAAATTAAATTTTATGTTAAATGTAACATAATATTTTGAGTGAAAACGATTATCCGGGAATGTGAAAATGATATCACCAAGCTTGATAATATTGTCTTGTCTGAAGGTGGTGATGCCTACAGGCAGTCAACCATGAGAAAAAACAGCATCCTCATTCTGGCAGGCTTTTTCTTTGCAAGCCTTTTCATTGCTCTGAGTTTCGGCCGCTACCCGATCGGTATCGGGGGTGTGGCCCGGATCATGTTCTCATGGCTGGGAATATCGCCCCCTTCTGCTGAAACTCAGCTCATATTCTGGAATATAAGATTGCCACGCATCATCACGAGCTTTGCCGTCGGGTGCGGTATTTCCATTACCGGTACGGTGTTTCAGGCCCTCTTCCGCAATCCTCTTGCTGCCCCTGACATCCTGGGTGTTATTGACGGTGCATGTTTCGGTGCTGCCCTGGCTATCATGTTTTTTACCGGCACCGTAGTGGCTGTCCAGTCCAGTGCCTTTGTTTTCGGAGCTCTGGCCGTGTCGCTGGCATATCTCCTGGCCTCGCGGAGCTGGGACCGGTCCGCCTCCGTTCTGGTAATCTCAGGCATCGTGGTCTCGGCCTTTTTCCAGGCAGGGCTTTTCATCCTCATGTATATCGCCAATCCCTACGATCAGCTGGCGCAGATCATCTTCTGGATTATGGGCAGCTTTCATACCGCTTCATGGTCAAAGGTTCAGACCACACTGCCCATTGTCTTGGCGGGTTCCATTCTGCTGATTGTTTTCAGCTGGCGGCTCAACGTTATGACCCAGAATCAAGAGGACGCTCTGTCTCTGGGGATCGATGTCTTCCGCTGGCGGTTCTTCTATGTTGTGGTGAGCACCCTGATTGTGGCGGCTTCCGTTGCCGCGGTCGGGAAGATCGCCTGGGTCGGATTGATTATGCCCCATATCGCGCGCTATCTGGTAGGCACGGATCACAAGCGCCTGATTCCTGCTGCCGCTTTCCTGGGCGGGACATTCCTGCTTCTGATGGACACCATCGCCAGATCCATCATCGCCTCGGAAATACCCATCAGCATCATTACTTCGATCATCGGGGCGCCGTTTCTGGGCTACCTGATCTTGAACCATAGAAATATGGGAGTTGGCAGTGGGCTTGACAATTAAAAACCTGAGTGCCGGATATGACAAGGCTCCTGTGCTTAAGGATGTCAGCCTGAAGGTTGAAAAGGGTGGAATCTGTGCCCTGATGGGCCGCAACGGGTCCGGCAAGACCACGCTGCTCAGGTGCATTAACGCTATCCTGAAACCGGATCAGGGAAGTATAAGCGTCTTGGGCAGGGAGATTACCGGGCTGGGGCGTATGGAGATCGCACGCCTGATCAGCCTGGTGCCGCAAAGTTCTCCCTCCGTCTTTCCCTTTTCCTGCCTGGAAATGATACTGATGGGCGGCGCCACACGTGTCAAGCCGTGGTCCGCACCTGGCCGGAGAGAAAAGGACGCGGCCATGGAGGTGCTTTGTGAAGTGGGTATAGAAAACCTGGCCCGGAGGTCTTTTAACAGGCTTTCGGGGGGAGAGAGGCAGCTCGTGATGCTCTCACGCGCCTTGTTCCAGAATACCCCTATAATGCTCATGGATGAGCCCAATACGCATCTCGATTTTTCCAACCAGCACCGTATCATGGAAATCATGCGTGAGGTCGTGAAAAAACGGGGGGCTACGGCATTGATCTCGCTGCACGATCCCAACCTCACGCTGCATTACTGTGATCATGTGGTGATGCTCAAGCATGGACGTATAATTGCCCATGGCCCGACGGGAGAGGTCATGGAAAAGGCGGTTCTTCGTGAGGTTCTGGGTGAAAACATCCGGACCGATTTCACTCTAGGCGGTCTTAAAGTCGTAATGCCGATTGGCCCCGGTGTTACTTCGCCTAAACTCAAGATACTTTCCCGGAGGTAGAATAATGAGGTGCAACTATTGTGAATGGCGATGTGAATTGGACGCCGGGAAAACAGGCGTATGCCGGATGTATTATGAGGACAGCGGCCTGATCCGAGAACGGTTCCCTTCCCGCTGGAGCACCTGTTCCATGAGCCGCGTCGAATCTCTGCCATTCTATCATGTCTATCCCGGAAGCCGTGTTATGACCATCGGTACATATGGCTGCAACTTCAACTGCCGTTACTGTTCCAACGGATATATCGCACGCTGCGATCCGGCAGAGCTTACCGGTGTCATTTATGACCTTTCCCCGGAAGAACTGGTGCGTATGGCGATCAAACTCGAGTGCCATTCCATAGTTTTTAATGTCAACGAACCTACGGTGTCACTGCCGAGCCTGCTGGAATTAAAGGTTCAGGCCGATAAGGCCAGCATCCCCCTTGGATGCCTGACCAATGCTTTTACCACAGTGGAGGCTACCGAGACTCTGGCCGGAATCTTCAGCTTTATCAATATAGGTCTCAAGGGCATTACGCCCGCCTTCCACAGGGAGTATATCGGCATTCATGATATTGAGCCGATCCTGCGTAACATTCGGGCACTGGCTGCAAAAAGGCACGTGGAGATTACTACGCCTGTCATTCAGGGAGCCAATGACGGTGAGATCGAGGAGATGGCCTCATTCATAGCGGGCATAGACCGTGAGATCCCCTGGCACGTATTTCGCCTGCTGCCTGAACATGAAATGAAGGACAGCGACTATCCCAGTATCGGGGCCATCAATCAGGCTCTTGCAGGCGCACGCTTAAGGCTTGCTTATGTCTATTTCCATAATTTCGTGGGATCGGACTGGGTAAATACCGACTGCCCTAAATGCGGACATACCGTTATCGAACGCATCAGCCTGGGATGCGGAGGGGACAAGCTTAAAAGCTTTTATTGTACAGACAATAAATGTCCTGACTGTGGATACGCCATTCGCATGCACGGGTCCCTGATCTCGCGGTTTCATAAGGAACTGGCATAATGAGCCTGGCCATCATCGACGCCCGGCATTGGCAGAACCTTTTTGATCTTCGTACCGGAGCCAGGATGATCGATGAACGTCCCGAGGTCCTTATGGTAAGGGGTGTTCTGGCAAGGCATCCTTACCCCGGAGATGTTGATAAAGCCGCCAACTCCTGGGTCAGTGACACGGCGCTGGACCTTATTGCACAGTACCGGCCTCAACTGGCTTGCCTGTGTTATGCCCACCAGCATTTTGTAAGCCGTTATAATCCCCAGACCGAGACGGAAAGGCAGGCGCTTTTATCCTCGGTATTTGATGAAATCCGGCGCTTTGTTAACGTTTCAGGCTATACACCGGTCATCGTCGGCACGGGAGACTTGACAGGCGTTGAGGGTGAGATCGATTTGAGCAGGATCGAAGGCCTGGCCATATCGAGCCACTGGTCGGCCCGCTATGCAGGGCTGCACCAGCCCACAACAGCCGATCTGGCATATGTTCGGGGACTGAACTTTGTCGAGCGTGTCGCAAGCCGGCAGGAATGGATCAGCCTTTTCCCCGGAGCGAAACATGACCCGGAGCGTATCCCCGAATATCTGCTGATAGCCAGGGAAGGGTGGACCTTCCGCACTACCGGAACGCCTATGCGCAGAGCAGTCATGATACCTGCCGTGAACACTGCAATTCCTGTGGCCACTCCCCTGGGCGCTTCGGGAGAGATCACCGGCATACGCAGTCTTATCGAGAGCGGTCTGGACAGGTCGCGCATTGCACTCATCATTCTTGAAGGCATAGGTATCAGGGATTTCCAACTGCCATTCCATGCCTGCGATAACCATGTGGACTGGTACTGCTATGAGCCGGGCGATACCCAGTACCTCACTATCATGACCGGTGGCCACCAGGTTTTCGCCTACCCTGCCGGGTACCGCTACCATGACGAGAATGATTCAAATCCGGATTTCCCCTATTCGGGGTACTTTAAATCCATTCCTGAACATACGCTGGGCCGCGACTATCAGGGAAAGAGCATTGCTGTAGGCAACCGCAGCATGCTCACTCATATGGTCTATGGCGCCGATATTTCGATCGAATGTTTTGCGCGCAATCTCTACAATCAGGGAACAATGGGGGTGATCCACATATGAAACGCATGACATTACTGATTCTGTTGATATGCACTACAGTTCTTGCAGCCTGCGGCAACAGCTCTCCGCAGGGCGATCAGATGTTATCATACCGGGACCAGGAGGGCCGTGTGATTGAGCTCCCCAGGCACATTACCCGGATATCCGGTGACGGTGTCATTATCTATGCATTAAGACAACAGGACAAGCTTGTCGACCGCGGCATGTACTATGGGATAGATGCCGAGGTCATGGCGCGGGTGGACCCTCAATTCGAAGCGCGGCCGAACATTCTGGACGGGAATAAGACAAATTGCGAAGCGCTGGCTGCATTGCAGCCGCAGGTCGTATTCGCCAACGCGGCTTTTCATAGGGAAGATAAGAAGCAGATGGAAACAGCAGGATTGAAAGTTTTTTCCATCAAGGGTGAGACCATAGGGGAGAGCTTCGAGGCGGTCCGGCTGATGGGCCAGGTTCTGGGTTGCGATGATAATGTCAGAGAATATCTCACCGATTGTAATCGCCTTCTCAAAATGGTTGAGGACCGCACCCGGGATATCCCCAAGTCTAAGCGTTTGCGGGTGCTGTTCGCCGGTCCCAAGAGCGTATATACTGTAGCCACGGGCGAAATGCTCCAGTCGGAGATTTTGAGCCGGGCAGGGGCCGAGAATGTGGCATCAAGCCTTAAAGGTTTCTGGTGCGACGTATCGCCCGAGCAAGTGGCACTGTGGAACCCGGACGTTATATTCCTCGGGTCTTCCAAGGGTGTCTACGGGGTGGAGCAGGTGTACCTGAACTCTCAGTTCAAGACTATAAAGGCGGTCAAAGAGCACCGCGTTTATGCCTTTCCCTCCAACATCGGCTGGTGGGATTTTCCGGCGCCCCACTGCGTGCTAGGCGTGGTCTGGTCTGCCAGGACGCTCTATCCGGAGCGGTTCGCGGACGTGGATATGCAAAAAATCGCAGATGAGTTTTATGCCAGATACCGGGGCGGGCATACGTTTACAGAGCTGGGAGGAAAGCTCTGATAATGGTGAAAAGGTTATTATGCAAGGCGTTCTCATGATGATCCTTACAGGAAACAGAGGATGCGGCAAGACAACACTTTTGAAGCGCATAATCATGGAAAACAATCTGGCGGTCCAGGGGTTTCTGAGCCTTAAAATTGTTGAGGATGGTGTTCCTGTCGGCATCAGAATACTGACCCTGCCCGAGCGTGAAGAAATCTTCATGGCTACTGCCACACGCCGGAAGTCAGGGCTTTCCACAGGTTACTATTCATTCGAAAAGGAAGCCTTTCAGCGCCTTGATGAGCGTTTTGCGTTATTTGACAACAACCTGCCTTTCATTCTTGATGAGTTTGGTCTTCTGGAGATGAAAGGGCTTGGGCATTATAACCTCTTTAAAAGATTGGTTTCTAGCAGGCTCAAAATGCTTGTTGTGGTTCGCAGTGATTTGCTGGATGAATTCGTGAGCCGGTATGCAATATCCAAGAACATGATATTGATTGATGTGGAGAAAGATAACAAGGATATCAAGAAGCTTGTGCATGAATACCTTTCAAATAAGAAAGGGCTTTCGAAACCTCTCTCTGAAAGCTATGGAATTTAGCCTTAATTGCTGCTAAATCTTAAGACCTGTAATGCCTCAAGTCAGCCGGCAACCTCACATAAGTTGTTGGCAGGGATAGAGTTTTTTTAAAAAAACTGCATGCAAGGAGATAAAAGATTTGTTTTTCAAGGTCAGGACATCTGAAGAAGTATTCGAGATATTGAAGGGTTTCCACCCGTGCGGGGAAGAAACTGTCTCCCTTAAAGAGGCGCTGAACCGTATTATTTCAAGGGATATCACAGCTCCCGAGGACCTTCCTGAATTTCCCCGGTCTACAATGGATGGCTATGCGGTAAGGGCCAAAGACACATTCGGCGCAACAGAGAGCCTTCCCGCCTTTCTTGAAACAGCCGGCGAGGTGATCATGGGCCAGGCTCCAACGGATAAGGTGACGCCTGGTAAAGCCATCAGGATTTCAACGGGCGGTATGATTCCTGAAGGCGCGGACGCGGTCGTAATGATCGAATACTGCCACAGCCTGGATGAGAAGACCATTGAGGTGAGCCGCACCGTATCGCCCCTTGAGAATGTCATCAAACCCGGCGATGATCTGAAAAAAGGAACCGTGATTTTCGAGAAGGGCTTTATCCTGAGGCCTCAGGACCTGGGCCTCCTTGCAGGTCTGGGCATTGAAAAAGTCACTACCTTTAAAAGGCCGAGGGTTGCAATTATTTCTACCGGGGACGAGGTCATACCCATTGAGCAAAGGCCCGGACCCGGTCAGGTCCGCGATATCAACAGCTATACACTTGGCGCCTTCTGCTCTTCAGCCGGGGCGATTCCCATAAACCTGGGATTGTGCAAGGACAGCTTCTCCGATCTGAGAGGAATGGTTGCCAACGGCCTTGAAGATGCAGATACCGTCTGGATTTCAGGAGGCAGCTCGGTAGGCGCAAGGGACATAACCGTTCAGGTCCTTGAATCGTTTCCCGGCATGGAACTTCTCGCGCACGGGATATCCATAAGCCCGGGGAAGCCTACCATAATAGCCCGTATAGGTGACAAGGCCGTGTTCGGGCTGCCCGGCCATGTTGCATCCGCCATGGTTGTTGCAGAAGTGTTTCTGACGCCATTTCTGGCTGGACTCGCGGGTGTTGCAAAGGCCTTTGAGGACAGCCATTTTTATGTTGAGGCCGAGCTTACGAGGAATATCGAATCCGCGTCCGGCAGAGATGACTACATCAGGGTAAAGCTCATCAAAAGGGATGGACGATATCTTGCAGAACCCGTTTTCGGAAAGTCGGGGCTCATTTCAACGCTGGTCGAGGCTCAGGGACTTGTGAAGATAAACAGGAATACGGAAGGGCTTTATCAGGGACAGGTTGTCAATGTCCTCCTCTTTAAACCCGTTAAAGGTGCGTTATAATGAAGAGACATGTTTATCTGGCGATGAAGGGGCTTACTGAGGCCAGGGAGATATTTTCGAATGTGTGGCTGGGAAAAAAGACCGTGCCTGAGGAAATAAGCGTTGAAGATTCCCTTGGGCGTGTAACAGCAGGGCCTGTCTTTGCAAGGATTTCTGCACCGACCTATCACTGTGCTGCCATGGATGGGATTGCAGTGAGGGCGGAAGATACCTATGGAACCACTGAAAAGGCCCCGAAGCATTTGAAAATAGGCGAAAATGCGATATGGATCAATACCGGCCAGGCCCTGCCGGAAGGCTATAACGCCGTCATCATGATAGAAAAGGTGCATCAGCTGGGCGATGAGCGGCTGGAGATCATGTCTCCCGCCTATCCCTGGCAGCACATAAGAAAGGTGGGCGAGGATATTGTAGCAACGCAGTTGCTCCTGCCCCAGAACCATGTAATCAGGCCCTATGATATGGGGGCGCTTGGCTCATCGGGCATATTCAGGATAAAGGTTCGCAAGAAACCCAGGGTGGTCATCATCCCGACCGGCACTGAACTCGTCAGGGTCTCGGATGTCAGTGATCCAGGCCTGATAAAGAAAAACCAGATCATAGAATCCAATTCCATAACTCTCTCCGGGCTTGTCCGCGAGGCCCATGGCGAGCCGTTTGTTTATGATATTGTCCCTGATACCGAAGATGATATCCGTAACACCCTTTTAAATGCGGCCAAATCCGACGCGGACCTTATTCTCATAAATGCAGGCTCATCGGCGGGCTCAAAGGATTATACCGCCAATATCGTCTCAGAGATCGGGGAAGTTCTCGTGCACGGGGTTACCATGATGCCAGGAAAGCCCACCATACTGGGCGTTATTCAAGGTAAGCCGGTCATAGGCATCCCGGGCTATACCGTTTCAGCGGTATTGTCTTTCGAACAGTTCGCGCGACCCATGATATTCGGTCTCCAGGGTCTTACACCCCCTGAAACGAGGACCATCCGTGTGAAGCCGTCCCGGGATATTCCTTCAAAACTGGGGACTGAGGAATTCATAAGGGTGAATATCGGCAGGGTCGGTGAAAGGCTGGTTGCAACGCCGCTTCCCAGGTCAGCGGGGTCGGTCACCACCCTTACAAGGGCGGAGGGCATTATCCGCATCCCGTCCATGTCCGAGGGCGTGACGCAGGATGAAGAGATAAATGCCGAGCTTCTGGTGGATGATGAAGAACTCAAGAACACCATAGTTGTCATAGGCAGCCATGACATCACCATTGATATTCTTGCCGATGAAATCAGGCGCGGTGGCAAAAACATCCGTATATCGTCCGGAAACGTGGGGAGCCTGGGCGGCCTCATGGCGATCAGAAAAGGCATATGCCACATCGCCGGGTCGCACCTTCTTGACACTGAGACTGGCGAATATAATGTCTCCTACATCAAGCGATACCTCAAGGGCATCAGTGTATGCATCTTCCGCCTGGTCATGAGGGATCAGGGGCTGATAGTGGCGAAGGGCAACCCGAAAGGCATTAAGGGCATCATGGACCTCACAAGGGATGATGTCTCCTTTATCAACAGGCAGGCTGGCTCGGGCACACGCATACTGCTCGACTACAATCTGGCCCGTTCAGGCATAAGCCCCGAATCCGTAAAAGGATATGACCGCGAGGAATTCACCCATATGTCCATAGCAGTTGATGTGCTCTCAGGAGCAGCCGACTGCGGCATGGCTATCTATGCCGCGGCAAAGGCTCTTGACCTTGATTTCATACCCATGGACAGGGAGCAGTATGACCTGGTGATACCGGCTGATTTCCTCAATGATCCGAACATTCAGATAGTGCTTGATACTATCCGTTCCCAAGAGTTCCGCGACAGGGTTACGTCCCTCGGCGGTTATGACCCGTCCAGGAGCGGGGAACTCATAATGGAAATACAGCCTTAAAGCTGCCATAAAGATTCATACGTCAATGCACACAAAGGTTAAAATCTTTCATTGCTTACAGATATTGACCCCTGATAGATTGAGGATTGGTTAAGATTAACAGAAGTAATATTCAAAGGTGCTGATAAGAAATTAAACTCAATTTTCTGTGCTGTTAATCAAAGGATCTATTTGACATAAGTACGCCGATGGCGTATTGGCAATTCAGATGGTTATAGTTGAAACCAAGATATTTACCAGACAGGTCACAGAGTTGCTTAGTGACGATGAATACAGATCACTACAAGAACAGCTTAACAGTAATCCGGAATCTGGAGACATTATTATTGGAAGCGGAGGATTAAGGAAGATTCGATGGTCAATCAAGGGTCGCGGAAAGCGCGGCGGCGTAAGGGCAATCTACTACTGGGCAGTCAGTAAAGAGGTAATTCTGATGCTGCTCATGTATGCAAAGAACGAACAAGAAAACCTTACTCCAGAGCAGACAAAAATCCTGAAAAGGATTATTGAGGAAGAATTCAAATGAAAGATAAATTATTCGATGAACTTCTGGAAAGCGTCAGGGAGGGTGGAGCTATACTCAGGGGCGAGAAAAAACCTAGCAGGGAGTTTGTAATGGATGCCCCTGATATTAAGAGCGTCCGTAAGAAATACCATCTTTCACAAAACGAATTTGCATCTATGTTTGGAATTAGCGTAAAAACATTAAGAAACTGGGAACAGGGCAGACGTGTTCCTGTCGGGCCTGCAAGAATTTTGCTTCTTGTCGCCGCAAAACACCCTGATGCGATTATGGATGTTGTTTTGCCAAATAATGCAGGTTAAAAGGCAAGAACTCCCGCAGTTTTATAATATGAGACATTAAATGTTATGATCTTCATGAAGGAGTAATGATAATATTTTCAAATATCATAATGAATCTTCTGGCACGTTATTGATGATATAGAAGCTCACCTCAAGCTCAGGTTTCTAATTGCCGTTGGATGAGGCATGCAAATGAAGGTTTGTCTTCAATATGGTCTATACAACATGCAATTGTTATGTTAGCGGTAACATAATAAATGGAATACCTTACAGGGAAATGCTCTGTCGGGAATACATTAATAAATGGAGGTTCAACAATGAAAGGCATTACAATCAGATTGTTTTTAGTCATAGCTTGTTGCATGCTGTTCGCCGGATCAGCCCTTGCTGCCGATGTCGACCTGTCTGTTGCGGCCAGCCTGAAGGAGGTAGTAACTCAGCTCTCGGATGATTTCACCAGAAAGAATCCCGGAACAGTCTTTCAAAAGAACTTCGGCGCTTCCGGGGCATTGGCGAAGCAGATCGAAAACGGCGCTCCTTGCGATATCTTTATCTCGGCCAATGTCGAATGGAGCAATTACCTTAAGGACAAAAAACTTATCGAAGCCGGAAACATATCCATCCTGGCCTTTAATGAACTGGTCTTTGCAGGCAGGCCGGATCTGAATGTAAAGGGCATGAAGGATGTTCTCAAACTTGATAAGATCGCCATCGGCAGCCCTAAAAGTGTGCCTGCAGGCCAGTACGCAATGGAAGCCTTGAAGAAGGCCGGGCTTGATATACAGCTCGAAAAAAAGCTGGTCATGGCGAAAGATGTACGGGAATGCCTGATGTATGCCGACCGCGGCGAGGTGGACGGCGCATTCGTTTATAAGACTGACGTGCAATTGGCTAAAAACGTAAAGATACTCTTCATCGTTCCGCAGGATCTTTACCCCAGGGTGACCTACCCTGTGGCGCTTACCATTACCGGCAGCAAAAATGATGCTGCTGCAGCATTCTATAAGTTTCTGCAATCAGATGAGGCAAAAAAAGTTCTTGCCAAATTCGGCTTTGCAGTGAAGTAATCACCGAATGCCAGGATTCACGCCTGCCGACTATTCGGCAATATTACTGTCTGTAAAGGTGGCGACAACTGCCACTCTGGTATCCCTGCCTTTCGGTTTTGCCGTTGCATATTTGATGACGTTCCGGAAATTTAAGGGCAGGGTCGCCCTGGACGTGATAGTCAATCTCCCGCTGACGCTGCCGCCCGTGGTGGTCGGATATATTCTATTACTTCTCCTTGGCCAGCAGGGGTGGATCGGGAAAATGATTCTCCAGCCTCTGGGCATAAGGATAATCTTCACCTGGAAAGCAGCAGTCATAGCCACGGCAGTGGTGGGCTTCCCGCTTATGGTCAGGTCCATGCGGACCGGTATGGAAACCATAGACATGAGGCTCGTTCAGGCATCACGAACTCTCGGGGCTGGCTGGTTCGACACCATTATGACTGTGATAGTGCCCCTTTCCATACCGGGAATCATAGCGGGCTCGATCCTTATGTTCGCCCGCGGACTTGGCGAATTCGGTGCCACCATTATCGTGGCCGGCAATATCCCAGGCGTAACCCAGACCATACCTCTTGCGATCTATGATTATGTCAGCTCACCCGGTGGTGATGTAATGGCTTTGGCGCTCTGTCTCGTTTCCATAACCATCTCGGTCGCCGTGCTGATCTTTCATGAATGGCTTGCCAGGCGCATAAAAAAGGCGGACTGACATGGAACTGCAAATGGCCATAAAAAAGCAGTTCGGCGCATTTCATCTGGATGCGGATTTTACGCTTGAAGGTGAACGCATAGGCATCTTCGGGCCGTCCGGAAGCGGAAAGTCAACCCTTGTGGGACTTCTCGCCGGGTTAAATCGTCCCGACAAAGGTGTTATCCTGCTTGATAAAGAGGTGATTTTTGACAGCAGCAAGCGGATTAACGTCCCGGTGGAACACCGGCGCATAGGCATGGTCTTTCAGAGGCCCTATTTGTTCCCGCACCTGAGCGTAAAGAGAAACATCCTTTATGGTTACAAACGATGCACCCCGGAGCATCGGAAGATCACACTGGAGGGGGTCGTAGATGTCCTTAAGCTCGGTCACCTGCTTGATCGCGGCATAAAGAATCTTTCCGGCGGGGAGATGAAGAGGGTGGCTATCGGCAGAGCTGTCCTTTCCAACCCCAGGCTTCTCATTATGGACGAGCCGCTCTCCGGCCTTGACGATAGCCTTAAATTCCAGATCATCCCGTTCCTGAAAGAGGTTTGTGAGGCATTTACAATACCATACCTCTTTATCTCGCATTCCCTTATTGAAATGAGGATAATGACAGATAAAGTCATGAACGTCTCAGAAGGTCGCATCACAGGGCAGATGACACCGGACGAACTGGCGCGCGTCTCGATGGGACAAACCCGGCGTGGGTACATGAATCTCCTCAAACCGGCATTTTCCCGTCATCAGGATGGACTTTCCGTCTATGACTGGGGGGATCAGCAGGTGTTCATCTCAGGAGGCAGCGAACAGCCCGGGACGCTGTTCGAACTTTCATCTACTGAGATTATTCTATTCAAGCGCCATCCCGAGGCGATCAGCGCACGCAACCTCCTCAAGTGCAGGGTAGCAGATGTTTTTGAAACAGGCGGCAGGCTCGGTGTTGTATTGGAATGCGGGGCAGAGTGTCTCATAGCGGAGATTGTCAGGCAGGCTGCCGATGAGCTCGGAGTAACAAAGGGAAGCGATATTTTCGCCGCAATAAAGGCAACTGCGTTCAGACAACTGGGATGAAGTTAGGATACAACTATATTTCAACCCTGTGCAGCATATTTGCTGTACAGGGCTTAAAATTTCTTACTGCAACCATCAGCCGGTGGGTCAGACTAAGTGAGCGAAGCAGTGAAACCTAATCGACGGCAATCATCACGTTTGATGCTTTAATCACTGCGTATACTTCCTTGCCTTTCGCAAGGCCCAGACTTTCTGCCGAGGCCTTGGTGATGATGGAGACAACCTGGGCGCCACCCGCAACTTCTATCACCACTTCTGTGTTGACCGCACCAGCGGTGATTTTTTTCACTGTTCCTTTAAGAACATTGCGTGCACTGATTTTCATAGGTTGGACCTCCTTTGTGGTATTTTTTGTTCATGATAAAAATAGCAGTGAAAAGCATATTGTCAAGGCCACAACGATATGGTCTGCAAGAAGCGGATTTGCCGTCTTCATAAAAGGACGACGCGTTGCAAGTGATAATATCTTTCTACTCTGTCATGATTTGTCTTTGTTTTCCTGAGACCAGTCTATTCTCATATGTTCCAGGCTGCCGCCCCTTAAGAGCAGTATGATCTCGGCCATGACTGAGAATGCAATCTCCTGCGGGAGATTCCGTCCAATGCGCAGTCCGATGGGGCAGTAGAGCCTGTTGCTGATAGTGCCGCCCCTCTGCCTGATATTTTTGATCAGCGTGCCCGCCTTCTTTGAACTCCCGACCATGCCAATGTACGGAATATCGGTGTTTTTCAGGAGCTGTTCCAGCACCTCTTCGTCGTGATCATGTCCGTAGGTCATGATCACGCAATAACTCTTGTCCGATAACTCTATATTTGAAGTAATGTCCGTAAAAGGCGCACAGATAAGGCCTCTTGCACCGGGGAAACGTGTTCTATCGGTAAATTCTTTACGTTCGTCGTACACACGGAAGGGTATTTCAAGTATGTCGCACAGCTTTCCCAGATACATGCCGATATGCCCTCCGCCGAAAATGACCAGTTCGGGCTCAAGGATGAGAGGCTCGATAAAAACGGTAAGTGTGCCGCCGCAAAGGCCCAGTGCGTTATCCTCACCCGTAAGGGTCCATTCCTCACCCTCACCCTTTGATGTGAAACGCCGGGTGATGCAGACCTGTCCGATGATGGCCTCCTTTGCAAGTGATATGCAGTGAAGTTCGACAGTCCCCCCGCCGACAGACCCTGCGATCTCTCCGCTTGAATTCACTGCCATCTTCGCCCCTGTCCTGCGGGGAGTTGACCCGGCGGATTCGATGATCGTCACCAGTGCACAGGGAATGCCCTCTGCACGCCATTCAGCGATTTTTTTAAGCCACATCCCGGTTCTCCTCTTTATTTATTTTAACCGTTTTATGGATCAGCATAGAATTGAGCTTCTGATGTATGTCTTCAGGTTCTTTCACCATATTAATCCTTTCAAGCGCATCAGGTGGAGAATATGCGATGCTTCCCCCTCCCAGCCTGGCATATCTTTCCATACTCTTCATGTCCCTGACCAGGGTCACACCCAGCATGTCGATGCCGCAGTCGAAGAATACGGGACTCGGCGGAACGGTTGGCCCCATCAGTACCCGGATGCTGGCGGAAGGTGTGCGGGTTATTACCGATGCAAGGGTTTCATTGACCACGGTAAGGCCGGATATAAGAACGATACGTGCCTGCCCTAGAACCTCATCCGCATCATTCCAGTGGATGTCTTGCGGCCTGGGAAAAAGTTCCACAATGGAAACCGGCCTTCCCTCATCGCGCCATTGCGCACCTGTCTTGAAATGACCGATGAAGCATGTCGGAACATGGGCTGAAGCCGCCTCGAACATGTCAATGGCGGAGCCGGGGAGCACGCAGGCGGGATCAGGCAGAAGAGACTTGAGGCAGGCCATGCCCACGGCACGCCTGAGAGTTTCCCTGTCTGAAAGGAGTTTGAGGGCAGATTCGAGGCCGGGTTTTCCAAGCCAGTCGCCCATCCACGTGCCCATGCCCAGCGGGTCGTCGAAACCCGGCATGCCGTGGAAAACAGTTGAAAGAGACCACTTTCGGGTTTTGACAAGAACCCAGTTTGTGTAGATGCGGATGTCCTCTATCTGCGATACCGGGTCTGCCCGGCAGGCAAAAGCTTCTATCATGCGACTATACTCGGGGATCATCATCTCTTAATCATCCCATAATGATTTTATATCGTATTTACGAGTGATTCCGGGGCATCGCCTTTCATTACCCGGGCTATGTTTGCAGCGGCCATGTTTATGATTCTTCCGGCCGCCTCATCGGTCACGCCTGCCACGTGTGGTGAAAGCATCAGCCTGTCGCTGTCTACGTCCAGCAGGGGATTTTCCATTTTTACCGGCTCTTCTGAAAAAACATCTATGCCTGCTCCGGCAATCTTTCCTTTCATAATGGCATCCGCAAGTGCTTTTTCATCCACAAGCTCCGCCCGTGCAACATTGATCAGATAGGCACTGTTTTTCATGGTATTGAGAGCCTCTTCGTCAATCATGTTCCGTGTGGCGTCTGTCAGCGGCGCATGAAGGCTTATTATGTCGGACTGGTTCAAAAGCGTTTTCATGTCGCAGTATCGGGCGCCCAGTTCCTGTTCCAGTGAACTCTCATATCGATAAATATCAAAATATAAAAGCCTGGCCAGTTCGAAAGGCTTGAGCCTTGCAGCAACCGCCTGTCCGATGCGTCCAAAGCCGACAAGTCCCCAGACCTTGGCTTTCAATTCGGTCGGTTTAACGCTCATTTGCTCCCACTTTCCCTGCTGAGTGCTCTTGTGCGCATGGAACATGTTCTTCAAAAGGCAGAGCCCCCAGGCGACAGTATGTTCGGCAACACTGGCTGTATTGGCACCGGCGGTATTAGCTACCCTGATGCCTCTTGCCGTGCAGGCTTCGACATCGATATTCTGGTATCCCACGCTCGGCTGCTGGATGAGTCTCAGATTCTGAGCCCCGGAAACAAGGTCGGCAGTTATTTCATGCTTGAATGTATAGTCGCACAGGACCACATCGGCTTTGCTGAAATATTTTTTGATTTCTTCAGCAGACATCTCGTTACCGGCCACCACTTCAAAATCAGGCACCCCGGGCGTCTGCATGATGAGAAGCTTCACCAGTTCGGCCTGAAGAGGGGCCAGTGAAAGCACTGTAAGGGCCATATCATTCCTCCTGTCGCATTTGGATATTATGCTTTGAAGTACCATAAAACAATATACGGGGCAGCATCTTCTTTGCATCGGTTTTATGTTTATCCTAAATATCCGGCAGAGGCAGGGAGCTTGATCATGCGCTTGTTCAACGCACGGCTGGCCTCCGTCGTCTTGACATATGGGCACTTGAGCGTATATGATACATCAAGTTTCAGATTTGAATTCTGATACAATTTGATTAATTAAGGAGGTTCTTCATGAAACGTTCTATCTTTTTACTGTCCATTATTTTTATTGTCTCTATTCTGAGCGGGTGCATCATATCTAAAACTCCCGATTCGAATGATGTCACAATGACTTTGAACGAACAGGTGACGTTCAGCATCAAAGTCTTTCCATCAAACGCAACCTATAGCTGGACGCTCGACGGAACAGCCTTAACAAATACCGATAAATCATATGTCTATACTGCTGAAGCCGGATATCATACCCTCATCGTCAAGGCAGCACACAAATTAGGAACGGATACAATTACCTGGAACATAACCTGTGAACTGACGGGAGAGGCATTCCCGGCAACATCCTATGCCGATGCATCGATGATCACGCTCCTTATGGATTCGGAATCCGGTGCCGGCTATCAAACCCTTGAAGACGGCTCACAGCTTGAACCCGGTATAAAAGCAAAATTCGGCGTCAAGGTAGAAGGCGGAACATTTCCGGTTTACAAAGTCCTTGTCAGCGACGGCGGAGGAAACCAAATAACAGCTGCTTATGATGAAACGCTCAAACTATACCTTTGCAGCTATCCCGTACCGGATGCCGACAGATTGATGCCGGTCCTTATACAGGCCGTACATCCGAACGGCCAGGCTTCAAAGGCAAAATATGTATTCAGAACAATAGAATTCGCAAAATCTTCTCAGCTTATAAGAAACGGACTGGGGCTGCTTGTCGGCAAGGATATCCTGCAAAGCGCCAAGGGTATGTCACTGAGCGGACTTACAGTCGATGATCTGATTCCTTATTCCGGTACCTTTAATACATATGTAATGAAGCTGACTTCAGGCATAATATCACTTCCCTTCAACCTTGTTGACGGACTAACCGGGAATGAACAAACAGAAGTTTCCCCAACACTTAAACTTAAGTCGGGCATTCTGAACATTGATATGGGAACCCAATCAATGATGCTTGATGATCTGATTGGCGGAATGGCCGGGGATCTGGGGGCAGACATAAGCGGCCTTAATCTTTTAGCTAAACCCCTTTACCTCGATATAAACGGCATCCCGAAAAGTACGACATCCAACATGTCGGCAATGAGCATCGGGCTCTTCACGGCAGAAGGAGAAGAGGGTGTATTCCCAAGTGGTGTTACGCTTTATCCTGGAAGCAGCGCCGACATACCCCTTTCCCAGTCCACTGATGATTCGTCAGCAATTGAAATGAACCTCTCGCAGGAGAACATGACGCAGTTTGTAAGCGAAGTGCTTGACGGCGATGTAATCATTCCTGCTCTCAGCATTCCTACTGCCGTTCCTTATTATGGCAATATAGATCCTCCAGTTAATCAGCAGATGAGAATATCTTTCAACAAGAACGGCATTGCCTTTGATTTCAACACTGAAAACCCTCTGCTGATAATCAATGACCTCGGGATTGAATACCTGGAAAACGGTGTCGCAAAATGGATGATCTCTCTTGACCTGGCATTCAGGCTTGATGCCGGCTCACACCATGCCCCTGTCATGGGAAATGCAAATAAGGATATCGAGTCTTTCCTTGATATCTATCTAAAGCTTGTGCCTGTTTATTCCCATTGTGCGCTAATGAGAGATGATATGGGAATAGCGGCATTCGACCATTCAGACTTTGCCGCACTCCTTGTTGATGGTCTCAAGGATGTGCTTCCAACAAATGATGCCAATAAAGGCGATCTGATGTTATCCATAACAACAGGTGCGCTGCTGGGTTCGACTATAACTGATGACGGTTTCGGGATGATTCTTACCGAAGGCGGCACCTCGGCGGTTTCAGACGAAGCAGGCCGCTGCTTCCTGAAAATGGCCACGGATGAAGTGGATGTAGCCAAATCCGGTATTTGTTTCATCAACACAGCTGGCTTAGACAGGAATTAAATATATTACTGTTGATAACTGAGATAATCCAAAGGGGATAGCCGGTTCAGGTATCCCCTTTTTTATTCCTATTTCGGTTTTGTCCAGGTTCCGCCAGAGTCCACGAATTTCTTCGTAGCATTAAGGGCTTTTTCCACGCCGCTCTTCTTGAAAGCGCCCTGAACGAAATCAGGCACGCCCTTTACCACGACATTGCTGCCGTAACGTGCGAGTGTCTTGTTTTTTCCGTACGGGTAGAGCTTCCAGAACCCTTTAAGCTGGTTGATCTCGTTTTTGTATGCAGGGTCTAGATGCCAGTCAAAATAGTAGTCCGGCTTGTCGAACTGATACTGGCACTGGTACCAGATAGACATGAAAAGTATCTTGAGCCCGAACTCGACCTTGACCGGATTCTTGCTTGTAAGTTTTATCTTTTTTATCTCCTGAAGATACTTGTCCTGTATCTCGACCTTCGCGAGCAGGTTCCAGGTCTCTTCAAGCGGCTGATTGAAAACGATTGCGGCTTCTATCAGGGAGTTTTCCTTCGACTTGTCTGTTGTAGAAAAAACGATTTTCCCATCGGCCAGCATTTTCTGCTGCTCGATGCTGAGACCTTTCATACCGTCAGTACCGAAATCCGGCCCTGCTGCAGCTGCCATGGATGAGAATGCCAGTATAAAAATCAGCGAGATAACAACTTTTTTCATAAAAACCTCATTCGGATATTAATATTTTGTAAACAATGAACGTATATATAATACTCTTAACGAAAGATAAACGGACAAAACACTGCCGGGTATGAAAGCTGACTGTTTTTGTTCTGAAACCGGCAACCTGATTTCACAGGATAACAGCAGATCCATCACCACCGGCTGCTTCCCATCTGCCGGGTCCGGTGAGGACCTCATATGGCCTGAACCTCGATTTATAATTCATGGTTTTGCTGCCGGATACGAGGTACCCCAGGTAATAATACGGCAGTTTAAGTTCGAGGCATAATCCTATCTCCCTGATGATCGAAAGCGTGCCTGGACTGAGCTTGCCGTATTCCGGATCGAAATACATGTATACGCTGCTCAGTCCGTCAGGGACTGCATCCACTATGCTTATCCCTACTGTACGGCCTTCCCTGCTGTAAATGATTTCATATGTCTCGGCGGGTGAGTCATAAAGAAATGAGATAAAGGACATAAGGTCTCTTGACATTGTATCATCGTGGTAATGGTTGAGGTATCGCTTGAAAAGCTCGTATTTTTCATCCGAGTATTGAGGCCTCGATATGCTCATCTGTACATCCTCTCCACGCCTTAATACCCTCTTCAAGGATCTGCCCGGATTGAACAGGCTGACCGGAATACGAATCTGTCTGCATTCGGAGCATGACCGGCAGACCGGTCTGTAGACTATCCTGCCGCTCCTTCTGAACCCCATCGAGAGAAGCTTTCCGTACATGTGAGGCTCCAGGTAATCGGCATAATACTCTTCATATAATGAATTCCTGCCCGGCAGATACGGACATTTTCTGTCTTCTTTCATCGATTGAGTCTGATGTTTTCCTGTTTCAACACGACATCAAGAGTTTGCTTCCACAAAGCATATGCCTCTTTGTAGGCGTTAGTCAGGCGGGGATCAGGTTCGATTCTCGATATTATTTCAAGCCCGGTAAATGCTTCGGCAAAAGAGCCATAAGCGTTTGAGCCGATGCCGGCTCCGCGTGCCGCACCCTGGGCCCCGTCGGTCGAGAATAATTCCACATTCGCCCCTGTCGTACATGCGAAGGCTTCACAGAACACATCGCTCAGGAACATGTTGGCATGGCCTGCACGGATGGTCGAAGCCTTTATGCCCATGCCTTCCATGATTCCCATGCCGTATTTGAGAGCAAAAACGATCCCCTCCTGTGCGGCTCGGAGAAGATGGGCTTTTGTATGCCTTATCAGGTCAAGCCCCCGGACTGAGACGCCCGGATTTATATTTGAGAGAGTCCTTTCGGCCCCGTTTCCGTAAGGCAGGATTACGAGACCTTCAGAACCGGGCGCCACCGTTGCCGCAAGCCTGTTCATTTCCTCATAGCTGAGACCCGGCATGTTGTGCTTGAGCCATGAATTAAGAATCCCGGTACCGTTGATGCACATTAGAATGCCGTAGCGACCCGCCTTTGCTGAATGGTTAACATGCAGGAATCCATTGACCCGGGACTCCACATCATAAACCGGTTTTCCGGATACACCGTAAACAACCCCTGAGGTACCGGCAGTGGTAGCCATTTCTCCGGGATTTAGCACTTTAAGGGAGAATGCATTGTTGGGCTGATCTCCTGCACGGTATGCAACCGGAATGCCTTCTTTGAGGCCTGTTTCTTTTGCGGCCTTTCTGGAAACCGTGCACTGCAGGCCGAAAGATGGCCTGATATCCGGGATAAGCCTTTCATCGATTCCGTAGTAGTCCAGCACAAGCCCTGCCGGGGTAGACTCCGCATAATCCCATAGAATTCCCTCCGAGAGTCCTGCAGCCGTTGTCGTTGCCTCTTCCGAGAGCTTAAGCGCGATATAGTCGCCCGGAAGCATGAACTTGTAGATTTTTTTGTATATGCCGGGTTCGTTTTTTTTGACCCAGGCGAGCTTGGATGCCGTAAAATTTCCCGGAGAATTCATAAGCCTTTTCAGACACAGATCATGGCCTATCGCATCAAATGCCTTTTCGCCTATTGCAACCGCCCTGCTGTCGCACCAGATAATTGAAGGCCTTTGCGGTCTTAAGTCCTTGCCGACTACAACCAGCCCGTGCATCTGGTATGAAATACCCACTGCCTCGATATCTTCCAGCCTAACCCCTGCAGATTTTATTTTATCAAGGCAGGCCAGTGCCGAGTTCCACCAGGTTTCAGGGTCCTGTTCGGCCCAGCCCGGCCGGGGAGAAGCGATCTCCATTTCGGTTTCCGGGGAACTTGAGGCGGTTTTCAACAGACCTGTTTTAATTTCAATAACCGATGCCTTGACGAATGAACTGCCGATATCAAGACCAAGAAGCAGACCGCCCATGAACGACCTCCAGTATTAAATACTGCCTTCCTGAATATCATGAGACTATGCCCGATGTCATCTAATGTGTTATCCTTACAGGTAGTTCATATAAACTGATGGAGGGTTTCTATGAATAAGAGCGGTGTAAAATGGGATGAGAAGACAGGCGAATATGTCGAAAGCTCGATTGACAGGGGATTCCCTCTCGGCGGCATAGGTTCAGGCGGCATCACGATGGGTTCTGATGGCTCTTTTATAGAAGCACGCTGCAATAACAACTGGATGAACCCTGTAAGAAATTTGAGAGGCTCTTTCTTCGCCGTTCACACCGCGCAGGGGATAGTGAGGAGAAGCCGCATACTGCGTTATTGTTACGAAAAGGAGTTCGGCAACATAGAAGCGGTTGCCTCGACACGTTTCAAAGGCCTGCTCCCTGGTTTCGAAATCGGGTTTAATGATAGCCTGCCAATTGGAATTAAGCTCTCAGGTTTCACACCGCACATACCCCATAATATAAAAGACTCCACGATCCCTGCTGCATTATTTTCCGTGGCGATCAAGAATATCTCGGATGAACCTGTTTTCATCTCCGTTCTTTTTTCCTGGCAGAATATCCTCGGCTGCGGAGGAACCGGCCAGACCGGGCTTGTCATGAGAAGAAAAAGGGTGCCTGTCGGGCTCAAAGGCAGGCTGACATATCGTGATGTTAACGGCAATTATCAGGAGGCCTGCGGAATAGAAGGCATGCCCGCCATTCTTTTCAGGACAAGGCAGTCTCACGATCCCCTGTCCCACAGAAGCGGTGTGCTGGGCAAATACCTGCTTGCAGCCTGCCCGCCGGAAGGTTTCAATTCCGATATCTGTGAAGGTTATGATTCGATGGAGTTATCCCCCGCCATGCTGGACAGTTTCGTCAGGTCAGGAAGGATATCTTCACCCTTAGTGCCTGTCATTGGCTCTGATAAAATAAGACCTGCTGCTGCTGTCGCCGTACACGGAAATCTTGAACCGGGGGAAGGCATTGATGTGCCGTTTAATTTGATCTGGTGGACACCCGGGCATGTAACAGAAAAGAACCCGGTGCTGAACTTGAAAAAAGGCATCCATGACGGTGTAAGGGTGGGACACGTCTATGAAAACTATTTTTCATCGGCATCAGATGTCGCGGGTTACCTCAGAACCGAAAGGGAACGCCTGTACAGCGAATCCATGGAACTCCCGACTTTGCTCGACGAATCGAACCTCCCGGTCTGGCTCAAGCGCTCGATCAGGAATTCATTCGATTCTGTACTGTGCAACACCGTTGTCCCGAAAGACGGCCATCTTTACACAATCGAGGGCATGGACTGGCAGTGGCCGTACGGCGGGCTTACCGGTACGAACGACCAGAGGCTTTCATCGCATCCTTATACATCGGTCTTTTTTACGGAACTAGACAGGAGCGAACTCGACACCTTCAGGAGGCTAATGGACAAGCGTGGTTCGGTTCCTCATGGAAACGGCAACTGCGACCTGGCTCTCGGCGATGCGTCGATTCCCTACGGCTGGCCCGAGGAAATCATATTCGTGCTTAAAGCCAAGGAATGGACCGACCTCGCTGCAAGCGAGATTATCCAGGCCGGAAAGATGTTCAGGATGACCGGGGATAAAAAGTGGCTTGACATATTCTGGCCCGACATGAAGCGCATGGCGGAATATATCGACAAGAACTGCGTTAACGGCGTGCCGGAGGGCGGAACCACCTATGATATATGGCATTTCCCGGGCACGTTCATATATTCGGCAACCGTCTATTTAGCTGCGCTCAAAACCATGATCGACCTTGCCGGGCATATTGAGCCGGAGATTAAAGCACTTTTTGAAAAGAGGGCTGAAACATGCAAGAAACGCATCGATGAAGCCCTGTGGGCTAATGACAGGGGATATTACAGAAGTTCGCCGGACAGGCCGACCATGTTTTGTGCAGCACTTGCCGGGGACTGGGCGAGCAGATATTCCGGGCTGGGTCCTGTTGTGGAGCCGGAAAGAGCCGCGAGTCACATGGGCCTGGCTTTCAGGCTTCTGATCGATGGAGCGAAAAGGCTTCCCAGATTCAAAGGCAGGCTGCCCAAACCTGTTGCCGAGATGACGCTTTCAGGCAGGGAAAAGCTCACACCCAGAGGATTTTCAGACGGCGATATCAGGCAGATATACATCTGGCAGGTCATAAGCTATCAGGCATGCGAGCATATTTATCTCGGGCAGGTCGAAAAGGGTCTTGATACACTGAATATGATTTATTCGCGGCTGGAGAGGCTGGGCTATACATTCAGCGCTGACCTTACGGGAGAAACCAAAAGCATCTACATGACCCATCCGGTTGCCTGGGCTGTTCTGAACGCCTTTACCGGCGCGGCACTTGATATTCCCAGGGCTGTTCTGCATCTAGGTCCCAGGACCATGCCCGGAGAAGACAGACTCAAATGCCCGGTATTCTTTCCCGGATTCTGGGCCATGCTTGATTATGATGCAAAAAAAGGCTTTGCATCAATAGAAGTCAGAAAGCATTACGGAAAACCTGTCATGATAAAATCAATAATACTTGATCAGAAAAATGGCGGATTGAAAGAAATTCCACTTGAAAAACCCTTGTCGATGGAGCAGGGTAACACGATAACCATCAAGCTTGCATCCTGAGCAGTATAAGGCAACCATCAGCTTCCTGGCGAGAATATCTTCAGATGATATAAGGGGGATTACATGGAAAAGGTCAAGGTTTACGGTTACCGATGGGTTGTCCTTGTGACATTCATGCTTATTAACGGCATTATGCAGATGCACTGGATAAACTTCGCACCCATAACAACCGAGGCGGTAAAATTCTATAATGTCACAACGCTTCAGATTGGTCTCTTTTCAATGAGCTTCATGATAATGTTTCTTTTCATCTGCATACCTGCTTCCTATGTAATAGATACTTACGGCATCAGAATAGGCGTGGGGATAGGCGCCGTACTGACGGCTGTTTTCGGAATGATCAAGGGCATATATGCGGACAGCTACAATGCGATACTTATCGCATCATTCGGATTGGCGGTGGCGCAGCCTTTTATTATGAACGCAATGACCAAGGTCGCAGCGGAGTGGTTTCCTCTTGAGGAGCGTGCAACTGCCGCCGGACTCGGAGCGCTTTCGCAGTACCTGGGTTTTGTGGTGGCAATGGCCCTGACGCCTGTTCTTTTCAAGCTTTATGGAGGCCTGGAGGGAGGAGGCATGAAGGGTATGCTCATGTCATATGGGTATGCTTCCCTGGCAATTGCGATCCTCTTCTTTATTTTCATCAAAGACAGACCGCCCACGCCGCCGACTTTAAGGCATGAAGTACGCCATAAAGTATTTCAAGGGCTCAAGCATATGTTCAAGATCAAAGATATGATTTTGCTGCTCATCCTCTTTTTCATAGGACTCGGGATGTTCAATGCCGTCACCACATGGATAGAGCCTCTCCTGGGTCCAAGAGGTATCAATCCCGAGCAGGCTGGTCTCATAGGGGCGGCAATGATAGTAGGCGGGATCATCGGTGCGGTCGTTATTCCCATTCTTTCGGATAAGCAGAGAAAGAGAAAGATATACCTTGTCATCTGCATGATTGGCATAATCCCGGGGCTTCTGGGGATGACTTTCCTGAACGGTTTTGTACCGCTTCTGGCATCCGGTTTTGTGCTGGGATTCTTCATCATGAGCGCAGGGCCGGTGGGTTTCCAGTACGGGGCCGAGGTCAGCTTCCCGACGCCGGAATCGACGTCTCAGGGCATGATACTTTTTGCAGGCCAGGTATCCGGTATCATATTCATCTATTTAATGGATATGTTTAAAAATCCGGTGACGGGATCGATGACAGCTTCCATGATAGTATTCCTTGTTCTCATGATAGGAAGCGCTCTTGCAGCAATGGCCATGAAGGAATCGCCCATGATAATGACGCAGACAGAGCTTATGGAGAAGACGGAAGAGGTCCTTGAAAAGATAGAGGGAAAGACAGCAGGCTAGTCCTGCTGTCTTTCTATTTTCTTTTTATTGTGCGCATAGCGCTGCTGCAGGATTTCCACGAACAGGGCAAATCCCATAGGCAGGTAGATGTATGCCTTTGGCACGTGCTGATGCATTCCTTCCATGAAGATAGTCACGCCTATTGTAATCAGGAAAGATAGAGCCAGAATTTTGAGTGACGGACGTTTTATGATGAACTCTCCTATGGGCTTTGCGAAAGCCAGAATCGCAAGGAACGATATTATGACCGCGCTGATTATGACCCAGAGCTTGTCTGTCAGGCCTATTGCCGTTATGACCGAGTCGATTGAAAATACGATATCCATGAGGACAATCTGGGTGATCACTCCAAGAAAGCTGTTGTAGGTTTTGCCTGAGAATTCTTCCAGTTCGTCTTTAAGCTCAACGGTATGATGAATCTCCCTGACAGCCTTGTAGATAAGGAAAAGCCCGCCTGCAAGGAGGATCAAGTCGCGAATCGAGTAGCTCAAGATTACCGGATTTGTAAGAGAGGCAAGTTTGATGAGGATGTACAGCATCAGTATTCTTGCGAGTAATGCCACAGCGAGCCCAGTAACCCGGGCCTTGTTTCTTACAGTGTCCGGCAGTTTTCCTACGAAAATCGAAATGACAAGGATGTTATCTACTCCGAGCACAAGCTCGAGTCCGACAAGCAGCAGCAGTAAGGCTATCGCATCGTACATCGTATTTCCCTCAGACCTTCTATTTTTCGGCCCGGCGCTTAATGGCACTTATCGTGACAAGGCCGGTTGCGATATTGATGCCGTGCTCCATCGACGGGTCTGATTTGAGCGCCATTTTAAGTACCCAGCTCGACTCCCTGATGTCCGTATAGAGCGTGTATACAAGGACAGTCCTGTTTTCGTTGAGAGGGATAAGCTCCCAGCGCCACGCGCCGGTCTTGATGTCGCCTTTGTCGTTTTCCGGCCTGATATCCACCCTGGTATACGGTGTATGATGATGCCTCAGGGTGTACTCGAAGTCAGGTCCGGGCAGATCGATCGTATAGCTTAACACGGCGTCATTGCCTTCCCTTGATATGACCACGATCTTTTTAGCATTGGGCATGAACTCATTGTAATTTTCATAATCTGTTACAGTGTCCCATGTCTTCTTTATGCCTGCGTTAACGACAGCCATAATACTTGCCTGCTTGAATTTACCGTCTTTCTGGGAAGTGACCCATATAAGTTCACCCTGGTCCAGCATGGGCGCCATGGCTCTGACATCGAGCTTTTCCGGCAGCGGGGCCAGCTCGATTTTCCGGGGTTTGGCCGATGCAGGAGCAGCGAATGCAAGACAAAGTATGATTACCATTAAAACTGTTTTCGAAAGGTTTTTTTTCACGTGACTGTCCTTATTTTAAATTTGCCAGGAAAACCAGAAGCTGCCCGGCAATATATCTTCTGCCGATGTCATTCAGGTGACCGCCGTCATCCGTATATTCAGGGCAAAGGGTCATGATCTTCTTTCCGTTGTCATTAAAGTAACAGAGATTCTTTTCAGGTGATACCGCCTCGAGCCTTGCCAGATCGAATACGGGCTCCTTGCCTTGATAGAAGGATACTAATATTTCATTGAACTTGTTTCTTGCAATATGATTACTGTCGCCGGTTTCCCTGCCTATTAATTTTTTAATCCGGTATTTGATATTTTTATCAGCCTGCCTGACGACAGGAACGGTGACGTGAATAAAAGTTACATCGGGATACTCCGCTTTAAGCTCTGACATCGTCTTCTGATAGGTATCGAACAGGGATTCTACATCCGTGGATTTGTCGATGTCGACATAGCAGAACTTGAAAAAAGCAATGTCCGAGTTTTTTCCTGTCCCAGTTTTTATAAGTTCGGAGAATGCCTCGATCTTCGATAACGGTTTTTTGTTCAGGCCGATAAGGGCATGTTCGAATACACCCGGTTTAAGGTCTCCGGGTTTGTCCGATTCCAGAATGACAAGTTTTATATCCTTATTGGAATCCAGAACATCAGAAATCCCCATAACGATGTTTCCGCCGACAGACTGATGGCCAAAAAAAATTCTTTTTCCCGACAGGTTATCCCACTGCGATGCCTTTATATTTTTGATTTCGCCGTAGCTGAAGTCATCTTTCACGATCTCGCTCCTTTCGCATGCGGATACCATAAGAAAAACCATAAGCCCTGACAGGGTCAGTATCTTTTTCATGCACACCTCCGTGGGTTAATCAGTCAATTATAATGGGTTGTTATGAAAAAATCCATATGCGTATGGAAACACTCTATGCGTTATTTTGTGGGGAAAGTTAACGATTTCCGGTAAGTTGTTTTTTAAGCCACCTGCCGAGAACAGCAGGTGGCTTTTTTTAAATCAAACCGGAACTCAAATGGCGGTTCTTATAAAGCACCATCCGCCCGAACTGCCGCCGTCATCACTTATGCTCTCGCTTTCAATCTCGGCAATCGAAGAGGTAATTGACATACCCCTGTTGCCAGCCTCATCAGCTGTGGCAATGATGATTTCCTTCGTGCCTGTTGGCACCGGTATGGAGTCGTAGTATCCGGACATTGCTTTGACCGGAAATCCCATCATACCGCCCGGAAAGAATTCAACAAGATATTTCGTTGCTTTGCCGGCATACCAGTCGTCCCCCGGGGCCTTGAAAGTTATTTCTCCCGCCTCTTTGTCAAATGTCACATCTCTCACTATTCCTGGAGGTCTTGTATCCGTCCCATAGCGGCCGGTGTTCCACTCGTCATGATGATGATGCCACCATTCGGTGTTGGCTGATGCCTTTCCCCGGGTTTTCCAAACTGTCAGATATCCTTCGCGTGTAAGCAAGACGAGCTCGGTACGGCCATCGGAATCAAGATCGCCTGCGCTCGGGGAGAATAACGCCCAGCCTGTTGTGAACTTGGGGAAGCCTTCTGCCTGCTTCCCGCCGTCTGTATAGGCGTGAAGTGCGGATGAGTCGCCTGCATCGACAATCTCTGCATTGCCGTCCCCTGTCACATCAACGATAATCGGTGCACCGATGAAATTAAGGCCCTGGAAGAATGCAGGGAAACCGTTTCTTGCTTTCCCTGTTCTTGCATCAACAACCCTTTCATAATTCTTGAGCCATTTGCCGCTTCCAGGTGTCAGAATGGATAAAAGTATGCCCTGAATTCCAGAACCAGTCTGCGCAAATGAAAGGCCGCCGCCGAATTTTCCGAATGCGCCCGAGGTTGTGAAGCCCATCGGTATATCGGTCGTAATCGCAGTTAAAAGATCGACAACGTCAGCCGCTTTTGGCAAAGGATTGAACCCGCTGCTGTACTGGGTCAGAATTTTTCCGTTGCCGTCAACGAGCCAGGGGTGGGAAAACATCGGGCTTACTGCGATTTCGTCCTTGCCGTCACCATCTACGTCGCAGGCCACTGGGGCGCCTGTCCCTTCCGTAATGAATTCCTGAGCGGAACCGTAGTAGATCGCCATGCCGTCGAGTTCGACTGGCCAGCCTTTAACGATGCTGCCGTCGTGGTGATAGGCTATGATATGCATCTTGTACATGATCTGAAGATCGGGGGCCTTCGTATAATTATAATTGGTCCTCACCACGATCTCGAAATCGCCGTCGCCGTCAAGATCTGCCATGCAGGGTGTATTTGTAATCTTCTGGTCGTTGATGAGCATGAGGTTATCAGGGAGGGCATAGCCTGAAGGAAGTTCGACTTTCACAGGCCAGCCGCTCAAATATGAGCCGTCGGTATTGAATACATGCAGGTGTCCATCCCATCCCGCCTGAATGATCTCAAGGCCGGGTTTCCCGTCAATATCAAAAAGAACAGGAGAAGAGAATGCGCCCCTGGCTGACAGCCTTGAAAGGAGGAGCTTCTTTCTGGGGCTGTCCGGCGGGGTTACGCCGGCCTCAAGTGTTTTCGGCCATCCGCTCAGGCGTCTTCCGAATGCATCGAAAACATAAGTCTTTCCCGTGATCGAGGTCACGACAACCCATAACCTTCCATCTGCAAAAAGATCGCCTACGCTCAGCGGGTTTAAAATCGGCTCATAGCGAGGATTTACTCCTGCATGGGTTTTTACTGTGACTGTCGGATTTGTATGCGCAGGCCAGCCTTGCAGTTCATCGCCTGTTTTCGAGTCAATGGCATGGATGTAGCCGTCCGAGTCTCCGAAGACTATTGCCAGCCTGCCTTGACCCTGTATATCCGCAAGACAGGCCTGGGAATCGCCGCCATGGCCCAGATATTTCGGGAACGGCTCTTTCCAGGAGTTGTCATGGTATATAAAAATGCTGCGCCTGTTTTCCGCCCTGTTTCCGGCATCATCCCAGACGACAAGACGGATGGTTGCAGTGTACTGCTCGGTGGTGCTGAGCTCCTTGCTGTTTGAAAGGCTGAAATCCTTTTTAACAAACTCTTTGATTTCATCTTCATAATCTCTCAGGTCAATCGTTCCGAGCAGCCCTTCAAAGGCGTCCGTCTCGGTATTTCCATCAATGCGTCTGAAAGATGAGGGCTCGGCGCCGAGTGCGAACTGCAGTTCCCAGGAATAGCTTTTTGACCTTCTGGCCGATACCCTTCCCGAAATCGGGATAATTGAAGTCTTGTCGGGGTCTATCAGCGTGTACCATCGAGGGGAATCTATCAGAGCGACAGGAGGGATATTCCCTGCATGAACGGCATTGATCGCATTATACGCATTCGGCCTTCCATAGCCGTACTGGAGGTTGAAGTCACCGGTTTTGCCCGGCCAGGGCAGATTCGGATCCTCAACCCTGCTTGAGGTCCCTATCAGAAGCTGGATAAGCTCGAACCCGTTCAGCCCAGGCTGACCCTCTCTTCCTTCAAGGATGGTGTTTGCACCAGAGAGCACTATTCCCAGGACTCCGCCGAGAGTTGGCGTTGATTCCGATGTCGTACCGCCCTGTGTCGAGACCGAAAACATGTTGTGCGTACCCCATGAAGTAACTGATGAGCGCGTTCTGAAAGTCGTTGTCAGTTTTCCGAACATGTTCAGCTCATCAATTATGCATGCCGTATCCGGCACGACGCCGTTTCCGGGCAGCACATTTGCGTGGAACATGCCGCCCTGATGGTCGGTCGAATTGAAGTCGTTCGACGATTCAACAATAACTATTCCCTTTCTGGTTATGTAATCGATCGCTTCTGACATAAACGTTGAATATCCGAGATCGGCGGTTGTGGAGACTATAATATCGGCGCCCGAATCGGCTGCAAAAAGCCAGGCCTGGGCAAGATCGTCAGTCCTGTCGAGCGCTTCACATCCTGCCTTGATAGGTAAGAGCATGCAGTCCGGACAGAAGCCGGCCTCGCCAAAACCATTGTCGGTTATGGCCGCCGCATTCTTCATCATGCCGTTTGCATGGCCATAGGTGATGTCATAGGTGGCCGGGTTGTTCTGATTGTTGTAGAAATCCCAGCCAGAGATATCATCGACATAGCCGTTGCCGTCATTGTCCATGCCGTCCGAGAATTCAACGATCAGGTCTTCGGCGTCGAGTATGCCGTTTTTATTGTGGTCGCCGGGCACACTTGCTCCGGGATATTTCTTCGCCATCGTATACTTGTAGTCAGGGGCGCTGAACCATTTGTCCCGGTTGACGTCGATATAAGCCGCATGTTCTTTGCCGTCTACGCCCATGTATTCAGGCGGAGGAAGCTCCCCTTTGTTTATGTAAACCTTGTCGGCAATTTCAGGGACGGTTTCCGGATGATGCCAGTTTATGCCGCCTTCCACATATGCTATGACAACGTCGGTCCGGCCTGTTCCGTAATATTTCCAGGCCCAGGTCAGAGACATTCCGGGCGAACCCTCAGGGTCTTTCGCCAGAGGAAACTGAACAGGAAGCTCTTCCATGTCGGAGAGCATCTGGAACTGAAAGTCAGTGGGTGAAAAGTTTTTCGGGTCTTTTCCGCTTGCAGCTCCTGTGAATTCAGGATCATTGGGCGGGTCCTGCGGAAATTCAGCATAGGGTTTCGAAATAAAAGCGAAGCTTAACAAGGCTGTGAAAATTAACACTCCCGATAAAATTCTATAAGCAGATCTCATTTTGATAACCTCCTTGATAATGCATTTAAAATCAAAGATGGAATCATACAAAATATATTGACGCGACATAAGGATGTCAATATGCACATGGGCAGATCAAGGATAAGCATTAAACATGTTGTTCTCATCCCCATATTTTTATCCAATTTTTTATCCGTTGAGCATATAAGAAAGTCATGGGAACTCTTAAGAGAATATTATTGCCGGCCCTGAACGTTATAGGATTGAGGCTGATATGTGAGGTGGCCCTGAGAATTTTTATCGAGAGGCCGCTCAAAACATCGTTCTACGGGTCTGTTTCTAAGGAAGATGCAAGGACGATGCAGGCCCAACATGGTGTAAAGGTTTCAAACGGTCATGGGTGGGCACACCTTGGCTGGATAGCCGACCCCGACAGAGAAACCTACAGGATAGAAGAATACCGCGCCGGAAGATGGGAAACTGCCGGAAACGTAAAATACGGGTCCTTCCTGGTAAAAAAAGGCGGGAGATTCAGGGTTTCCGGAATTTCCAGAAAAATCGTAACCTCGCATCTGATAGGCGAGGTCGAAGTGGAAGTGCTTAAAGACAGGGCCCCTGTTTTCAGGCCTGAAATAGCGGGAGAGTGGAAAACGCTTTTCAAGCCTGCCATCTATGGTGATTACATTAACGACCATGCCGTCTATCGTGATAATGAAGGGAATTGGCGGCTTGTCGGCATTACAAGCAAAACAAATGGCGACTACAGTAGGGAAAAGTATTTTGCCTCAGCGGTAAGCAGGGAATTTCCCCCTGATGAAGGTATGGAAGAATCCACGCCAGTAGCTGATTTCGGCGAGCTTGCATGGGCCCCGCACGTAATAAACGAAGGCGGCATCTATAACATCTTCTGGTCGCCCCACAGGCTTGAGCGTATGACATCCGTAGACGGCATTTCATGGGAGAACCGGGAAACCGTTATAAATAAACCGTTTAATAAATTTTTCCGTGACGCCATGATCATCAGGGTTGCTGACGGCCAGTGGCTGCTCTATACAACGGCGCGCGGCTTCTTTTTTTCCAGAGTGGACGTCTACCAGTCTTTCGACCTTAAAGGCTGGCAGTATATCGGGCCCGCCCTCAGAACCTCATGGGGAAGCGAAAGGAACTCGCCGTTCGCATCGACCGAATCCCCTTTTGTAATTGAGTATAAAGGCGGCTATTATCTTTCTCTCACCTACAACAACGATACCGCTTTCTGGCACGGGCTTCTGCTGCCGCTCAAGATCTGGCTTGACAGGGAATCCTACAATGACACGCTTATATTTCATTCAGAGAACCCTTATTATTTCGGGTGCTATAAAGGCAGAAAAAATACGCCGTCTCTCATTGCACGGCTGAAGGCGCATGCGCCTGAATATGTCAATGTGCCTGAAAAAGGCGAGTGGTATATCACCACATGCGGCTGGCCCTGGGTCGCTACAATTACAAAGGGCGAAGCTGCAGTCGCCAGGATTGCATGGCGGGAGATAAAAGGGTGAGACCGGTTATCACAGGGACAGAAAATTAATGGGCCATCTTTTTTTGCATGACAAAGTGATATGCCGGATCAGGGAACTGCTTATCATGTCAGGCGGGCTGTGGCCTGAGAAATGCGGCAGGCTAAAGATGCCCGGCATCAGATATACATTGAGAGGAAAGACAGCGGGCAGGGCATGGCCTCAAAAATGGGAGATTTCACTCAACCCCCGTCTGGCAGAGCTCAACGGTGACAGGTTCGTAATGGAAACGGTTACCCATGAGATCGCGCACCTTATAGCCCACAGGCTCAATCCTAAAGACAGGCCGCACGGCTGTACATGGGAAGCGGTCATGCTTGCCTTAGGACAAAACCCGAAAAGGCTGCATGATTATGATGTTTCAGGCATTGCCGGCATCCGCAGACCCCAGCCTAGGTATGCCTATGCATGCGACTGCAGGGGGCATCAGATAACAGCGATCAGGCACAATAGAATTTTAAGGGGTGCACAATACAGGTGCATGTATTGCAGAGGCATTATCAGGCCGGTAAATCAAACATAACAGGATAGGCATCAGATGACGCTGGCAGCAGTGTATGACCTTGCGAAATAAGATGATCCTGTGCACCCTTTCTTGACTTTTAAAAGCTACTCGAGTATCAATCCCAGTATGTTCTGGAGCATTACTAGCTTTCTGGGAACCTCCTCTTTTATAATGGTGTTTATTGGGCCAACAATAATTGCAGCATGGCTGGATCCCACGGCAAATATACCTCATCTGATTGCCCGATATTGGGCAAGATGGACCCTTTTCTGCGCCAATGTTCAAGTGGATATCGAAGGGGAGGAAAATATACCTGATGGTCCTGCTGTGTACATGTCGAACCATGCAAGCAATTTTGACGTTCTTGCCATACTCGGGTTCCTCAAAGTTCAGTTCAGGTGGACGGTCAAGAGAGAGCTTTTCAAAATACCGGTATTCGGTTTTGCCATGAAGAAATGCGCCTATATCATGGTTGACAGGGCCAACCATTGCCAGGCCCTCGAAAGCATGCGCATTGCGGCGGAAAAGATCCGCTCGGGCACGTCGATTGTCATATTTCCCGAAGGAACACGCTCCGATGACGGCAAACTACAGTTC
>CAYNVT010000032.1:0-38215 GCA_964400685.1 uncultured Bacteriovoracaceae bacterium | reverse complement strand
GGATCAAATCTGTCATGACAGGCAAGGAACCGGACGTGACCCCGGCCAAATACAAGCGGCTGATCGGTCATCTCATCTGTGATGACAGTAAGGCCGTGCGGGAGTTGGGCTTTTGCACGGTATCAATAAAAGAGATGCTTACGGACAGTTACAATTGGCTACTAAAGGAAAACCTTTTGTCAGACTGAACGGGTCATCAATGTGAGATGAAAACAAAATCAAGTAATACAGGAGGGAAATCAATGAGTGCAGAAGATAGAGCTCTAAAAGGTTGGAATCTGATCACGAATTCGTTTTTGGAAAAAGGGGTTGAATACATTTTTTCCGTACCCGGTGAGAGCATAACGCCGGTGCAATGTGCTGTTGAAAACACATCTATTAAAATCATAACTGCCCGCCATGAACAAGCCGCGTCCTTTATGGCGGAAGCTTACGGCAGGATGACAAAAAAACCCGGTATCATCCTTGTAACCTTTGGTCCCGGATTCACAAACACGCTATCTGCAATTGTGAACGCCCGGTTGTCAAATTCTCCGGTCATACTCATTTCCGGTGCGCATGGAAACAAATCTCCGGAAAAACTGGGGCTTCAGGACATGAGACAGGAACCGTTGATAGAAGCGACTGTAAAAAAATCGCTGATCTGCCGGAAGGCGGAGCGGATTCCGGAATACATCGATATGGCCTTCCGTTATGCCACTCACGGCCGTCCCGGTCCCGTGTTTCTTGAACTGCCGACAGATGTACTTAATGCAACGGTCAACATGGATGAGGTTTCATCGTTTAAAACCGTTGTTTCATCCCGACCTGTAGACACTTACGAAGTGAAGACAATGATAGAATTGATACAGGGATCGAAAAAACCCATTGTTATGGCCGGAAGCGGTGCATATTATTCAGATGCGGGAAAAGAACTGACAGAGTTTATCGAAAAAGCCGGTATTCCACTTTTTACAGCTAAATTTGCACGCGGCATCGTCTCCGACCTGCACCCGATGTGTTTCGAATCTTCAGTTGCGATAAGGCCTGGATGTTCCGCGCTTGCTCTGGCTGCATCCGATTGTGTGATTCTGCTGGGTAACCGGCTTTGCATGTACACACTATGCGGCGCCTTATTCAGCAAAGATGCAAAATTGATTCAGGTCGATATCGAGCCGGAAGAAATGGGCAGAAACCGCGCTATTGACCTTGCAATTTTCAGCGATATCAAAATGCTGCTCAAAGAGACTAACAGATTGATTGATAATGGAATGGGAGCTTCATTGAGAAAGCAATTTGATGGATGGGTACATGAACTCAGAGAAAACGAAAAAGCGTCAAAAGAAATGGGAAGATTCAATACGGAAAGCAGTAAGGTTCCAATCAATTCCGGCAGGTTGGCAAAAGAGATCGATGATTATCTGGACAGGGAAGATGATATCGTCATTGCCGACGGCGGCGATTCTCAGTCCTGGGTTTTAACGACCAGGACTTGTCGTACCGCATGGAATGTTATGGATTCAGGCCTTTACGGCTGTCTTGGTGTTGGCATACCCTATGCGCTTTCCGCCAAGCTGATTAATCCTCAAAGACGTGTGCTCCTGTATATCGGCGATGGTTCCATGGGTTTCAATTTCATGGAGGTGGAAACATCGATCAGAAAAAAATTGCCCATTGTGATTGTCGTCAACAATAATAACGTCTGGGGAATGACTTTAAACAGCATGAAATCGTCATTCAAGCATCTGGTTCCCGGCACTGTAGAAATTGGTTTTGTGCCATACCATGAAGCGGTCGCCGCTCTTGGAGGGAAAGGAATACTTGTCGATAAACCGGAGGACATCAGACCGGCGCTGGAAGAAGCATTTGCTTCGAATACGACAACCTGTATCAACGTTGTTACTGATCCCGATGTTATTGGGCCGGGTTCTATTGCAATGGCAATGCTCAGCGAGGAATGAATCTGCAATCAAAAACCTTATCACATAATAGGGAATAGGAATAAGCCGGTGCTGAACAAAATGACAGAATTTGAGGAGTCCTATGAGCCCTGAAAATGATGTAAAAGAGTTTGCCGTCAGTAAGTTTTCGGCCTGGTATATCCTTATCGTCTGTACGCTGCTTTACATGATGAACTATATGGATCGCCAGGTGTTATCCATTACCATTGAGTATATAAAGAAAGACCTCAGTTTGTCCGATTTTCAGATTGGAGTTATCCAAACGCTTTTTTTCACAAGCATGGCTGTATTCTCTTTTCCGGCCGCTTACCTTGTAGACAGGTGGAGCAGAAGGAAGACCATCTGTCTGATGGCCATCTTCTGGAGTGTTTTTACTTTCATCTCGGGACTTGGAAAAAATTTTATTGGCCTGCTTATTCCACGTACGCTGGTGGGTGTCGGAGAAGCAGGTTTTACTTCCGGGGGGACTCCGCTCATTGCCGCGGCATTTCCAAAAAATTCCAGAGGAATGGCTATGGGGATCTTTAACATGGCCATCCCTCTAGGCTCTGCCCTTGGTGCAATCCTGGGTGGTGCGATATCACAGAAATATGGCTGGCGGATGTCCTTTTACATCTTTGCCGTTCCGGGAATTTTGCTCGCGATATTTGCTTTTGCTATGAAAGATTACAAAACAGTACGTGATATTGATGAAAAAGGTAATCAAATAACTTTTTTCCGGTCTGCCGTTTCTCTTTTTTCCATTCCCACCTTGAAATGGCTTTATATTGGGTTTGCCATGCAGAACATTATGGCATTTGCCTTTCTGACATGGTCAGCTTCATTTGTCATGCGTGCTCAAGACATCGATGCCAAAAGAGCCGGACTGGTTGTGGGAGTCATTGCTCTCATGTCAATATTCGGCGCATTCTTTAGCGGTGTCATTGCGGATATATGGCAGAAAAAAAATAAAAGGGGTCGCATGTTGACTGCCGCAACAGCCCTGCTGACAGCTTCTATATTATTTGTCATGATGATTGAATTAAATGTAAGCGGGATCGGCTTCGCATTTGGCCTCCTGTACGGAATGTTCTGCGTGATTCCCATGCCGGCAATCAGCGCAGCCACTCAGGATGTGGCACCGCCGAGTTTGAAGGGTGTATCCTGGGGGATGGCCGCCTTTTGCTGCTATGTCCTTGGAGGCGCCTGGGCCCCGATTATTGTAGGTGCAATATCCGATGGACTTGGAGGCGGCGCTTACGGGATTAAGATCGGGTTACTTGTGACAACTTTCGGAGGTCTCGCAGGTGCTTTCTTTTACTGGTTGAGCGCGCGGCATTACCCAGCCGATATGGAGAAGATAAAACAACACATCATAGAAGCGGACTAAAAAGATGATTTTTCTAATTTATTAATAATGACATCAGTCCTGACGTGATAATGAACATACGTACAATATACAAAGTGTCATCAATCGCAGCTGTTGCAGTTTTTTTCGGGACATGGCTGAGGATCAGGCGAAGTATGCTTGAAGTGAAGATATTCCTATTCCTGAAGTATTTGAACTGCATCATGGGAGGTCCGCCCCTCGACCAGGGTGCCTCTATCGAAGAGGTGCGCCGCACCTCACAGAAAAGGGGCATTCTCAGATATGCGCCCACTCAGATTGCTCATGTCAGCACACAATCCATCACCGGCCCCGGAGGTCCTCTAAAAATAAGAATATACCATCCTCAACCGGATAAAATCCTTCCCATCGTGATCTATTATCATGGTGGTGGCTGGATCATGGGAGACCTGGATTCCCACGACAATATATGCCGTTCAATCGCCGCCAGGGCCAATGTCGTTGTCGTTTCACCAGAATATAGGCTTGCTCCTGAGCACATTTTCCCTGCTGCATTCGAAGATGCCTATACAACTCTGATCTGGGCCCGTAGAGAAGCCGCCTTGATTGGAGGAGACGCCTTAAGACTTGCGGTGGCAGGCGACAGTTCAGGAGGTAATCTGGCCGCCGCGGTGGCCTTGAAGTATAGCAACAATCGGGAATATCCAATCATCTGCCAAGTTCTGATTTATCCTGTACTTAACCTCAGTTCGTTTGAAACTTCATCGTATCGCGACTTCGGCTCAGGCTTCTTCCTGACACATGCGTCGATGCTCAGTTTCCGGGAAATGTATGTTCCGGACAGCGGTCTATGGCACGAACCGTTTGTATCTCCGGCAGTAGCCGACGATTTGTCAGGGTTGCCGCCAGCATATATCGTCACCGCTGAGATCGACGTACTCCGAGACGAAGGAGAATCCTATGCGGCGAGGCTTCAGAAAAACGGAATTCCTGTGGCACATACACGATACCAGGGGGTTATACATGGATTCCTCGGTATGGAGAGGCTCACAAAGAAGGCCTCTTATGCACTAGACGACATAGCATCTTTTCTGAAGCAACATTTAGGAAATTGAGGGAATATTTCATAGGTTACTTCATTTCTGGCTTGTTGATGTCAAGTTACCAGTATCTATAGTCGACATCCTTGTCTAAACCCGATGAACACCCTGTTGCATATAACAACGAAACCGGGTACCACTTATATCGGAATACAAACAGACATGAGAAAATCGCATTGCTGAGTCAAGATGCGTTAGGACTGTTTGATAAGGATGTGCTATGGATGATTCAATTCTGCGGATAGTACACCGTGAGTTCTCGAGATATTGCACATTGCCGGATGGCGAATGGCAGAGGCTTATAAGCATCATCAAGCCGATGCGGTTAAAAAAGCGTCAATACTTCATCGATATCGGGCAGGTTCCTGACAAGATGTGCTTTATTATATCTGGTCTTTTCCGCGTTTTTTACGTAACAGAAGACGGCGATGAAAAGATCTTGGTTTTCCGGGATAAACACCATTTTTTGACAGCGTTCAGCGCCTTCATTGAAGGTCAACCGTCATGGTATGCCATTCAAGCCATGGAAGACAGTAGTCTCATATGCCTGACTCTTACCGATTACAATGATCTGATGGAAAGCCATCCGTGCTGGAATACCTTGACAAGAAGATATGTCGAGCGTCTTTTCATCGAGAAAGAAAAAAGGGAACGGGAATTTCTTTCCGAAGATGCAACAACCCGTTACCTCGCCTTCAAACAGACTTATCCGGGTTTGGAACGAAGGATTCCACAATATCAGGTTGCCTCATACCTCGGGATAACACCTGTAGCTCTTAGCAGGATTCGACGCAAACTCAACATAGAGTAACAAAGATACTTCATGGCCTCATTATATGGATTCCCGGAACATTGAAAGTCTACTGCTTGTGAAGATAGAACTGTCCTGAAATAATTCTCAATATTGGAAATTGAATCCTTCAAGCCGGCACCGGATATAACTTTCGTATTTAATGAACCTGCCGGTTATCATCCGTAAAGGAGATTCCTGCCGATCAGGCATACCAGAAAACAGGTTTGCTGCATGTCCTGATCTTTCTGATGTATTCACGGCGGGCCTTATCGATGGAATTAAAGAGCGTCGTCGGACTCAGTTCCACCGGTTTGCGACAATCAGGGTTAGGGCATTTGCCAGTAAAACCCGAACTTTTCTTATTCTCGATCCCGGCAAAGAACACTGTACTGCATGATCCATGGTCATATAATGCCAGCAAATTTTTTTTCCTCATTTCTGAACCTCTTCATATTTTTGTTATTTATAGTTTTCCAGTATCCTGGCAGATGTATCTCGGCATAGCTCAATACCAGTTCTTTGTCTAATTATTTGATTTAATGGTTATTTTAGAATTTTCTAAATGCAAGAGGCGGCTTACTTAATTTATATAGAGATTAAGGCCGGCCTTCTTTACGGTGACTAAGCATCAGAACGACGCTATGAAATTCTTCATTCTCCGGTTAATTTGAAAACCATTCATGTTTTAAGCTTCAACAGATGCTTCGGGTCACAATTTTTCCTGCCACCTGGCCCATGCTTTTAATTCCTTTAGCACAGAGTCCCTGATATCCCCGGGTTCCAGAATTCTCACATGCGGCAGCCAGGGCTTTACGCACATGGAAATCTCTTCAGGATTGCACGCCATGAAGTTTATTATCAGGGAACCGTCAGACCTTTCTTCAGCCGTTTCCTGAAGCGGCAGAATATTGCCCCTGCGTTTGAAATACTCGGACCACAATGAATCGACTTCTATGGTCACCCTGATGTTCCTCTTCGGGGTGAACCAGATATTTACGCTGTCTTTCAGTATGTCGTCGATATTGTCCGGCACCTTCTTGAATCTCTTATTCTTGAGCGTTGTTATTCCGCTGATTTTGTCCAGGGCATATTTTTTTATGTTGCCGTCCGATGAATCCCTTGCCACCAGGTACCAGAACCCGTCGAAGTAGGCTGTCCTGTAAGGCTCGACCGTGACCGGGTGAGCGTCCTTCATATTCCCCTTGTAAGTGAACTGCAGGAATTTTTTTTCGTTTATGCCTTCCACTATCTTATCGACCGTCTTTCTCGGAAAACGTATGGGCTCGTCAAGCTTCACGAAAACGGGCCTGCAGTCGGTATAATCGGACAGTCTGTTGAATATCGTATCCGCGTTGTCACCGAACGGCTTTCCGAGCTGACTGACCATATCCCTGACGGCGACTATCAGCGCGAGTTCCGACTCCTCATAATTCCTCAGGTTATTAATGATGCTCTTATCAAGATAGTGGCTGCCCATCTTCTTATCATGTATGGGAAAGCCCGCTTTTCTCAAAGCCAGCAGGTCCCTCTGTATCGTCCTTGTCGTGGTCGAAAAATCTGCGGCCATATTCGCGGTAAAGACCTCGTCCCTTTCCAGAAAATATCTGAGCATCTTTGCAAGCCTCAAAATCCTTTCGGCAACCGGTTTTCTTTCATCAGACATAAGTGCTCCTTACTTATCCGATATAAAGACATCTCGGCAGGCATCGTTTCAATAATTAATTTTGAGCGACACACAGCTGTCGAGTCCCCGGTGCAGCTTTAAAAAAGATGTTTTATGATGGAGTTTCCAGTTCAGGATACATGAATTTAGAAGGAGGCACCTGTTATGGATAATATTTCAGGAGGTATTGGAATAAATGGGGATTCAATCACGGCTGTATTCAAGGGGCCATTTTCCCGCTCTTACTGGGTGATACCCGGAAGGCTGCTTGCCGGTTATTATCCGGGCGACAGTGATATGCCCGGGATGGATAAAAAGCTGAACGCTCTTCTAGACTGCGGTATAAGGACATTCATAAACCTGATGGAAACCGACGAGATCGACCACGCAGGTCATGAATTCACCCCGTATGACACAAGGGTTAAGGAACTTGCAAATATGAGGGGGCAGAATGCCTATACATACAGACATCCGGTTACAGACCTGGGCGTGCCAACGCATGAAGAGATGAAGCAGATCCTTGACCGGATAGACGAATCGATAAGCAATAACCTGCCTGTTTATATACACTGCTGGGGTGGAAGGGGCCGGACAGGCACCGTGATAGGCTGCTGGCATGCAAGACACAGCCTGGGAAAGGGCCCCGAGATACTGGAGATAATTAAACAGTTGAGGAAACAGGATGAGAAAGGCCATCTTCCGTCACCCGAAACCGAGAAGCAGATAAGAATGGTGATTGCATGGAAGCTGGGGGAATAAAAGAGAAGTTCAGAGGCAGCCTTCTGGGACTTGCCGCAGGCGATGCCCTGGGTGCATCGATAGAATTCATGCCGCCGGGTACTTTCGAGCCTGTCATCAATATGAGAGGCGGCGGGACTGGCGTTTTTGAATATGATGAGGTGTGTGCTTGGAACTTTCAAGATCAGCCGCAGGCAAGCAAAAGAGAACTTTAAAATCAGTATATAAATGATTTTCAAACGATTGGCAGATTATTACAACTCTTTCACTTCTCCAAACTTAAAAAATAAGTTATATTTATAATAGATTATGATATTTTATTGTATGAAAAAGGGGTTTTGCTATGACTCAATTCAACTTCACACACAGGGCAGATTTCATATGGCGTAAAGCTGAAACGATCGAAGTTTCATGTTGTTACAATATATACAAGAATATGATCTTACCTGAGACAGAACTGAAGAGAGTTAACAACATAAAGGATATAAGCATAAACCAAAATACCGGTAGATATCTGATACCCATTCGAAAACATTTTAGGCAAGGATAAGAGATTAACGATGTCCAACCCATTCTTTGACCATCCCATTCTCAACTCACCATATAGATACCCGAACCGGCACTGGGAGCTTGACCCTCAAGGTCAGCCTACACAGAAAATCATAGAGCAACGAAGACTAGCAGAGTTCATATCACCTATTCCAAAACCAAAGAAACAAAAGGGTCCGCTCAATCAAACCGAAATTCTCTTTGATGACGAAGGCTTCACTGATGCAGGTCAGCTTTACGATACAAACTCTATTATCAATAGATTGCGGCAACAAGTTGATCTCTGGAGGTCTCTACCAAATCCGAACTTGTGGCAGGTAACGCCTGTGACGGCACGGCTGCTGCAGCATTGGAGACATCACAATTTTAGCGGCATACGTCCCTTTTTCTGCCAGGTGGAAGCGGTCGAAGTCGCCATCTGGCTCACGGAAGTCGCCCCTCTGTCCAGGGCAGGAAAAGATATTCTCGATCATATTTCCAAGGTGAACAAGGAAGCAAATCCCGGCTTGATACGCACAGCTTTAAAGCTTGCCACAGGGGCGGGAAAGACAACAGTCATGGCTATGATAATCGCATGGCAGACCATCAACGCAGTAAGGCATCCACAAAGCAATCGATTTACCAGGGGTTTTCTCGTTGTCACTCCAGGTCTCACCATCAAAGATCGCCTGCGTGTGCTTCAGCCGAATGATCCGGACAGCTATTATGCCAGCAGAGAACTCGTACCGAACGACATGCTGGATGATATTAACAGAGCCAAGATTGTTATTACCAACTACCATGCATTTATGCTCCGTGAGCGAATCGACCTTTCCAAGGGGGGAAGATCTCTGCTTCAGGGGAGAGGCGAGAAGCTGAATACCCTTGAAACCGAAGGGCAGATGCTTCAGCGTGTTATGCCGGACCTGATGGGCATGAAAAACATCATGGTGCTCAATGATGAGGCCCACCATTGCTATCGTGAAAAACCCGGAGCCGGTGAAAACATCGAGAGCCTGAAGGGTGAGGAGAAAAAAGAAGCCAGGACCGAGGCCGAAGATAACAATATGGCGGCCAGGGTCTGGATGACAGGTCTGGAAGCTGTACAAAAGAAACTCGGCATATCCCGTGTGTTTGATCTTTCAGCCACCCCGTTTTTCTTAAGAGGTTCAGGCTACCATGAAGGCACGCTCTTCCCGTGGACCATGAGTGATTTTTCCCTCATGGATGCCATCGAATGCGGTATCGTCAAGCTGCCACGGGTTCCTGTTGCAGATAACATCCCGGGAACGGAAATGCCCATGTTCCGTAACCTCTGGGAGCATATCCGCACAAAAATGCCCAGAAAAGGAAGAGGTAAAGCCAGCTCTCTTGATCCCTTGAGTCTTCCGCCACAACTCCAGACAGCTTTGGATGCCCTGTACGGTCATTATGAGAAGACCTACAAATTATGGGAAGATGCCGGTATCAGCGTACCACCTTGCTTCATCGTGGTATGTCAGAATACATCAATTTCAAAGCTGGTCTATGACTTCATCTCGGGATTCAACCGCGAGAATGAAGACGGTTCGATCTCTTTTAACAACGGTCGCCTGCCTCTGTTCCGCAATTTTGATGAACACGGCAACCCTCTCGCCAGACCCAATACCCTGCTCATTGACAGTGAACAGCTTGAATCAGGTGATACTTTGGATGACAACTTCCGTAGTATGGCGGCCGATGAAATAGAGCGTTTCAGGCGAGAGATCATCGAGCGCACCGGTGATGCCCGCCAGGCGAATGACCTCACAGATCAGGATCTGCTCAGGGAAGTCATGAACACCGTAGGCAAAAAAGGCAGGCTTGGTGGTTCTACCCGCTGTGTGGTTTCCGTTTCCATGCTCACGGAAGGGTGGGACGCCAATACAGTCACGCATGTCCTTGGTGTCCGGGCCTTCGGTACCCAGCTGCTCTGTGAACAGGTCATCGGCCGGGCTTTGCGCCGACAGTCCTATGACCTCAACGAGGAAAATCTCTTCAATGTTGAATACGCAGATGTGCTGGGAATACCCTTTGACTTTACCGCCAAACCGGTAGTCTCACCCCCGCAGCCACCTCGTGAGACCATTCAGGTCAAGGCTGTAAGGCCAGAGCGTGATGCACTGGAGATCCGTTTCCCACGTGTTGAAGGCTACCGTATAGAACTTCCCGAAGAGCGGCTGAAGGCCACCTTCAACGAAGACTCCATCCTGGAGCTTACGCCTGATCTCGTAGGCGCCACAGAAACCCAGAACTCGGGCATCATCGGCGAAAAGATCGAACTCAACCTGGTCCACACCGGAGATGTCCGTCCTTCTCAGGTTTTATACGAGCTTACCTCTCATCTCGTTCTCACCAAATGGCGGGACCCGGATGAGGAGCCCAAGCTTCATCTCTTCGGCCAGCTAAAGCGTATCGCCAAGCAGTGGCTTGATACCTGCCTTATCTGTAAAGGCAATACTTATCCGGCCCAGCTCAAGTATAAGATGCTGGCCGACATGGCCTGTGCGCGTATCACGGCAGGCATTACCAGAGAGTTCCTTGGAAAGCGCCCCATCAAGGCCGTGCTTGATCCGTATAACCCTGTGGGCTCAACCATCCATGTGAATTTCAACACATCGAAAAAGCACCGCTGGGAGACCGACTCACGCCGCTGCCACATCAACTGGGTCATCCTCGACAGCGACTGGGAGGCCGAGTTCTGCAGAGTGGTGGAGAAACACCCGCTGGTACGGTCATATGTGAAAAACTTCAGCCTCGGATTCGAGGTACCATATCTCTACGGCTCAGAGGCACGAAGATATCAGCCCGACTTCATCGTAACACTCGATGATGGCAAAGGTGATAATGACCTTCTGCACCTGATTGTAGAAATCAAAGGATACAGACGGGAGGATGCCAAAGAGAAGAAGTCCACCATGGAGACCTATTGGGTGCCAGGTGTTAACAACCTGGGCATATACGGCCGGTGGGCTTTTGCTGAATTGACGGAAGTTTACCGGATTGAGGCTGACTTCGAGGCCAAAGTAAAAGACGAATTCGACAGGATGATAGAGAAGATGGCCAATGGCGGGGGATAAAAAGAGCAGTATGAAGCACATGAAGAAGAGTCATGACCTTTTATCTCGCCTGGCCCTTGGTGAAGACAGCACCCGTCAGTTCAAGAAAGATGTTCGCAATAGTGATTCCCTGGCTTCGGAGATGTCGGCCTTTGCCAATTCCGAAGGAGGGACAATTTTTATAGGTGTGAGTGATGACGGTACTCCGCAGGGCCTTACACAAGAGGATGTTACACGAATCAACCAGCTCATCAGCAATGCGTCCAGCCAGCATATACGCAGCCCCCTCACCGTGCATACGGAAAACGTTTCACTCCCCAATGGACGGATTGTCATCGTCCTGACTGTGCCCAGGGGTATGGACAAGCCCTATTTCGACAGATCTGGTGTGATCTGGCTTAAATGCGGGGCTGACAAACGCCGCATCAATTCCAAGGAAGAACTGCGGAGACTCTTCCAGTATTCCGACCAGTTCCATGCAGATGAACTGCCAACCACAGCAGGTATGGATAAGCTCGACAGGCTTCGTTTCCGCGATTTCCTACATAATGTCTACAGGCTGGATCTGCCCGATAGTCCTGCTGATCTGATACGCCTGCTCCAGAATATGAATCTGGCCTCTGATGATGGCAAGTTGAATCTGGCGGGCGTTCTCCTGTTTGCCCAGCGGCCGGAGTGGATAAAACCCCAGTTTGTCATAAAGGCCATCCGCTACCCCGGCAATCAGATCCATGTCAGTGATTATGTTGATACCGAAGATTTCTCCGGCTCATTACAGAAGATATTCGAAGGTTCCCTGGCGTTCATCATGAGGAACCTTCACAAGGTTCAGTCAGGCCGGGGAGTCAATGCGCCGGGTGTTCCCGAGATACCGGAAGCAGTCTTTGAAGAGTTGCTGGTTAATGCATTGATTCACCGGGATTATCTGGTGAGCGCCACCATCCGCATCTTCATATTCGACAACCGTATCGAGATCATCAGTCCCGGTCATCTGCCTGACAACCTGACCATTGAACGCATCCGGGCAGGTATCTCCAATATCCGCAACCCGATCCTGGTCTCATTCGCAGCAAAGGGGCTCTTGCCCTATCACGGGCTTGGCTCAGGGATCAAGCGGGCTTTGGAAGAATGGCCCGACATTGATTTTATTGATGATCGTGAAGCATGCCTGTTCACTGTAACGATTCACCGCAAAGAAATCACGGGGCCTTCTTCACCGTCAGGCATCATGGAAACGTCGGGAAAAGCGTCGGGGAAAGCGTCGGGGAAAATTCTGGATGCAATTAAGCGAAACCCGGAAATAACCATTCCCGAGCTTGCACGGCTCATAGGTGTGACCGAACGCTCTATTGAGCGTAACATCAGAAACTTGCAGGCCCAGGGCCGGCTTCGCCGTGTTGGCGGAGCCAGGGGCGGGCATTGGAAAGCACAAGAATAAGGATATAAACATGGCGAAAACACATACCAGGAAGACAGTCGAATCCATCACCCACGAGGATGCTACACGCAAGAATATCCCCACAGCGGAATACCAGCCTGTGCTGCCGAAAGAGCAGCAGGCGCCGGTCAAGGTGTCGTATAAGCGTGGAGTGACAGGCCTCGAAGAAGAGAAGGCAACCAGGAACCGTGATCTGGACCCTCAGCTCGTCTGGAGAGGCAAGGACGAGAAGGACTGGAGCGACCTGGTGGTGCAGGCACCTCCACTCTATATTCAGGAAAAGGTCCATCCCAAGGTGCTCATCGATGACCTGATACATCAGACTGAAAAGGCCAAATCCGAGAAGCCCGGATATCAGTTGGACCTCTTTGCAGACTTCAATGGCCTGCCCAGTGAGAGCGCCAAGACTGAGTTCTACCAGCATGACCAGAACTGGTCGAACCGCATGATACTGGGGGACTCGCTGCAAGTCATGGCCAGCCTTGCCGAGCGTGAGGGTCTTCGAGGGAAGGTGCAGTGCATCTATATCGATCCTCCTTACGGGATCAAGTTCAACAGCAACTTCCAGTGGAGCACTACGAGCCGGGATGTAAAGGATGGCAAGGCCGATCATATCACGAGAGAACCGGAGCAGGTGAAGGCTTTCCGGGATACCTGGCGGGATGGTATTCATTCATATTTAACATATTTACGGGATCGACTTACCGTTGCTCGTGATCTGTTGAAAGTGACTGGGTCAATTTTTATACAAATTGGTGATGAAAATGTCCATCGTGTTAGACCATTAATGGACGAAATATTTGGTGAAGAAAATTCTATTTCGGATATTGTATTCCGAAAAACAAGTGGCCAATCAAGTAATTTCATATCAGGTATATATGATCATATAATTTGGTACGCTAAATCTAAAGAAGAAGCAAAATACAGAGCTCTATTTGGTATCCTTGGAAATAATGTTTCTGATGATGCTTACAATTGTGTTGAGGATGACAAAGGAAATTGGAGACGTCTCCAAAAGAATGAAGAACCCTGTCTCGACAACCATAGATTTAGGACTGCAGATATAACATCTCAAGGATCTTCAGAGATAGGATCAGCACCCTTTGAATATGAAGGGAAAGTTTTCCAGCCATCAAAAGGTAATCATTGGAAACCATCTCGTGACGGATTAGTGCGATTGTCAAAAACTGGTCGTTTAGTGGGTGTTGGAAATACTCTTACTTACAAGCGATATCTAAAAGATTTTCCAATTGTATATTATAACAACATATGGATGGATACTATTGAGAGTACATTCGCAGTAAAGAAAGTATATGTTGTTCAGACTGGGACCAAAGTTATTGAACGTTGTATCTTAATGGCCACCGACCCTGGCGATCTCGTGCTCGACCCGACCTGCGGTTCCGGCACCACCGCCACCGTTGCCGAGCAATGGGGCCGAAGATGGATAACAATCGATACCTCTCGTGTTGCCCTCGCCCTGGCCAGAGCCCGCGTCATGGGAGCCCGATATCCCTTCTATCTCCTAGCTGACTCACGTGAAGGACAGGTCAAGGAAGGAGAAATCACCCGCAGTGCACCGTCCACACAGCCCATATCTAACAACATCCGTCATGGCTTTGTCTACGAACGTGTGCCGCACATCACCTTGAAGTCCATTGCCAACAACGCCGAGATCGATGTCATCTGGGATAAGTGGCAGGAAAAGCTGGAACCGTTGCGAGAGGCCCTGAATGCAGAGCTCAAGAAGCCCTGGCAGGAATGGGAAATACCCCGTAATGCAGATGGCAAGTGGCCTGATAAAGCAAAAAAACTGCACTCGGACTGGTGGCAGGCACGCATCACCCGTCAGCAGGAAATCGACAAATCCATCGCAGCCAAGGCCGAGTTTGAATATCTCTACGACAAACCTTATTCAGACAACAAAAAGGTCCGGGTCGCCGGTCCGTTTACGGTCGAAAGCCTCTCCCCGCATCGGGTGTTGGGTGTTGATGAGCATGACGAGCTGATCGACTCTGTGAAAGAGTTTGAAGCAGGCTACGGCGAGAAACAGACATTCACACAGATGGTTCTGGAGAATCTGAAAACCTCCGGTGTCCAGCAGGCGCATAAAGAGGACAAAATTACTTTCACTGCCCTTAATCCCTGGCCTGGAAATCTCATCTGTGCTGAAGCACGCTACCACGAAGGTGGCGCAGAAACCGAAAAAGAGAAGCGTGCAGCCATCTTCATCGGCCCGGAGTTTGGAACCGTTATCAGACCGGACCTTGTTGAGGCAGCCCGTGAGGCGGGTGATGCCAATTTCGATGTGCTCATCGCCTGCGCCTTTAACTATGAGGCTCATGCGACCGAGTTCAATAAGCTGGGACGCATCCCTGTGCTCAAGGCACGCATGAATGCCGATCTGCATATGGCTGATGATCTCAAGAACACCGGCAAGGGGAACCTCTTTGTCATATTCGGTGAGCCGGACATCACCATCCTTCCAGCTGATGACAGCAAAGTAAAAGTGAAGATAAACGGCGTTGATGTCTTCCATCCCAACACTGGAGAGGTTCGCAGCAATGGTGCTGACGGTATTGCCTGCTGGTTCATCGACACTGAATATAATGAAGAGAGCTTCTTCGTCCGCCATGCTTACTTCCTTGGTGCGAATGACCCCTACAACGCCCTCAAGACAACCCTCAGAGCAGAGGTCGATGAGGAAGCCTGGGCTACGCTGAACAGCGATACATCCCGGCCCTTTGACAAACCAAAATCCGGCCGTATCGCAGTAAAGGTGATTAACCATTTAGGTGATGAAGTGATGAAGGTGTTCAAGGTGGATTAATGGATTTTCGCATTGCTGACACCTTCACAGACAGCCTTGCCCGCCTGACCTCTGAAGAACAGAAGGCTGTGAAGACAACCGCCTTCGACTTGCAATTGAATCCGGCAAATCCTGGTATGAGTTTTCACAAGCTCGACAGGGCCAGGGATAAGAATTTCTGGTCTGTCCGTATCAATGATGACCTTAGGCTAATTATCCACAAAACAACGAAGAGCCTGCTGCTGTGCTATGTGGCACACCATGATAAGGCATATGACTGGGCAGAACGGAGGAAATTGGAGACACATCCCAAGACCGGTGCAGCTCAGCTGGTGGAGATTCGTGAAACAATCCAGGAGATACTCATTCCGAAATATATCGATGCGGACGAACCAGCTAAGGAGTCATTACAACTCTTTTCACATGTATCCGATGACGACCTGCTCAGCTATGGTGTTCCTGCTGAATGGCTTCAGGATGTTCGACAGGCTACTGAGGACAGCCTTCTTGCTCTGACTGATCATCTTCCCGGCGAGGCTGCCGAGGCACTCCTGGAGCTGGCAACCGGAGGAAAACTGAGTAAACCTCCGGTTGTTCCAACTGAAATTGATCCATTCAAGCATCCCGATGCACAGCGTCGTTTCCGCATAATGAACAATGTGGAAGAGCTTAAGATGGCTCTGGATTACCCGTGGGATAAGTGGACTGTCTTCCTTCACCCAGAGCAGCGTCATTTGGTAGAACGGGAGTATAACGGACCAGCACGCGTCTCTGGCTCGGCCGGAACAGGTAAGACAATAGTTGCACTGCATCGGGCTGTCTTCCTTGCACGCAGTAATCCAGATGCAAGGGTGCTGCTCACCACATTTTCCGATACATTGGCAAACGCGCTCAACTTTAGGCTTACACGGCTGGTGAGTAATGAACCCCGACTGGCCGAACGAATCGAAGTTCACTCTATTAATGCAATTGGTGTGCGACTGTACAAAGCTAATTTCGGACAGGTGAAAATCGCTGAATCTGAGGATATCCGAAAGCTCCTCGCAACAGCTTCAAAAGAGATCGGCGGACACAAGTTCAGCCTCAGGTTTCTGATAACGGAATGGGAACAGATCGTTGATGCCTGGCAGCTGAAAAACTGGGAAGCTTACCGTGATGTCATGCGTCTTGGCAGAAAGACTCGATTACCCGAGCAGCAGCGGGCTATTCTATGGTCAATATTCGAACGGGTTCGTAATGGGCTTCATACTCGGGCTATGATTACCCATGCCGGGCTTTTTGGAAGATTAGCTCAAGTTATTGGAACGTCAAAGAACCCACCCTTTGATTTTGTCATCGTGGATGAGTCGCAGGACATGGGTGTTTCTTATATGCGTTTCTTTGCTGCTCTTGGTGCTAACAGGCCCAATGCACTATTCTTTGCGGGTGATCTGGGCCAACGGATTTTCCAGCAGCCGTTTTCCTGGATAGCACTTGGCATAGATATCCGGGGGCGGTCTCGCACCTTACGCATCAATTACCGCACATCACACCAGATCCGCATGCAGGCTGATCGACTGTTAGGCCCTGAGGTATCCGATGTAGATGGCAACATTGAGGACAGGAGCAACACGGTGTCGGTGTTTAATGGACCTGCTCCCATTATCAGTGTTGTTGAGAGTGAATCAGAGGAAAGCAGAATCGTGAGTGAATGGCTTACAAAGCTTGCGCAAGAAGGGGTTGCACCCCATGAAATAGGGGTCTTCGTCCGGTCCGGCGAACAATTGAACCGCGCCATTGATGCAGTTAAAAAAACAGGGATTGCTTATAAAATTCTAGATGAAAATGTTGAGACAAGTTCGGGTTACATTTCCATCAGCACCATGCACCTGGCAAAGGGACTGGAATTCCGAACCGTGGTGGTAATGGCCTGTGATGATGAGATCATCCCCCTGCAGGAGAGGATCGAAACAATCGGCGACGATGCCGATCTTCAGGAAGTATATGATACCGAACGCTACCTTCTCTATGTTGCTTGCACCCGGGCACGTGACCACCTGCTTGTAACGAGCGTGGAACCTGCTTCAGAATTTTTGGATGATCTGAGGATCGGATAGAATAGGATTTAGCTTTTCACATTATTTTAAGGATAAAAGAAGTCCCTGTATATATTAATAAGTAAAAAAGTGGAGATGAAGGGATTCGAACCCTCGACCCCAGCATTGCGAACGCTGTGCTCTCCCAGCTGAGCTACATCCCCACAACTCTCAGTGCTGAATGATTACAGGATTTGATATTCTTAAGTCAACCTTCTTCTCTTTTCTTCCCCGCCAACATTTCCCTGGCGAACAGCATGGCCTCGTTATAATCCTTTATTTCACCGTTCAGGCCCCTGTCCCTTATCTCCTTGAGGCAGGCTCCGAGTTGTTTGTTCTGCCTGAAACCGATCTCAATCAGGTCTTTTCCTGTGACAGGAGGCTTGTAATGCCTCCAGGACGTAATAAAAGACGATATTCTTTCCTTCATGTCGAGGCTTCTGGTCTTGGACATCACGAACAGTATCTCTTCAAGGCTTGCGCCTTCAACGGTATTGACCACCCATGCAGGCGACCTCTCCTTCTCCATCGCAAAGGCCTTGAACATTTCAAAGGCCGCAGTCTTTGATATGAGCAGCTGCCTGATTTCCTCCTTGCCCACGCCAAGGCTTTCACCGATTGCAATGATAGTCTTCGGCTTCATCTGATCGGTCAGCGCCATGATGAACACAAACCAGGGCCTGAGTCTTTCATGTGTATAAAGAAGGTTGAACCAGCTGAGCGTCTCTTTCACATGCCTGAAAAGTTCGGCCGTCTGCTCGTTATAGATGATGCTTTTATGAATGGCCTCGAGGACTCCCAGATCCTTGAGCCTTTCCATGCACGGCAGCGGATCGCTTTCTGATAGTATCTGGCCTATCTCATGAAATATCCGCCTGCCGGGAATGCCACTTAAAAATCCGGACGCGACAGCAGAATGGACCAGCGAAAGAGTCTGCTTGCCAAGCGCGAATCCCAGGCGTTTTTCAAACCTGATTGCCCTTAATATGCGTGAAGGGTCTTCAACAAAGCTGAGAGAATGCAGCACCCTTATCCTTTTTTCCTTGATATCACGCTGGCCGCCGAAGAAATCTATCATTTCGCCGAACCGGCTTGGATTAAGCGCAATCGCCAGTGTGTTAATCGTAAAATCCCTTCTGTACAGGTCGAGTTTGAGCGTAGATTCTTCGACCACAGGGAAACCGCCCGGTATCTTGTAATACTCAAGCCTGGCTGTGGCGATGTCTATGTGCCTCCCGTCTGTAAGCGTTAACACTGCTGTCTTGTATTTTTCATGAGAGGCTATCCTTGCCCCGCATATCTTTGCCAGCCCTTTTGCAAAGGCTATTCCATCGCCCTCGACGACAAGGTCGATATCGAGGTTGTCAATGCGCATGACCATATCGCGGACTATGCCGCCCACGATGAAGAGATTGAAGCCCATGTCGTTAGCCAATTCACCGGCCCTTCTCATCAACTCGTAAAGCTCTTTCGGAAGCCTTTCAAACAAAAGGGATTGCACATATTTTTTAGGCGAGGACGAAGCCTGCTGGCCTTCGACCTTGCCCATCTTCTCATGCATGATGCGCATAAGGTCTGTGCGGGTTATGACGCCGATGACCTTTTTATCGTCCATTACAGGCAGGAGCCTCTGGAACCCGTCTATGATAAGAGACCTGATTTCTCCGACCGAGGCCTCGGGTTTGACCGTCCTGATGTCGCGGATCATGTAATCGATTACCTTTGCACCACCCAGGTTATGACCCTGCGCCCGGCTCACCACCTGCCTGGTCACGAGGCCGATGAGTCTCTCGTCTTTGGATTTAACAAGTGCGGCATTGATATTGTATTTATTGAGCACATCGCTTGCATCGTCGATTGTGGAATCAAGATACACGCCCTTTACCGGGAAGGTCATGATATCCCTAGCCGTAATTTTAGGTCTTATTGTCTTCTTCAGATGCTTCATCAAAGAGGCCTGCGCCTGATCGAGCGCGATATCCTTTATCGAGGCCGCAGAGGCGCTGGGATGCCCGCCGCCGCCGAAGATAGCTGAAGCATCCGCCGCATTGATCTGCGGGACAGAGCTCCTTGCAACAAGATATATCCTCTCACCCATCTGGCCGAAGGCAAAAATCGCTTCCACAGCGAACATGGGCCTCAGCTTGTGGACAAGCATCGCAAAATCCTCCACATATTCCAGGGATACGGATTGCGTGAAGAGGACATCGATTCCGTTGATCTGGTATGTCCCGGCATTCTTTATGAGCTGGTCAAGAACATCAACCTGTATGGGGCTTAATTCCCTTGAAATCATCTTTGCTACACGATTGACATCAGCGCCCCATGAGATCAGGTCCGCATACGCCATGCAGTCCCTGGGCGTCGTCGAAGGGAAGAGAAGAGAGCCGGTGTCTTCGAATATGCCCATCGCCATGACAGTTGCCACCTCAGGAGACGGCTTTATGCCCTTTCGGTTCAGCTCTTCCACCATGAGCGCAACCGTTGATCCCACCTGTTCACAATGCTCCTCGGTCCCTGTGATGTCATCCGAAGATGCCCTGTGGTGATCGTATATGATTATCTCGAGGCCGGGTTTTGTTGCTATTTCCGAAAACGCCCCGATGCGTGATGCCTGTTTAGTGTCCACAAGTATAAGTTTTGCGATATCGTTCAGTCTGTCATGCCTGAATTTTTCAATCGAACCCGATATCTCAACGCCTGCACCCTGCAGATAATCACGCACGATTTTCTCCTGTGCGCCGGGAAAGATAAGCACCGCATCCGGATATAGAAGTTTTGCCGCCAGCATGGATGCGAATGAATCGAAATCGGCCTGGATATGGGTTGTTATGACTTCCATATCAGCCCCTCGGGTGATAGCGGGTATGGACCTCTTTCAGCCTTTGCGAGGTAATATGTGTATATATCTGGGTCGTCGAGATGTCTGAATGCCCCAGCATCATCTGAACCGAGCGCAGGTCCGCCCCGCCCGTAAGGAGGTGCGTGGCAAACGAATGCCTGAGAGTATGCGGCGAGATGTCCCTGAAAATACCGGCGGCAAGCGCATAGCGTTTGATGATGTACCAGAAGTTCTGCCTGGACATGGCCGTTCCTCTGTTTGAAAAGAAGAGTATTTCACTTTTTTTTACTATCATGGACGGCCTTACAGTCTCGACATATTCCCTTGTCCAGCGAACCGCCTTCTCTCCCATAGGGACAAGCCTTTCCTTTCCGCCTTTACCCCTTGTAAGCAGGAACCCCGCACCGAGATTTATGTTATTGAGTTTGAGCTTTACGAGCTCGCTTACCCTGAGACCTGTGGCATAAAGGATTTCCAGCATGGCCTTGTCCCTTTTGCCCAGGGGTTTTGACGTGTCTGGCGCATTCAGAAGACCTTCCACCTCATTCACATTAAGCACGTCTGGCAGGTACTGCGCCCTCTTGGGCATGACGATATCCCTTGAAGGGTCCTTCTCAATTACAGCTTCATTTAGAAGGAACCTGTAAAACTGTCTTATTGTCGAAAGCCTCCTGTTAATACTGGTCGTCTTGAGCCCTGTCTCTTTCATGAAAGCAGTATATGTTGCCAGGTTCTGATAATCCGCATTGTCAAAATTCAGACCCTTTTCATCGAGCCATAACCCGAAGGATTTCAGGTCGGCTGAATATGAAGACATCGTGTTTTCTGCAGATGACCTTTCCGTAACGAGGTATTCGATAAAAGAATCGATCAGCGCATCGTTCATCGCGGGGCGACCCTGGCAGACATGCCAAGACTCCTGATTTCCTTCTCATAAAAACCCGCCACATCCTCATTCGGGTAAGCGCCATACATTACACGAAAACAGTTTTCATTCTGCTTAATCACATACGCGGATACGTCCGATTTTCTTATCCGGCGGACTTCCTTCAGAGCTTTTTCCCTTGTAGCTGCCACAGCAAGTTCCACACCATAAGGCATAGGGGCTCCGACATAGGCATCTTTCGGAATGAGCTTCCCGGCTTTAAGCTCCTGCATTCTTGCAACAGCGTCTTTTGCGCTTTCGAACGCCCCATGGTCAACTGAGTACCATGCTGTGCTTGCAACAGGTGTTTTGGTAACGAAAGTCTGCCCTATTGAATTTGTATATTTTGAGGCTGCATCAAGGGCTGTCTCCTTATACTGATTCATTTCCAGGTGAATGGTGTACGGGTGAAACAGCAGTCTGCTGCATGGGTTCTCATCATTATATGCCCCGGAAGCTTTTCCCGGCTTGACTTCCGTGGCCGTGACCGATAAATCAGGTGTGGGAGGGCTGATCTGCTTTTCCATAACGTTGCTCTTTCCATAACCTGCACCGAGTATAAAAGTGAACATCAAGGCCAGTATGAGAGGATATGCCTTTCTCATTGAGTCTTCTCCCTGTTTTTATCTTTAAACGCATAGCAGGTATTTGAGACATATGCATTTATTCCCGCCACTATCCCGTCAACGATACTCTGCTGATATTCGTCGGAATGCAGCAGTTCGCATTCGTTCGGATTGGTAATAAAGCCTATCTCTACAAGAATAGCCGGCATCTTTGCCCCTATCAGAACATAAAACGGCGCCTGCTTGACGCCATGGTCTTTTGTAACGATCTCATTTTTTTCAAGGTAGCCTATCATGGATTTTTGCGTGGACGATGCAAACCTTGAAGATTCGTTTATTTTCGATGTCAGCATGAGATCGTTTATTATGAACTGCAGGTCGCTTATGGACTTGGTTGTGGTGGCGTTCTCTCGCGCCGCAACGCGAATGGCCGAGGCATCAGTCGTAAGGTTCAGAAAATATGTCTCAACGCCCGTGATATCCGAATTGTCGTGGGCATTGACATGAATCGATAAAAACAGGTCGGCCTTCTTTTTATTTGCAAACGCCGTCCTTTCTTCGAGCGGTATGAATACATCGGTGTCCCTGGTAAGCAGCACCTCGTAACCCTGGTCTTTCAGCCTCTTTGCAAGCTGCTTCGCGACAGCGAGATTGATATCCTTTTCCTTTTCGCCATTGGGACCAATCCCGCCAGGATCTTTCCCACCGTGGCCTGCATCAACGACTATCTTTGAGACCTTGAGAGAAAGCTGTTTAGGAATAGAAGGGGTGTCTTCGGGAACCTTCGATGATGAGAATTTCTTGACCTTATGAAACTCTGTTTCAGACTGGGGTGAGAGCTTCTTTACATCTTTCGGATCGCACAATACTGTAGCCGGGGTGTCGGGGCCCGATTTGATATCAAGCACAATCCTTGAAGGATTCTCCATCGGGAATGCCTTGTAGTCAGCCTTTGAACTGAGATCGAGCACAATCCTCACCTTGTCCGTTGTATTCTGGCTGACATGCATGGTCTTGAGCAGTGCGTCATTCAGGTCAGCCTTGAGCGGTATGCCTTTGGACAGCCTGGCACCCATCACATCCATAACAATCCGCTGGGGCCTTGCAGCCTCCTCGTTGGGGGGGAGCGAAAAGGTCTTGAAAGCTGCATCTCCGTCAAGCTCTATAACAAATCTTGTATAATCCTTATCAGACCACTGACGGATATTCTTTACATTAACCGGACCGACAGATGCCTGCCCCTCTTTTTCTTCTTTCGGTGAAAGCGGTTTCGATTCTTTTATGGCATCGCCATTATTCTTTTTATCTGATTTAACAGTCTTCTTGATTTCTGTTTTCCGGGAAGAAGCTTCATTCTCAATGTTTATGGCATTTAACTCTTCACGCGCCTGCTGGGCCATATCGCTTTTGGGAAACCTGATCACTGTCTGCCTGTAAAGCTCAACCGACTTTCTGTTATCCTTCAGCTTTGTCTCATAAATTTTTGCCTGGCTGAACAGGGCATCATCGGCGACCTGACTGTCGGGGTATTTCTCAACAACCCTCCCGTATGCTGCAAGAGCCAATTCTAGGTCACTTTTTCTCCAGAAATATCCGTAGACCTGCTCATAAAGCTTGCCTACCATCAGGAGGCATTTCGGCGCCTGCGCCGATTTGGGATAATTTTGAACGACGGCTTCGTACTGTTTTATCACCTTAATCCAGCTGGATTTTGTCTTTCTGAGGGCGGCGTCCCTGGAAAGCTCGACATAGCCCTTGTTTGCCGCCTGATAAAGAGATGCTGCCGTTTCCGCTGCATCTGCCGGAACCGCCATGCATAAGATTATCATAAGAGAAAATAAGACGCTCAGTGTATCCCTTGCCAGTCCTGATTTCATGGTCTTATCCTAACGCAAAACAGTCAATGCAACAAGGGCTTCATATGGTATTTTTTGGGCAATTTGAGTTTCTGTCATAGATAATTTTGAGCCCTTTAAACATAAGGTTTTCATCAATTATATATCTTTCCTTAAGCCAGTTTGAAATTATCTGGACCATTCCGCCGGTCACAACAACAACAGCCTGCGGATCAATCATGTCAGCCAGTCCCCTTATCATTGCCGCCTGCGATGCAACAGCACCTGAAGACATGCATTCCGCGGTTGTTCTGCCTATGAGCCTTTGGGCCTTTTCAATAATTACCTTCGGGAGTTCGGGGGCGTTCTCAAGCAGACCAAGAAGCGCACTTTGAAGACCCGGTGCGATTATGCCACCCACAAATTCGCCACTGGCACTTATCAGATCTATTGTTGTAGCCGTTCCCATATCAACTGCTATGACGGATCTGCCTTCTTTCCTGTAAAGGTGCCATGCAGCAGCGGCCGTCACCAGCCTGTCGATGCCCAGAGTAAGAGGGCTGAGGTAGAGGTTTCTGATCCCTGTTTCAGTATTGATATCCACGATGAAAATAGGTTTGCCAAAAAGGACAAGGGCTTCTTTTTTTATTATTTCAAGCACCTCTCTCCTGACGCTTACAATGACGATCCCCTTTTTACCGGATTCCGCAAGGGGCGACAGAGAAAAATATCTGTTTTTTCTGATGCACTCTTCAGTTAAAAGGTATGATGTCTCGATTACGCCGCCGTCATCAATGACAGCCGCCTTTATATAAGTGTTGCCTACATCGATAGCCAGCATGGTCTAAAGATATTTTTGAAGCAGTATAAAATCAAGTGATTATTGAATATTACGGATTTTTGACAAAATGTCACAAAATTTAAAGCAGTCATTTTCCGATTTTGACAAAATGTTCCTGGGGCAGCCTGAAATCCTGCAGGAACCGGTGACATGATGACAACACGAATAATTCTGAAATGAATTTATATTTAAATATCATATGGTTAAAATATGTTTGATGGCTGGCATGCCAATTGCTACATTATGTTCAGAATAAAACAAAACGGAGGTAAACGCCATGTTGATGCTTTGGATAGTAATAGGTTGCTTGTTCCTGACGGGAATCGGAATAAGGTTTACGTATAAAGTTCTCGGACTGACCCCGGTTGAAGCAGCTGCAGTCTATATACTGTTAGTGATGCTTGTTGGTGTAAACACAGCACCGGCGCGCCAACTGATCGCGGCTCTGTTCTAAAGGATAAGCTGTGGCGAAAGACACAAGACATCCCGAAAAATCTTCCGCTGGAATCACAGCGACCGCCCTTAAGGGCCTGGTGATTCTGGCGGGAATCTTTCTCGGGCTGTTTACAGGTCTTTACGCCGATAAGGTTACAGGTTTCGACCCCGGCTTTACACTTTTATTTATCATGATGGGAATAATTGCAGGAAGCTGGGGATCGATAAGATTAAGCAAGAAGAAAGGGGTTTAAAATGAGCATCATTTTCATAATTATAGGTGTGGTTTCGCTGGCTGCAATATCCTACAGGTTCATTGCAAGGGCGGCAGCACGTCAGGCAGCAGAGCGATACAGCCTCGACGAAAAAATCAACTGATTCCATTTCGCATTTAAGCGCTACCTTATTAATTAGGTATTATGACCGCTGTTCCTTATAAAGGAATAGCGGTTTATATCGTTTCTTCTCTTCCATCCGATTTTTTCCCAGAAAAGGGCCGCCTCTTCATTATCTGAAAGAACGTCTATGTGCGATTTCAGTATGCCTTCTTTCTCAAGCCCGGCCAGACATTTCTCAACAAGGGCTTTTCCTATCCCCTTTTTCCTGAAAGCCTCGGCAACGGCCAGGTGCTGTAAATAGCCACGCCTAGCGTCATGGCCGGACATGATGCAGCCGACAATAATGCCCGATTCGACTGCAACAAAACTGAGCCCCGGGTTGCGGTCAAGATATCGCATAACCGCCTCTCTCGAATCGGCGTCACGAATTACGACGCCGGGCATATCCTTCAACAGCCCGATCACCGCATCATAATCATCAATCGTCATTCGGCGGATGGTGAACATATCGTTAATCCTTGAGTTAAGTTGCTTGTCAAAGTTAAATCTACTGGTGTCTATGATTTTATATCTTTAAGAGGTGAATGCTCTGACAAAACAGGAGCCGTATTTGAATTTGGCATTTGTGAAAAGAAATTATTAGCTCTATTAAGAAATATTTCTACGTCACCCTCATAAACCTCATTCATAACTAACTTGCAGTTTTCTTTTGTTATACAATCCATTGCAGCTTGATCCCAAGAACGTTTGCAAGGCCAACTACCAATGACTTTCGCTGTGGGAGCAGCTGTTCGATGCTCATTCAATCGTTTTTTAAGATCATCTGTATAACCAATTTTTACACGATTAGGTAAGACTTCAGGTATAAGCTGGATGATATAGAAAACTCCAAACCGACGTGGTGATAATTCATCTGACGATAAATCTTCATTCTTAACCCGACTTTCGTAAAAATCAATCAAACTGTTCCGATCATCAATAGACAAGCAATCGACCCATCTTCCATTTCGTGATTTTGATTTTACTCTCTCAACTGCTATTCCAAGCTCATCACCATACTTTTTTATTAACCGTCTTATTGTTGTTGGATCAACTCCTATAGTATCGGCTATTTCCATTAATGGAACGAAATCAGACATTATATATCCTCCTCTTAAAACCAATTATTGATTATACCGTCAGCGGTAGAAAAACTAGGACCTAACAATAGATTTTCTTTTCGAGACACTGGAATTTTCACACTCTAACCCTCTTGCTCTGCCTTTGTTTATTATTTAATGATTATATCTCAAGGACATTATCATCAAGCATATTAATTTCCCGACAATACATTGCAGAAATTAAACCTAGGCGGCAGGGCGTCAGAACTTTGCAGGTCAAGGAGTGACGAAGTGGAAATGTGAGGCGTACTTTATCGTACGCCGCAACGTTTCCGCAAGGAACGACGCAGAGATGCGAAGTTATCACGCCCTGCTTTACTGGATCTCGGCGACCGCCCTTATCCACCCCGCACTCGCCCCCTTAATCTTAACCGGGAAACAGTAGAACCTGAAACCTGTTGCCGGAAGCGCATCCAGGTTGGCAAGCTTTTCTATCTGGAAATAGCCTTTCTCAATACCCGCAAAATGGCCTTCCCATATTATCGAGGCGTCCTTTGTCTCAACGAACTCCTTCGCCTGGAAGGGAAGCGGCCTGTCCCAGCTCCAGCCGTCGGTGCCCACCACATGCACGCCGTGACCCAGTATCCAGAGCGTGGTATCACGGCCGAACCCGCACCCCTTTACCAGATATTCCGGCGTACCCCAGTAAGGCGCCGCCCCGCTTTTCGCAAGGAATATGTCGCCCGGCTTGAGCGTGTACTTTATATCATCAAGCCTTGCCTTAACATCCTCGACTGTGATGTTGTAGCCGTCCGGAAAATCCGAGAAGTCAAGCTTGACGCCGTTTCCGACACCCCATTCGAGCGGGAACTGGTCAATCGTCATGGCGGGCTTTCCCTTATCCTGCGTGGGGTGAAAATGCCACGGCGCATCCATATGCGTGCCTGCATGTGTGGACACTTCCATCACCTCGACGGCCCAGCCCAGCCCGCCCGGAAGGTCGCCTGTTGTAAGCCCCGGATAAAATGCCTTCATGCTTTCAGCTCCCAGCGCATGGTCAATATACATAATCTTTGGTATCATCATCGGAGGGTCGCTCGGAAGCCCGCTTTCTATCGTTACAGACAAATCGATGAACCTGCTCATATTCTTTCCTCCCTTTTGGTTGAGTCATAATTTTACCAAAGAATGATCAATGAATACAAGAAATGTATGCTGCGACATGCTATAAAAGCTCAACAATTTGCAGTAAGGAGCCTGACATGATTTACAAGGATGACTGGGAGGAGACCAAAAAGCGCTTCGAGGCCTTCTGGGCCTGCGACATGATAGACAGGTGCTGTGTTGCGGTTACCGCACCAAGGAGCAAGCCTCTCGATTACACTTTTCCCGATATCAGGGAGCCTGAGGGCCTGTGGGAAAAGTGGACGACCCCGGAAAATTTCTATCACGGAAACGAGTTCGTCTTCAGCATTGCCTCCTTCCTTGGCGAATCGTTCCCATACCAGTTCATAAACCTGGGGCCCGGCATGCTCGCGGCACCTTTAGGCTCGGACTACCGGCTTGATGATACGACGATATGGTTCGGACCTAAACAGCTTCCAGGACAGGCCAATGCACTCCCGAAAATAAATTTCGACAAGGGCCATGAATTCTGGAAGGCCGCAGTTGACATGACCGGCTATTTTGCCGGGCGCGCTCAAAACAAGTATGTCGTGGGCATGACCGACCTCGGGGGAGGATTCGACATTGCCGTATCCCTCAGAGGCGCACAGGAACTCATTTTCGATATGATCGAAAGGCCTGCCGATGTCATGAATCTAGTCACATTGATAGACGACGCATGGTTCGAGGCATACGGCATTCTGCATAAGATGATCGAAGAAAAATGTGACGGTATGACATGCTGGATGCCGTTATGGAGCAGGGACAGGTGGTATCCGCTCCAGTGCGATTTTGGCGCCCTGTTATCCCCGAAGATGTTCGATGAATTCGTCATACCCACCCTTGCAAGAGAAGCCGCATACCTTGACAGGGCGCTTTTCCATCTCGACGGCCCGGACATGGTGAAGCATGCCGACAGCATTCTAGATATAGAAGGAATCCATGCAATTCAGTGGAGGCCTACCGAGTATGACGGGCCGGACGCGAGCTATGTCTATGAAAAATGGATACCGCTCTACAGAAAAATACAGGCCAGGAAAAAAGGCATCGTGATGCTTGGAGTGAACCCGAAAGAGATCGAGGAGATCCTCAAATACGTATCCCCCAAGGGGCTTTACATGCAGACCAGTTGCGACACCGAGGAAGATGCCCTGGACCTGCTCAGGCAGGTTGAGAAGTGGGGAAATCTCAGGTAGATAAAGGTTTCCCTTCTTTAATTCCGCATCATCATGGGAACAGCGCCTGCAGCTTCGCAATCATTTCAGGACTCAGCTGTTTGTAGAGTTTGCCGTTGTAGGAGCCCGTGGGCATCGCATGTATGCTTGTATCAGGCGCCCCTGTAGCCATCTGGGTGGCGTAATCTATCATTACGGCGTTGTTCTGGTAAAAGCCCTGCGTCCCGACAATCTGCTGTGCGGCTACTGCATATCTGCGCGATACGGCAGCCGGCGTCCCCTCCTTTACCGCAGGGTCGACATTGGTCGCATCAATTGAAACTGTATAGTCGCTGTTCAGGTTCACTGTCATATTGCGGAACTGCTGAGGCCAGTCCCTGAGCGAAGAGGTTTCAACCTGCCAGAATCCGTTCTCGGGATGCGCCGGGTCCGTTGACGGGAACGCCTTCACCGTATTGAAATGACGGTGTCCGGCAAGCCACATGAGGAGATTGGGATGGCTTTGAAGTTCTGCTAGCAAACCCGATAGCGTCACGGCATTCTGGCCGAACGGAGGCAGAGTCTGCGGATTGACCCACCATTCCATTTCCGAATAAAGCGGACAGACCCCGATGGGGATATGCGCCGCAATGATCATGAGCTGGCCGGCCGCATCGCCTGCGTCTAGTTCATTTTGAAGCCATGCCCAGCGTGCCTGATCGAGAAAGCCATGCCCGTGTATATCCTGAGAGCCGTCGGCTTCCATCTGAGTATCGTCCAGCACGATGACTTTGAGCGGGATACTGGCATTTGGAATAAAACTGTAACAGGCGAAGTTGGGTTCCTCCGCCGGGTCGACCAGGCCGAAACCGTGGCCGACAGGATTTGAAGTAGTATTGAAAAATTCATTTATCCATTCGCCCCTTGTCAGTGAATATCGGTCAGGGTCAGCGGCGACCTGCGGTGGACCGGAGAAGTTTTCGACAGGCCCTGCGCCTGTGATATCCCCATAAGGGGTCGAACCGTCGAGCACGCCCATATAAAAATCAGGGCTGTTGATTGCATAAGGGTTTGTGAGCACATCTCCCGCCGCAATGACTGAGCTTCCGACAAAGGCGTCCCTGAGCCATGTCTTAAGCACCGGGATTGAGCCTATCCAGAAATGGTCGTGGTTCCCGAGGGTCTGATAAAGGGGAATGGTCTTGTCAAGGCCTGCCGCCTTGTAAGGCTTCTGGTAATCTATCGTGCCTGTTCCGAGATGCTCGCCCGAACTCGGCGTTATGACCTTGCCGTCTATCACATCAATATACCACCTGAGCTCGTTGTGCTGCGTCTTGTCGATTGCATCACCGAGAGATATCCCGAAATCGTACGGCATCTGTTTGTTAAGGGCGTTGATTGTCTGGATGGCGGCATCGAGAACATGCGTCGTGTAAAGCATTACAGGCGAATAGCATGAAGTGCAACCCGCGTCCTGCTCGTCGAGCTGCTGCAGATATATCATCTGGGCGGGAGATTCCTTGTCGGTGCAGTGAATGTCGGTGATGATGAAGAAATTCGAAAGCTGTGACTTCACAGGACCGGCAGGATAGACATAACCGACAGGCATAATGTCGTTCCTCTGTTCGGAAGCAAGAGGCGGGCCATATGTCCAGTCGCCGTATCCGTAAAGACTGTAATCTGCGACCATGTGAAGTTGTGTGGGTGTCAGTCCCGGGGTTATCGGATAAGGCGTAAAAGATATGGTCCTGACGGCGGTAGTTACAACGGTTTCATCAATCGGGTAACCTGACGGGTCATTCTGGGCACCGGGGGAATTATCGGAATTTCCCGAACATCCGGTCAACATAAAGAAAAACATCATGCATGCTGTAAGCAATGCAAAAAAGAATTTATTTCGATACGGTTTCATAATTCAGTCTCCCCATATTTCGCTACTGGCAGCAGCAGTTTGTATAATCTTCTACGCTCAGATTGTTGAGAGCGCACGACCATCCTATAAATGGAGTAAGCCCTTCCGGCAGGATGTTGCCCGCCGGATAAAGAACCGGATAATAGTCCACATAACTTTTCTGTGCTCCCGGCTGAACAATAATCTGGCATACGGCGTTCAACAGGCCGCTTGAATCAAAGGCACCCTGGCCGTACGTGCCGTCAAAGGAATATTCGAGCTCCCAGACCGCCGAATCCCTGGTCGGATTAGACGCAAGATTTGAGAGATAGAACGTCGAAGCGTCAGTCATCACACCCTGGCCGGGATCATAGCTGAACGCGATGAACGCCGGGTTATTGTGCAGCGGCGTGATCGACGGCGGAAGCTTAACGCCGAAGATGAAATTGCCCAGATCATCATTTACGATCCTGAAATCATCGTAGTGCTCATGCGCGAACACACCGAAGCCGATCGTCCCATTATACTGAGCAAACAGCGCGTAAAGTTGGCTTGAATAGTTTTCGGCCCAGAAAGGGGTGACCGCATCCTCGCAGGACTGTCCTTTCGAGATGTTTTCTGCAGTCGTGTTTGCATCGATCCCAGGTGGAAGATGCCCCAGGAGCCAGACCTTCTCTCCTTTTTGTTTCGCATCCGCAAGCTGTTCGCTCAGCCAGTTATATTCGGCGTCCCCGATGGTTGAGCACCCTGTCGTGCATTCCTGAGCCCACGGCACGGTATACAGGCCAAGGAGTCTGATATCCGGACTGATCGGAATTCTGGCCTCATAGTAGCCCCCTGATGAAAACGTATTGATAAAGTCAGGTGAACTTCCGTTCTTGTTTACGGCCGGGTTCCAGGCCGACGCGAAGGATTGCAGAAACGCAGATGATGCCGGTGTGCTTACGACGCCCATGTCGGAATCCCAGTCACCCAATACCGGGAGGATCTGCGCATTCGGGAACGCCTCTGTCAGCTTCATGGCTATATACTGCTCTGTCTGATTGACAAGAGAGTGGTACCCGGCCTCGGTCGGATGTGTCACCAGCCTGTTGTAATAGAACCCAAGGAAATAGTGCACCATCATATCACCGCTCATTATTATGACATCGGGATTCGGGACCTCGGCCTTCATTGCATCGATTGCCGAATCAAGGAGCACGAAGTTGGTATCGTTCATATAGGTTGCGCATGTCTTCTGTCCGGACCCGGCAAAGAGTGCATCCCACTGGGTAGCGGGTGCAAGGGCGATTTCATCCGCTATGGCCGGGGCTGAAAGGGGGTTGAAGTGGATATCGCTTATCAGGAGGCCTCTATGGCTCGGCTGGGTCTGATCGTTTCCGCTGCCTGTGCCACATCCCGTAAACAATGCTGCAGAAAGCATTATTATGATCAATGTAGCGATAGACAGACTCTGCTCGGATTTAAAAATCATTTTAAATCTCCTTTTCCGTTTCGATATTTTCATACACATGCTCCGCTTAAAAGAGCGGCGGACCGTCCGGCAGGCTTGCGGAATCAATGCCTTCGCACAATGCATTGTCTACGGTAACGTTGCCTGAAGCGTCGAGCGTCACTGTCCAGATCGTGTCATAGTCGCCACTCGGCCATGTAAGCATAGGCGCAGGAACTGAGCCTCCATAGCTGTCAAGAAGATGCTTTATAAGCAAAGGAAAGTGTCCATGCTCCCATGCCAGGAGAATTGTCTGGTTGGATAAGTTTACGCCGGCGCTGCTTGTAAAGAAAAATTTCATGGCATTCTCTGCTGCCGTTTCATCCTCAGGGTTCTCATTCATAAGAAAGCTCGCAGCCAGATTATAGGGAATGCTGTTAGCGATTGCATAAGGCAGTACCGTCAATGACGGCCTGACATATGGAATGCCGAAATCATCAGTTACGGGAAATGATTGCGCCGGATCGATCGAATATACCATTGTTGGCTCACTCATGCCCCTGAGGGCGCCCGGCAGAAAATACGGCAGCGCAAGAGCGCGCCACTGGCCTGTGCCGATATAGTTGCCGTCATCCCAGCCTCTTTCCGGATGGGCATCGGCATGCCGGATCATGTAAACCGTCTGGTTCGTGTTGATTCCCGTTGGAATTACTGTACCGTTTACGCCCCCGGTCCTCGATAAGTTGAAATAGTTCTGCTGCGTGCATGGTGCGCAAAAAACAGGCCCCGGAAGCACCGGATATGTTTCAGGAGGATCAAGCCTGCTGTCAAAGGTCAGAAACTCCGCCTTCCCTGATGGATCAACGGATATCGCATATACGAAATTTGGCCCTTTACAGTCCGCTGGAAGATCGATGTCGTATGACATGGAGGTCCTGATATCAGCCATCAGAGAACTTGTTGTCTGCCATGGCGCCGAGAAGAAATAAAAACCCGGAACTTTAGCTTCGATCAAGCCAGTTGCAAGCTTCAGGTTGTTTCCGCTCTCATCATCGAAAACCAGCCCCTGGCAGTTTGGAAGGTATGCAACAGGCTGAGCCACTCCGGCGGGAACGTCCTGGGGACTGCCGTAGGACGCCCTGACAGGGAAGCTGTAGCCTGTAATCCCGAGTATCGTGAACCGGTTGAGAAGTGCGAACTGCTGTATGAATCCTATTGCCGCCATGTCAGGGTAATTGTTTCCGGTCTGCAGGTGGGTCATCGGCTCGAGAGAGAAAATACCGTTTACGTTATTTCCTCCAAGCAACTGCTCTTTTAAATATTCTCCCATCAGCAGAGAGCGCTGCAGACCCTGACTGTTCAGGTTTGCTGTGGCCGGATTGATGTCTCCCAGCGGGTCATTTGCAAGGTCAGGACTTACCACGAAGATGAGGTTGATATTTCGGGTGTCTAGAAGTGCAGAGGAACCGTTTTCAGAGCTGCCGCCGCATCCTGATATCAGGGCTATGGCTGAAGCCGCAATCAGTAGCAGTGCGCCCGATATCTTATATATCCCCACGACTCCTCCATATTTCCGGTTGTCTAAAAGGATTCAGCCGAAATCAGTCATCAAATATTGATTTAGCCTTGGATATCTATCGGAATAACAGGACAGGATATTTACATAAAAAAATAATGCTGTCCCGAACGGATTGCGTTCAGAATTCCCTCAATGATTCCTGCACGCCTTTATGTATATCATACCAGAAGGCAAGCCCGGCCTCATCCGGGTCCTTTTCGAATTTTTCAATCCAGTCGACAAGCTGTGCGTCATTGTTGACTTGGATATCGCGTCTGCGCTTCAAGAAAGTCAGTATGAATTCCACCGCCCTTTTCGACTCCCAGTAAACCGATGCATTTCTTGAATTGATGCGGCTTGCCGTTATCGAAATACTGTTCAGATATTCGTCCTTCTTCCCGTACAGCTCGCCCACTATCTCGGGTATCATCTCCTCGGCCCACATTCGGTGGAAGCGGCACATGCCTATATTGTCCATCACCAGTTCCATTTTCATGCGTTTCGCATTCTTCCTGCCCAGCTCTCTCGGCGGGAGGAATTCCTTGCCGTAGTCCATGTAGTATTTGCCCATTATCGGCATCGGCGAGAGCACGCCCGGCGTCCAGTACTGATTAGGCACCATCCATCCGTTGCGCGCGTATGCGGCGAACAGGAAGCAGTCAAGCACTTTCCTGCCCTTTTCCCTGCTGATGTTCCGGGCGAGCCTTCGCGCGCCTTCCGTCATGTCAAGCATGGGCTTTTTCTGAATCATCCCGTCAAGAAGTTCGACTCCAAGCTCGGCATTGTTCATGGAATCGGCTTCGACGCTGAACCCTTCAGGCTTGAAGACGGGCATTTTTCTGACACCAAGTTCCTCCGGGCTGAGATAGCCTTCAGCCAGACATTCCATAAGCCATGACACGACCCCGCCCACCGATATGGCGTCGAACCCGTACATATCGGCCTGATGGTTCAGCTTCTCGGCAGCCCTCTGGTCGAATATGCCTGATAGAGGTCCCATGGTCTGATAGGGTTCATAGTCCTTCTTGAAATCGCCGTTCATCTTCTTGCACAGCGCGGCGCAGGGCTCGCCGCATGTATGCTGCTGCTTTGGATATATGGTCTCTTCGTTGAACTGTTTCAGATAGTGGTCTGCGATGAGATTCTTCTGCATATCGAGACGGGCCGGTTCGTCCATGAATATCGAACGGTAATTGAACGCTATGAGGCCCCCGCCTATCGTGGCGAGATTTACCCCAAGAGTGCCGCCGGTATTGAAGTCAGGTTCGAACCTGTACTTTGTCGTGGCTTCCAGGTCTTTCGCCGCAAGCTTTTTCGTGTATTTGTCAATGAACCACTGGTCGGCAACCTTCCTGTCCCTGAAATCATCATCCAGGTATGTGCCGCCATAGACAACAGCAACAATGCCGTGCTGCTTGAGCATCTTCGACCCGAATCCTCCCCTTCCGGCCCAGGTGTCTATATGGGTCGGTCTGCCTGAAACTACGGGCATAGAGCATATTGCACCGAAGTCTGTTGCGAGCGAAGCAGGTCCCGTAACAAGCACCCTGGGGCCGGAGACATATCTGGAACCGAACACATCAAGCACATGATCAGTCATGGCGTAAACGCCCAGTCTGCCGCTGTTCCAGACCTCTTCTGCCTTTACCGGTTTGATCTCCACCTCGATCTCCTCGCCATGAACACGGTTGAGGTAGAGAATCGACGGAACAGGCGCCTTGCCCGTGATCGAAAGCATGTTTATACCCAGATTGTCGAAAACCAGACCTGCGCCCCCCATCGACGAGATGTAGAAGCCTCCCCAGCATGGAGAAAAACCGGTGAAGATCATGCGGTTCGAACCCGGAAATATCGAACCGGCGAGAAGCCCAACTCCGATATTGAGCGAGTTGAACCTCCCGGCAAGGTTGAGCCCCAGATCAACCGGCCCGAAGAAATCGCCTACATTATAACGCTCATGACGGTAATATCCGCTCGCCGCATCGACCATCAGGACCTTGAGCTTTGAATTCATTCTTCACCCCTTCCGACTTTCACAGGCATGCCTGCACTTGCCTTTAAGATATCGGCAGCGCTTTGCATGCTGGCAGATATTTCCACTGTCCCTGCGCTTCCTTTTATCAATGCAATCTCGCCTTCGGCCATATCCCTGTAGGTTTCGGCAATCCTGTCCACAGAAGTGCCGTTCACAACAACGCCGCAGCCGCCAACCAATGCAAAATCGATGTTCGTGATGATATTCCCGAAGCCGTCTATATTTACGACCATGGGCGCACAAGCATCGAACGATATGACATCCTTCTTCGGAATGCCCAGGGTCGCAGGCTGTACGCCGTTCAATATCATCGCGGAAACCGGGGCCATTATATCCCTTGCATGAAAGGTTGAAGAAATTTCGGTCTTGGGTTTCCATGTAATTTCAAACACCTTTTCAGCCGGATAAATGAACGAGAATATCCCGTTATCCGGGCCGATGAAGAAATGGCCGTCCTTTTCAAGAACAAGAATTGCCCTGTCAGTTCCCACACCGGGATCGACAACCGCAAGATGAACCGTATTTTTAGGAAAGTACTTCCATGATGTATGAAGCAGCCATGCGCCGGGGATAATGCCGAACCTTTCGCACTCGTGCGTAATATCAATTATGTTCACATCCGGCGCAGCGCTCAGTATCCTGCCCTTGACCTGGGTTGCATAGCTGTCTTTAATTCCGAAATCCGAAAGAAAGGTCAGGATCTTTTTCATCGATTATCATTATATCATCTTACTATTTTCTCTGAAACGATCATTAATTTACTGAAGCGTGAAGGTCATCAATAATCTAAGACAATGGCAGGGCTTGAATACGAAACGGAATTAATAGATTATCAGCCATCTGTATTCCCTGATATGGTCCAGAAACTCCAGCACGATTTCCTGTTCGGGAGTCGAACAGGCGCCTGATTCAAACATAAACCTGTAAAAATGCCTGTTCCTTACTCCGACCAGCTCGGCATATGAACCGGTCAGGATTTTTCTGCCGAAATGCTGCGCCACTTTGATAAGGTGGCTGAACCTGATCGTATATTCCGAATGCCCATGAAGCTTTATCTCCCGTGGCCAGCCGTCAATTTCGAGCCCGCTGGCAAGCCATGGCATGACTTCCGGGATAATGGGGTCGCAGGAATGCTCGGATATGTAGGCGGTAAAGCCCTTTGAGCATACCTCCTCAACAGCATTTATCGCGCCTGTATTCATTGAGAATTTTCCGCTTTCCGGTATATCCAGGCCATATTTATCGATCAACATAGATATCCCGGCGGGAAGTTTGTCAGGCTCAAGGCCTGTCATAGTATCGAGGTCGCCGATCATCTCATTCATGATCACAAGATCGATTCCGCTGATTGCAGGCAGCATTTCATGTATATCGCCATTTATAAAAGTCACCATGTCCCTGAACGGTTCGAGCCTTTTCCTCTGCCTTTCAAGAAGAGCTGGCGAAAGGTCAGCCATGATTACTCTTTTAATAAGGCCATGACTTGAAGACAGCATGGCCTCCATGAAACTTCCGTATCCGCCTCCCGCTTCCATAATTATTGAACGCTCTTTAAGCAGACCAAGGCTCTTAAGCTTTTCGGCTACTATCTGCCCGAACGGCCTCGGCTCTTCAATACAGGCCATATAATGCGACTCAGAAGAGGACAGCGACTCATTGATCGTATATTCCCTCATGAGGTCGATATCGCTTTTTAAATGGTAGTCTCTGGTAGAATTAAGCTCCATCATACCATATCTATATCTGATTGTCCTGGTAATGTACACTGGCTTGATCAGAGGTTATGGGGCACAGTTGAAACACTTTGTTCTCTGTGTTAGGACAGTTCCAGCATAAGGAGGCTTTACTATGAAAAATACCAGCAGGCTATGTGCCCTGACAGTAGCTGCAATGCTCCTGACCGCAGCAACCTGCCAGGCTGCAACAGCCGACATGCTTCAGGGAGAATGGGTGGCGGATGTGGCACAGAAGGTTATTCCGTCGGTTGTCAACATCTCATCTACAAAGACCGTTGCTGACCGTTCGCCGTTTTATTCCGATCCGTTCTTCAGGGATTTTTTCGGCAACGCCCCGCGCGAGGAAAGGGTTCAGCGCTCGCTTGGTTCAGGTGTCATCATATCCTCTGACGGCTATATTCTTACAAACAACCATGTTGTAAGCGGTGCGGATAAGGTTGAGGTAAGGCTTTCGGACAACAGGGCATTTGCAGCACATATTATCGGGACAGACCCCAAGAGTGATGTGGCTGTAATAAAAATAGATGCAAGAGGGCTTCCTTACCTGCCTGTCGGTGATTCATCCAAATTAAGGATAGGGACCTTTGTCCTGGCCGTAGGCAATCCGTTCGGACTCGGCCAGACGGTTACATTGGGTATTGTAAGCGCATTAGGCCGTTCAGGCCTCGGTATCACCGATTATGAAAACTTTATTCAGACAGACGCGGCGATAAACCCGGGCAATTCCGGCGGTGCCCTTGTTAACATGAGAGGGGAACTCGTAGGAATAAACACCTCGATCCTGTCAAGGTCGGGCGGCAATATCGGGATCGGGTTCGCGATCCCTGCTGATTTTGCAATATCCATCAAGAACAGCCTTGTCCGCTATGGAAAAG
>CAYNVT010000031.1:35605-38224 GCA_964400685.1 uncultured Bacteriovoracaceae bacterium | reverse complement strand
GATTCTGATCAGCTGGTCTATGGAATTCAAAACATGACTGATGTTCAGGTGGCTCATCATGCAGCCCTTGGGCGGGCCGGTAGTCCCCGAGGTGTATACAATGGTGGCCAGGTCATCAGGTTTCACCCGTTTCCGCCTCTCGGCGATGACATCAGAGAGTTCAGCCAGAGATGAGCGTCCGCTTTCCAGCAGGGCCGTAAATGATATGATATCTTCTTCAGTATCTCCGTCGATGACGATTATCTTCGGTCTTTGCCGCAGGTCGGGAAACGCGTTTCTTATCTTATCGAGTTGTTCCCTGTTCTCAACCACCACTATACCGGCACTCGAATCGTTTATGATATAAGCGCATTGTTCCGGCGTGTTGGTGTGGTAGATGGGCACGTTGACCCCGCATGCCGCCATGATGCCGAAGTCAGCTATTATCCACTCGAGCCGGTTATAGGACAGGATGCAGACCTTGTCGCCGGGCTGAAGACCGAGCTTTACGAAGCCAGCCGCGCAGCATGTCACCGTGTCCTTCAGGTTTTGCCAGCTGAGGTCTTCGTATGTTCCGCCCTTTTCCCGTTTATACCTGATAATGGTCCTGTGCGGGTCCGAGGCTGTATGGCGATCCACAAGATCCGTAAGGATGAACTCTTCAAATGGTTTTGTCATTGTCATAGCGAATACCCCTTTCTGGCAAGAAGCATTTCCATAAATGCGTCTGCACGGGTCTGGAACTGTGCGGTGGAGAAGTTTCTGTCGTCCATGTGGTCAGCATCGATGATGAGGGCCGGTATATCCATCTGTTCAAGCTCCCGTTTGATGTCCATCTGGCCAAGCGTAATGGGCACGCATGACTTGTTCCTGTGGAGTATCGCCCCGTCGATTGCGTACTCACGGCAGGCCTTCAGGACCATTTCCTTACGTTTATTGATGGATACACAGGATACGAGCGGATAAGAAATCAGGGTCTTTCTCGCCAGGGTTTCCATAGGATTGTTCGCATCCAGACGCAGCGACCATGCAGCGGAGTAGGTCTCTGCAACAACCACCCCTCCCATCTTCTCGAAGTAGTTGAAAAGGCCCATGTTGTACCAAAGCGGGATATTGTCCCAGAATAGCCTGACCTTCTCGTCTTCAAGTATGCCGATGCCTTGTTCGGATTTCTCTTTCAGTTCGTCCCTTACACGGGTCAGATAGTCGACTGCTATCTGCGTTCCCTGCCGTGTAACCATAACGAACATGATGCCGATCTCCGAGGCCGAGATCGGAGTGGGGATGAAACGCCGGTAGCTCATGATTTCATCCCAAAGCTCACAAGCCTTGTCGGAAAGCCTCACGACTTCTTTTAGCCTGTCATAGTCGAGCTTCCGGCCGGTTACTTCTTCGAGGAAATTCACGAGCCGCTTCATTTCGAAAACGGCATAATTTATATGGTGATCCTTGATATTCTCGATGGCGACCTGAGGCATGTCTGCATAAAATGTCCGGGCCTGAGGAAACCTCCTCATGAGGGCCTGAAAGATTTTCATGACAGGAGAGCATCCGCCCTGGGGCGGAAGTATTATGTCCGGCTCGGGCAGACCGCCCAGGGGGTTGTCAGGCCCGCCCATCATGCCGTGAACATAGCCGATGATGTTCCTCAGATATCCGCACAGGTCACGGGAGTAGCCCATACTCTCGCAGACCTCGAAGTTCTTGTGGTTAAGCCCGAAGGCGGCGCAGACGGGAGACCAGTTTTCCGGGAAAACAGGCTGCAATCCCATGGCATAAAAAAGTTCGATGCCGCCGTTCATCGGGGGCATCCATCCTACAGGCCTGCCTTCCTTTTTTGCCTCATGACATTCCTGGTAGTACTCCGCAATGATAAGCGGAAGCTCCTTTGCGGTTTTCAGTCTTTTCTTTGATTTTGAGCTCTTCTCCATCTCTCACCATCCGATCATTTCGAAGAAACTTTCGAGCCTTGTCTTTAATTGACTTTCCATGATCCCCGTCTCATCAAGTTCCACCATGATAGAGGGGATCCCCTTGTCTTTGAGCGCATCGTTCAGGAATGGGTAATCACTCAGATGAGGGGTGCAGTACTTCTGGAAGACAAAAACCATTGCCTGTGCTTTTGAGTGTGTCACAAGATCGAGAAGCCTGGGGAGTCTGTCTTCAGCGCTTGTCCGCGACGGACAGGGAAAACGGTTCATGAAGCGGTCGATGAGCTGATCCATGGGATCGCTTCCATGCCCGTACGCCGGTACGAAATTTCTCATCCCCGTGCAGAGATCGTCCGCCACAACCCGGCCTCCTGATTCCTCGAGAATCCTGAGGACTTTAGTTTCTTCGATAAGGCTGCCGGAAACGAGAACCGGCACACCTTCATATGGGTCACAGTTCTTGGGTATCGAACTAATCAAATCCTGGAGCATGGAGAGATAGCGTTCGGGAGTCACTATGAACCCAGCCTGGACTATAATAAGGAAATCTTCTGCGCTGAGGGGTAGTCTGTGCTCGTATCGCAGTTCATAGAGTTCGGACATGAGTGTCCGGATTCTCCCGTAAATGTCGAGAGAGTAAGCCAGACGTTCAGGAGAGTAAGTGCCTCCCGCACGTTTGAGAATTTCTGCAAGATCCTCGAGCCCTGAC
>CAYNVT010000031.1:0-35595 GCA_964400685.1 uncultured Bacteriovoracaceae bacterium | reverse complement strand
GAGGAAAGATCTTGATTCAGGCTGGTCCACATAGGGAAGCGGGAGGATATGGAAAGGATCGGCCCCCATATTCGCCTCCCAGATATTGGCGACCCCGCAGGCTGCGTCGCAGGTATATCCCTGGACGAGACCGTCAAGACATTTGTAGGAACCTTTTAATCCCCTTTCAACAGCCTTTCTCAGGTATGGGCATATAAAGTCAGGGGTAAGCGTGTATGCCTTTTCAACGGTTCCTGATTCTCCCATGATCCTTACTGGGATGAATCCGGAGGTGTGAATCAACTCCACAGGGGTGTAGGTACAGAAATAACCGATGAGCCTCTTTCCTTGGGACGCAAGGGCCTGCAACTCCTTGTCCATATTCCGGATGATTTCATCGAAAGGTTTTGCCAGATCGGATATCATGTGTGTCGGTTCCTCCTTCTTTATTGGATGGAATACTATACTCTGCCCACCGCATTTATCATCTCGAGGTCCTTTATCTCTTTCTCGGTCAATCCGAGGTGCGTTAGAATCTCGTGGTTATGATACCCGAGGGTCACTCCGCAGTTCGGGGCATAGTAATGGCCTGATTTGAATTTTATGGGGTTTCCTATCTGCCTGACCTTGCCGCCATTTCCGGTTGAGACTTCGACTACCATGTCTCTTTCGCTGAGGGGCGGGTTCGCTATTGCCTCGCTCACGGAGTAGACCGGCTCGACGCAAGCATCACACGCCATGAATTTTTCACGCCAGTATGCCAGGTGCTTATCCGCGATTATATTCCGGACGCACTCCTTTGCATTCCAGTTGAGAATTCCAGTCTCGATTATATCGGGACGGCCTATTGTCTCACTGAAAACCTTGAAGAACTTTTCCTCGATCGGTCCTACCGAAAGATATCCTCCGTCGGATGTGGGATAAAAGTCATACAGAGCCCCTCCGCTCAGGAAATCTTCCCGCTGGGGTTCTTGGGCGCCTGCCAGGTGTCCGGCAATGGTAAACAGAGACATGGAGAAAACGCCGTCCGTTATTGATACGTCGATATAGTCGCCTTTCCCCGTGTTCATGCGGTTGATGCAGGCAGCCAGCACACCTATGACCACATTCTTCGAGCCGCTGGCGATGTCAGCTATCTGTATACCCGTTAACACCGGTCCCGTATCTCTCCGTCCCGAGATGGACTCGACGCCTGAAAGCGCCATATAGTTGATGTCATGGCCCGCCCGGGCTGAAAACGATCCGGTTTGCCCGTATCCGCTGAGAGAACAGTATATGACCGACGGGTTGACCTTTGACAGAACCTCGTAGCCGAGTCCCAGGCGTTCCATGGTGCCGGGCCTGAACTGTTCGATGACGACATCATATTCAGAAACAAGCTTGTATATGATCTCGCGGGCTTCTTTTTTCTTCAGGTTCAGCGACAGTGATTTCTTTCCGCGATTTAGGTGCGCGTATACTGCGCTCATTTCATCGACATACGGAGGGTAAAGCCGCACGATATCCGGGTTTTCGCTATTCTCTACCTTGATGACGTCCGCGCCGAGGTCCGAAAGAATCATTGTTCCATAAGGCCCGGGGATCAGGTACGAGAAGTCGAGTATCTTGATATCGGACAGTGGGCCTTTTCTTGCGGATGTTTCATCCTTTTTCCGAGTCATATAATTATCCCTTCCTTTGATGCAGCGATACAAGTTGGAAGATTATTTAGGCTTCGAGGTTTCATCCGCCCAACACCTTTCTAAGATCTTTTTTCAGTACTTTGCCGACATTACTGAGCGGTAGATGGTCAAAAAATTCTATCTTCTTCGGTATCTTGTAAGGTGCAAGCCTCTTCTGCAAATAGGATAAGATATCGGACTTGAGTTCTTCGCTTCCTTTCACGCCGGGTTTGAGGACAACGGCGGAGGCCACGATCTCGGAGCCCGGTCTCTTTGCATCGGGCAGTCCGACGGTCGCCGCCATGGCGATGTCCGGGTGTTCAACCAGCACTTCATCCACCACACGGGTGAATACCTTGAAGCCGGAAACATTCACCATATCTTTGATCCGGTCCACGATTGAAAGATACCCTTTATCATCCATAATACCTACGTCTCCGGTGCGGAACCAGCCCTCATTGAGCACATTCGCCGTTTCTTCGGGCTGGTTGTGATAGCCTGAAAAAACCTGAGGTCCGGAGACAATGATCTCGCCGGGCTCGCCAAAAGGAACCGGTTCGCCCGTATCTGGGTCTACTATCTTTACACCGGTGTCCATGAATGGGATTCCGACAGAGCCTACCTTTTTCACTCCGTTGAATGGGGGAGCGGCAATACAAGTCGTGGTTTCTGTCAGACCGTAGGTTTCGATCAGCTTGCCGCCGGTAAGCGTTTCGAACTCTTTTATATTCTCGGCAGGGAACGGTGCCGAACCGCTTATGAAATATTTGACTTTACTTAGATCTGCTTTTCTAAACTCCGGGAGTTTCATCATCTCGAGGTATATGGTCGGTACGGCAAGAATAGCGGAGGGTTTGTAGCGCCTGATGGCTGATACCATGGAACCCATATCGCGCGGGTTTGGCACCATGACATACGTACATCCCAGGGCAATGCTTGTCATGGTGATAAAACACCCCGCCATGTGGAACATGGGATACGGACATACAAGGGTTTCTCCTCCTTTCCTGAATCCGTACCAAACCTGATTCTGGATAATGTGCCTGACCAGATTTCTGTGGGTCAGCAGGGCCCCCTTCGGATTGCCGGTCGTGCCTCCGGTGTATACCATCACGCACGGGCTCGACGGAGCGGATTTTTTGTTCACAAAATTATCAGGCTTTCCCTGAAGGGATTTCGTGAAACGTACTACACGGATCCCCGGCACATCACCAACCGGAGCTGTCGGTATTTTCTTCATAAGCAAACCCGGGATCTTCTTGAATAGCGGGAGATAATCGGCAATGGAGGTAACCACGATTGTTTTAATTGAAGTTTTTTTTGCCACGTCGGCGACTCTGGCGAAAAGGAGGTCGAGGGTGACTATGACCTTGGCGCCGGAATCATTCAGCTGGTATTCGAGTTCTTCCGGAGTGAGGAGAGGGCTCACACCCTGATATATGCACCCCGCCTTCTGGATTCCAACGAGTGAAATATAGCAGGCAGGGATATTGGGCGTGTGGACAGCGATGAAGTCGCCGGGGAGAGAGCCTTCACCCTCAAGGAAATGAGCGAACCTGTTCGACAGGTTGTCCAGCATCCGATAATTAAACGCCCTCCCCATATAGTGAAGAGCGTCCCTGCCTGACACCTTATCAAATGCATCCCTTATGAAATCCTGATAGGAGACGTCCGGATATTCCAGCGATTCCTGAACCTCTTTGTCGTAAGAAGAAATCCATGGTTTTTCTGAATAAACGTCATTCATGATTACCTCCCAGTGAAATAAACAATCATTGTTTATTGTATACAATATACTATTTCTAACATCTTTGTCAATCTCTATACTTTCTTGTTATTCAGCCCTCTGTTGAGTTTCTTTCACTGTCAATGACCATGGTCCAAATGTCCACTTGCTCATTGACAAGCAACTTATTGTGCGTATTAATGGCGCCGATATAAGGTGTAATCAGATGATGCAAGGATCTCTGGCGAGGAAGGGAAAACACAATATCTATGAATTTTAGAATTTCAGACAGTCTCCCGAATCAGATCACCAGGTATCTGACGGAACAGATTGTCAGGGGATATCTCAAGCCGGGTGAATGGATACGGGAAGCGCATCTTGCAAAGGACTTGGGTGTAAGCCGTATCCCGATCCGGGAAGCTTTGCAATCCCTTCAGAGAAACAGACTGGTCGAGCTCATTCCGCGCCAGGGAGCACGGGTCACGCCGCTCTCCAAACAGTACATACGCTGGCTCTATGAAGTTCTGCAGGTGCTGTACACCCTTATCCTGCGACAGGTTATACTCAACTCCGACGGGGATCGAATCAGTAGGCTTGATGCCGCACTCGAAAAGATTGAGAGCCTCTACCCTGACCGCGACGAAGACGCCTATTACGATGTGCGATTTGAGTATGCAATGATCTGCCTTGAGGTCAACGATAACCAGCTCATTAAGGAAATCATCATGGATCTGGTGCCCAGCATTATGAGAGTGCAGCATATGGCACTGAAGCAGAGAGTCATCAATATTGAAGGAACGCTAAGCCATCTGCGTAAAATCAACGAATCCATCAAGAAGAGAAATGTGAAGCAGGGTGTGAAGGCTGTCAGCGAACTGTTGGCAAGCGACATGGAATTTGCCCTTAATGTCATCCAGGATTAGAGCCGCCGTACTGTCAGAAACGTTCTCCTCTTCTTGAAACACCTATGTGAGAAATTTTTTATTATAAACCATGACCAACAACGAATCTCATTTGCAGTCCTGAAGACTTTACTTGTTGGTTACCGGAGGGTTTATCATCACCTCGACCCAGGGGCCTTTTATAAGTGATGAGGCTGCTTTCCGGACATCAGTCAGTGTGAGAGCTGCAATGTCAGCCAGAAATTTTTCATCGAAACCCGCAGGAATGTCCTGGAACGCATAGCCCATTGAATGCGATATTATGCCGCCCGGCGTGTTGTACTCGGTTGCCGCTCTGTTTGTTATGGCCGCCTTGGCCCAGCTCAGCTCTTCTTCAGTGATGCCATTTTCAGCCTGAGAGAACGTGCGTGCGATGGCATCCTTCACGTTTTGGAGTTCTTTCGGCTCGGTTATGACAATTATGCCGGATGCGCCCCACAGAAGTGAGGCCTGGTAGAAGCTGTTCGCAGAATATGCCAGCCCGGCCTTTGTCCGGACCTCCTTGACCAGCAGAGAGTTGAAACCTCCTGAACCTATTATAAGGTCCGCGGCGACAGTCGCTGCATATGTTGAGTCAGTCATGGCGGGCGCCTTGTGTATCATAAGAACGACGCACTGCTTCTGGTTCGCGCTGCCCGTGAACGTGCCATAGTCGGGGTTGGGCGGATACGTAAGAGTCGATACCGAAAAATTTCCGGTGAATTCGTTTTTTAACAGCAGTGTGTTTTTATCGTCGAGTCTTCCGATTATTCCTATAAGCGGCTTTGAACTGAATATCTCACTGTGGATTTTAAGCATGTCCTCTTTTGTTATTGCATCTACGCTCTTCGCCGTTGGTTCTTCAGCCCTTGGGTCATCCCTGTAATAGTGCTTACGGTAAATAATAAAAGCCTGCTCGATTGCCTCGTCGTCCTTACGAATGATACTGTCTTTCATGATGCCGCGGGCCAGTTCGACCCTCTGTGGATCGAGGCGCGGGGTCCTGATAATGTCGATGAGCAGCCTGATTACCTTATCCGAGACATCAGGTAAAAAGGACATCCATACCATGGTGTAATCCCTCTGTGGGGAGATGGAAATATCTATTGCCAGAGAGTCAAGGAGTTTATCCATTTCTTCCGGGCCGATGTCTTTTGTGCCTCCCGTGACAAGCGAGGAACAAAGGAGCGCAGCGGTTCCTTCACGGCCTTTTTTATCAAGGATTGTCCCGCCCGGAAAAAGCATGGCGACATGGGTCACACCCGTACCTTCAAGCCTGTATATACCGTCAACAAGAGGCGCTGTGGGAGGGGCTGCACTGACCGGTTTTTCTGCAAGGAGCCTGGGGTTCGATGCTGTCGCACATCCTGCAATAAATAGTGCTGCAAAAATTATTAAGGCCTTTTTCATATCAATCCTCCAGATATGCAGTGGTCGCTTTTCCCCTTACAAGGTATCTTGCCGAACATTCCTTGATCTGCTCCAGGGTGAGTCCTTGCAGGACTTCGAGATTTCTGAAAACATATCTCCAGTCTCCTGCCAGGATTTCGTATATGGACAGGACGGATGCGGCTCCGGCATCGGTTTCAAGGGATGAGAGAATTGATTTCGTAAGAACCCTTACGGTCTGATCAAGCTCGTCCTTTGTAATGCCTTCTTTGTTGAGAAGTTCGATCTCTTTCCATATAATATCTTCAAGCTCCTTATTCGTATACGGGGTTACAGGGTTGGCCGAGATAAGGAAAAGATTGTCAAGCCTGCTGCCGGGCAAACCGTTGTATGCGCTTACATCCGAGGCAAGCCCCTTTTTGATCAGCGCCTTGACAAGCCTTGAGGTCTCGCCGCCCGTCAAAACCTGCTCGATCACATCAAAACAGGTGTCGTCAATGCTTGGAAGTTTCGGTTTTTGAACCCCTATGATGATATTCGGCTGCTCTTTGGATGATATCCTGATTTTTATATCCGCCCTGCGTACCGGCTCATCCGTGATAATGGTCCCGGGCTTGTCCCTGTTTTGAATCTTACCGAAATATCTTGCCAGGATCTTTTTTGTCTCTATGGAGTCGAATCCGCCTGCTATTGCGACCACCATATTCCTGGGGATGTAGTGTTCGAAGTAGTAGTCCTCGAGGTCTCTGGTGGTCAGGCCTTCGATATCCTTTCTGAACCCTATGACAGGGTACCTGTAAGGAGAAGTCTCGAAGGAATGTAGAAGGAATTTTTCAAACAAAGTCCCTTCATCTGAAAGGTCAACCCTCTGGGAGCGTTCTTTCAGGACAACATCCCTTTCCGTATAAAATTCCCTGAATACTGGCTTTCTCATCCTCTCGCTCTCGATAGCCGCCCAGAATTCCACCCTGCCTCTGGGCAGGCTAACGTGATATGAGGTCATGTCGGCGGAGGTGGAGGCGTTAAGGCCTACGCCCCCTGCAAGCGAATACAGCCTGTCAAGCTCTCCTGGTATCTGCAGGGCCGATGCCTCCTTTATGAGAGAGGCCATCTGCTCGTTCAATTGTGCGCTCTGTACAGGTGAAGCGGTTTTCATCTTTTCCGCAACGGCATCCATCTTATCCAGAAGCTTTTTTTCCTTACGGTAGTCAAATGTGCCTATGGTTCTGGTCCCTTTGAACATCATATGCTCCAGCATGTGGGACAACCCGGTCTTTCCCGTCTGCTCGTCTATGCTGCCGACCTTGACCCTGACCTCGAAAGAGACCGAACTGGAATCCCTGGGGAGCAGAAGGAACGTCATGCCGTTATCAAGTACATACCTTTCGACATCGGGCATTTCAGTTGCCTGCAGATTTTCATTAACGAAAAGCAGGACCATAATAATGAGCGTCGCCACAAACCCTGTTTTTTTAGTATTCACACAAGCATTCATCTGTTTCTCCTCTCCTGCAGGCGTATAACCTGTTGCTTGAGCAAGGTATTGCTTATTATAGGACAAATGTACTATTTGGAAAAGTGCGCATGAAAAAAATCATTAAGACCATTATTGTCCTGCTGCTTGCGGTGATCATAATTATTGCAGCGGGGTTCCTGGCTGCATGGTATTACATAACTCCTGAAAGGATGAGGACTATTGCCGAAGACGCTATAAGCGATGAGCTTGGCAAAAAAATCATCATCGGTGATATTCACCTGGAACTTTTCGGCAACCCTTATGTAACAGTTTCAGGGATAGAGTTCGGCAGCCCGGATGAAATTTATTTTAAAGCTGATTCAATAACCGCCCGGTTTTCAAAATGGGGTCTTCTTTTCGGCAGGCATGGCATCAAATCGGTTGACCTGGTCAATCCTTACATCATCGTCCATGCGGATAATATAAAGAAAGAGGAAAAATCACCCGAACTGCCGCTTTTAAGAACAAACAGAGCCACATGCATTATCTATTACAAAGACAAGTTCGTTAAGATTGACAACATAAGAGGTTCCGCAAGTTCCTACCTGGCCGACCTGAACGCCGAAGCGCTCGGCGGCGATATCAGGTTTGCAGCGCTCAAGTCGGCGGGTTCCTGGAAAGGCGAGGCGCAATTGAAAAACCTTAACCTTTCCGGGCTGGATAAAGGTTTTGCCGGACATCTGGGCGGCACGGTTTCATTCGTAACAAAGAACAATGATGTGTCGGGCGAAGCCTCTGTCGTATTTAACGGGCTCAATCTTCCCTGGGGCATAAAGACTGATTTTCTTGGACTTCAGGCCGGTTTCAACAAAAAAGGTGATACTTTTCTCTGCGATTCAAGTCTGGAACTGACAAAGCTCGGCCTTCCCTGGGGGGCAAAAGTCGAGCGCCTTGGCATGAAATCCAGTGTTATGACCGATACTAAAGATATTGTCATAAAAGACCTTCAGGTTAAATCCAACCTTATAAATTTTACCGGAGCTGCTGGGATAAAGGGCATTGATAAAAAAGGGGATATGTTCCTTGATTTGAATATAGTTTCGGATGAATTCGATTATGAGCCCTTTGTTGAATTCCTGCCGGTAAAGGAATTTCCGGACTGGCTGTTCCTCCTTCTGAAAAAACAGGCAAGAAAAGGCAGTGCCAAAATCGGCCATGCCAGTTTCAGGGGCAAGGTCAAAGATTTCGATACGTTCGAAACATGCATAACTGACCTTGATATAGCTCTGGCTGTAAGAGGCCTCACCTTCAGTTCAAGGCCGGGGAATATAATAAGGAACATCAAGGCTGATCTTGAGACGAAGAACGGGGATATCAATGTCCTTAACATCACGGGTACGGCTGGCGGCTCACCTCTTAAATCCGTGGTTTTGAGATTCCCGGCCTTACACAAGGACGCCTTCAGGATAGACGTTGAAGCTGACCTCGACATGAAAGCGGCCGACTTTATTCAGGCCTGGCGCGCAGGTGTGGTTGCAATGGATGTAAATACATTCCTCGACCCGGTCAAGATGATCAAGGACGGGCGTATTACCGCAAAGGCCCAGGTTTTCTATGAGGAAAAGACAGGAGGCGCAAGAGTCAGAGGAAACGCCGTTCTGAACGGTGTTGATCTTAACTGGGATGATGCTGTTATCAGGGATCTCTCCGGGACAGTGAAAGGCCCTGAATACTTCAAGCCTCTTATTGCCAGTGTCAAGGGTACCTATGATGACAAGCCGGTTGACAGCCTGAATCTGAATATCGAAGACCCGTTCGGCAAAATCAATTTTACGTATGACCTTAAGGCAAGAGGAATACCTGGTTCTGAGGCATTCAGCCTGGATAAGGACACTGCCATATCGGCATCGGGCAAGGGAACATGGCCGGACCTTGAAGGAAACGCTACAGTCCAGTCGAAAGACTTCACCCTGTACGGTACGCAGATAAAGCCAAAAACCGGTATAATTTCCGGGACGGGAAAGTTTTCCGCCAGGATAGGCCGGGGCAGTTTCATCAATATACCGGAGCTTAATACGGTCATTGGAGAAACAAAAATTAAGACCGCGATTTATACCTGTGACGAATACTCGTCTTTCAGCCTTACCGGCAGTGTAGACCTTTCAACGTTTGACATTATCAAGAAAGGGGATTTCATACCCAGGACCGGGGTTGCATCAGGGAACTTTTCCATACGCCTCGGCGATGAGACGAGCCTTCTCGGCAGATTGAACCTAAATAATATCCAGCTTGAATATAAGGGAACACCCACAAGGATCGACGGCGATGTGGTAATGGAGAAGAAAAACCTTAGTCTTAATGATGTCAGGCTGGTGCAAGCAGGAATAAATGCCAGACTGAACGGGTTGTTGGTTCTTAATGATATTCCCGAATTCAAGGGAGATATTGTATTGGCTGACCTTAAAATTGGCGAGGAGGGCAAGCCGCCCTCGACAGACAGCTCTCTTGATAAAATAAAGGTGGATGCCAAAGTCAGATTCACCAACCTGAGTTATTCAGGAATTAGTATTCCACAGGGATCCACAGGCGTTCTGCTTGAAAACGGCGTTTTAAAGCTCCTCGGGATGGATTTGAAGGTGCCTTATGGTACTATTACCGGTTCGGTCATGGTCCCTGTCTCCGGCAGCAAGACATATGACCTTAATATCAGCATTGATAACTCACCTATAGCGGAAGCCCTGAAGATGCAATCCAAGGGAAAGCCGTGGATAACAGGTACGATGAGCATGCACGGAAGGCTCTGGAACACGGGTGATGCAGTAAACGGGGATATGAAGTTCAAGGCGGTGAACGGTATAATTGACAAATATAATCTCGTTTCCAGAATATTCAGCGTATTGAATCCCTATAAGATTATCAAATCGGGTGAGTTCGACCTCACTCATGTGGGATTTCCCTACAATCACATCTCTGCCGATTTCACCATAAGGGATTCATATGTATCATTCGAAAACTTCTATCTGGACAGCAATTCGCTTCAGGTCTCGGCAGTGGGCAAGTATATGCTCAGGACTAATTACATGGATGTCATAATGGGTATTCAGCCTCTTGAAACTTTTGACAGGACCGTTGCCATGATACCCATCGTAGGCTGGGTGCTTACAGGGGATAAAGGCACCCTAATCGTTATAAGCCTCAAGGTCAGAGGCCCGGTTGACGATCCATCGGTTAAGTATCTGCCTGCCGTATCGATATCGCACCCTGTTGCGAGCTCACTGCTTCGTGTCCTCAATCTTCCCATAGACCTTCTTACAAGACCGGAAGACGTAATACTTCCCAGTATGAATAAGGATATCAAGAAGAATCAGTAGGTAATCCAAAGCATATTCCCAGGACGCCTGTTATATTGAAACCGGTTCCTTTTATGGTCAGCCCCCCATGAAAACCTTGATATTTATGGGTGTGCTGCCATACGTGAAAACTAATCTTCCTGGATATTCTTCAATTAAGTTAATGATAACAATATGTTATGATCATGCTTTTATTCGATAAATACTGGCACGGTAATCGCAATAATATATGTAACGTTACGATAAGCATAAAGGAGGTAGCCATGAAGGCCATCAATTTGAAACGATGTGCGATATGCGGCAAGGCTGAAGCTGTAGATACCTGCGATACCTGCGGCAAGGCAATCTGCAAAAAGTGCCTGAAGCTCGAGATCTGGGGTACTGGCGCCGAAGACCTTACATTCAAGCACCTCTGCCCGTCATGCAAGGATAACCCTGAAATTAATCCCTGGGGTGCGGTACCTGAAGAATTCGGACTTGGCGAGGTCCTTGAGATAATCAATGTGGCGGATAAAAAGCAACTGCAGCTAGCAGCATAGCTCAGGCATATAAGGTCGCTGAAATAGAATTCCCTGGCAGACCTTAAAAAAGCAAAAAGGAGGGAGTCATGGGTGTATATCAGGCAACGGTAAACAGAAACACGATAAATTTCCATAGGCCTCATGCGTGGTCAAGTCTTAAAGCTGCATGGGAAAAATATACCATTAGCCTCACATGGATGAGGGTGGCAGCTGAAGACGGCCTGAAAATAGCGTTTAAAGAATTATCAGGAAATTAATGTGAATCAACCCTGAGTCGGAAAATCGGGTATCCCTTCCCAGCCCGGTTTTCCGGCTATTTTTTTCTTTAATATAACCCTGGAAGCTCCGGTAAAAATATTCAAATCATCCGTCCCGGTTCGAGTTTTCAACATAAGATTTATATCTGGAAACAATGATATAAATTGATTCTTAAATAATGACATGATATTATTTAAGCATAACTGGAAATACCTTGTTAAGGAACATTGAAATTAATTTTGGAGGAGGAAATGATGTCATACATCAAAAGTGTCGATTTGTTGTATTCAGGTAAGAGATCAAGTCATTTTGTATCCTGTTTCATTCTGTTGTTATCGATGATTTCATTAATTGGATTGACGGCATGTGCGCCCAAGGCAGTAATCAGCGCAACACCTTCTGAAGGTTCATCTCCGCTGACTGTAACATTCGACGGTTCAAAAAGTACGGGCTCTGGTATAACAACATACTCCTGGGATTATGGAGACGGGAGTCCTATTGAAACAGGTGAGATTGTTTCGCATATCTATACGATTCCAAAAACCTATACAGCCAAGCTTACTGTCACCAATAAGAAGAACAAGTCCTCCAGCGCAACGGCAAACATAACGGTTAAACCCATCTCCATTTCAATAACATCACCCCTGCAGGGAGAAACCGTTTCAAACCCGGGTCTTGTCGTCAGAGGTACGATAAGCAATTACCATGGTACTGAAACGGGTGTAGCAGCCGGTGGTGTAACAGGAACGGTATCAGACGGCAATTTTGAAATAAACGATGTGCCCGTAACAGACGGAAGCAATACGATTACTGTAACGGCAACCGACTCTCAGGGGAATACCTCTCAGGCATCGGTAAGCATCAATGTAGATGTTCCAGAAGAATATATAAGGCTCTCGGCAGATGAAGATTCGGGATTGTCGCCCTTTGAAACAACACTAAGAATAATTGGATCATTCAATTATATCAATCCGACACTTACTGTCAGCGGACCCGGTCAGGTTGAATATCTTGATGGGAGCACGGATAGTGTCCGTTATATAAAACTGACTGTTCCGGGGCTGTATTATTTTACTGCTCATGTGCAGAATCAGGAAGGCATCACTTTCAGCGCCACGGTAGCGGTCGCCGTTCAAGATCAGGCTCAGGTTGATACTCTTCTTAAAACAAAATGGCAGGGGATGAGGCAAAAATTATCCGATAACGACATTGATGGCTGTGCAGCCTCTTTTTCGAATGCTACCAGAGAAAGCTTCAAAAATGCCTTTAATGCAATGACGCAGGGACAAAGAACAAACATGGCTCAGGATATAAGCGACATCAAGCTGATCAAATCAACAGGGAACGCTATTGAATATGATATCCAGACCACAAAGGATTCCAAGGTTTATTCGTTCATACTTCTCTTTGTTAAAGACGAGGATGGCTTATGGAAGATACGTGGCTTCTAGGGCTTTTATACAATCTTTCAAACTATTATATGCCAGGTAATGCAAATGAGTAAGTTCATAAACATACCAGCCCTTTTCCTTATGTTCTTTGCCATGAGCGCATGCTGTTCGATACCGGTTACATACAAAGGTAGAGTAATTGATGCTGATACGAAGGAGCCAATTGAAGGTGCGACTATTTATGTTACTTGGCCCAAAGAAAGAGGAAGCTTAATGGGACCAACTGCATGTACAGACTATAATAAAGAAACAGTCACTGATAAAGATGGATACTGGAAAATCACTGGCCCAAACGGTTGTGAGACAGCGGTATGGAATAACATATTAACGCTTATTATTCCTTTTTGTTATTATCAAGAACCCAACATACATGAAGTTAAAGAAGGTTATTGTGTTGATTTCATGGCATTTGCTTATACAGGGAAACCAAAAGGTATTATACTCATCAAGAGATTATCAACAGGAATTGAAAGAAAAGAATTCTATAAAAAATATGGAGATAATCTAATTCCAGTAATTGTTCTTGACCATCCAGAAAAAAGAATCACAGAACTAGATTTTCCATTTGACTATATTGGCTATGAAAATCAAATCATAACAATAAACAGAGAATTAGAACCATACCCTTTTAGAAAATTTACGATAGTAGGTTTAAAAAAATCTCAAAAAAAGAAATGTAATGATTACAATTAGAATATAGGAGGAGCATATGAAACTATTAAATAAAAGTATCCCAATAATGATTTTAATTATTCTTTCTTTAATATCCAATTCATATTCATATACTGGAAATACACATTTTTCCTTAAATAGGTTTATCCTTGAGAATCCCGACTTTGAACCCGATATAAATAATTTTCTAAAAAGTTATCTTGGATTTGACATGGGATTAAATACGATAATTAATTACCCCGATCTTCCTAAAATGCTTAAAGATAATGACGAAAATGGTGTGATAACACCTGAAATTTGGCGTTGGATTGCCATCGGTGGATTCAATGAAGACGAACCCTGGCTAATCTATCCTTATAGGGGATTCAGACATTTTCATAATCCATTAAAACCCTGGACTTCCGCTGGATTTGCCGGGACATGGATGTCATCAGTTCTTTGGGCGCAGAACACTGAACAGGTACTGGGTAAATATTCCTGGCATGATGTGAGAAGTTATTATTACAATGCATTGACCTCGCTGAATGATGAGGACAGGAATTAATATTTTGGAGAAACCTTCCGGGGAATAGGGCAACTCATGCACCTTATAGAAGATGCGTCAGTACCGCTTCATGCGCGTGATGATGCCCATGTGATTCCTTTAAATTACGAAACTTTTATAGAGAGAACCAGGTATGATAAAAAAAATAGGAAATTCTTTCTAGGATTTTTAAATAGGATTAAAGACAGTTCAAGATACAATTACAACAAATCAATCTTGACCCTAACCCCAAACCCATTGGCGCCCATCCCTATTGCAATGCTGGTGGATACGGACTGTTATGATGGAACAAATCCTGAAGATACTGTAAATGGGCCTATAGGCTTGGCTGAATACACTAATGCCAATTTTTTTAGTGAAGACACTATATTAGATGAGTTTCCGTATCCAAGTCGCACCAGTATTGCTGAAGAGATTATCGATAATCCAAGGGATACCGGAGGAACTATTTACAGATACTATTATAAAACCAGTGACGGCGACACTGGTTATCGTCTTGCAACTGTTTCATATGTTACATTAAACGACATTGAAACCACATTCACGAATTTGGATGATAATGTTTATCAGGATTACGCCGACAGACTTATACCCCGTGCGGCTGCATATTCAAACGGTCTGCTTGAATATTTCTTCCGGGGAAGGATGGATGTGAATGCGGTGCCGCTGTTTGAAGACATGAACGGGATACAAAACCAGCTTTACATGCTGATCGTTAAGATAAAAAATACAACTCCGAATGAGGCAATGAAAGATGGCACATTTGAATTGCATTATAAAATGGAAGGCGGCCAGTACGGATCGGCATTATGCGGCACGGTCGGATGTGCAGGCGACTGCACTCAGAAGGTTCCAAGCGGCACTCTTAACGAGAATGGAGAGAAAGTTATCCAGTTTTATTTGCCAACTGACAACCCGATAACCATCGATAATTTCCAGACTGTCAAATGGACGCTCGTTTTCAAGGGAACATTGGGACTGGAAAAGGATAACGCCATTGTTGCAAAGGTTTTCCCGCTGCAAGATGAAATCGAGGCCGGATGGGGAAATAAAAAATTTAACGAGGAATGGGAGGCGGAAAACGATATAAACGGATACCCGTGGAACAACTGGTATCACGGCGCATGCTGGTTTTATGCAGGTGGATCGGGTGGACGGATCTATAATCAAAGCACCGGCAGCCTTGATATGCGACTGGTCAGATTGAAAAATGCCTATGGTGAGTATCCTGTAAGTTGCGGAAGCGGAACAAGAGACCTCCATCTGCAAATTTCGCCCAGCTCATGGATTCAATTCAAGAATTATACTGAATATTTAAATTATCAGAAAAATGCCGACGGCAAGGACATTCAACTGCAGTGGCTGCAACTTGGCTTCAGCAATGGATGGTACATAGTATTTCTCGATAACGCAACAGGCGACTGGCCCGATGGCGCTTATAAATCGCAGACTTTGTATTATGTATTTAACCCGGGCGGCATAATTCTCAACAACATTTACAGTATTTTTGAGGATAACGGCATCCCGGTTACAGAAACTCTTTACCTGGAAGAAATCACGTTTATGCAGGATATGTATGAACTTCTTAACCCGCAGACTGAAGACTTATTCATGAGGTTGTTATCGGATTATATAAGAATCATCGATACCGGTCCAAATTTTGATTTTTGCCAGGGATAAAGACTTATAATACAAACAGCACCGGTGAAAATGTTTTATAGTTCACCGGTGCTGCTTTGAATCAGATTAAATCTTTTGTGATCTTGGACATCTTACCTGCAAAAATCAACATGTCTCCTGCTTGCTGCGTGGTATGAACATCTCTGTAAAAAGCCTCAGGAATGCCGTGTCGGTGAGTCCGGCAATATAGTCCCTTGCAATTACCGCTGGGCTGAGGCCTTCCTTGTAGGTTTTTTCGATGCGGGAAACGAATCTGGTAATGACCGGAGACAGGGTGTTGCCTTTTTCGATGTCGCAGACAAGCCTGTCAAAAACTAGGCTGTACATGCTTCCTATCTTTTCCGATTCCGCCTTTACGCGGGGGTTGAGATAAATTTTGTTGTAATTGAACTCCTTGAGCACCTTAAGGGCCTCAAAAACTTCTGTTGAATATGAAATCATTTTGTCTGTCGAATTAGCGATAAGGTCTTCCACAAGCCTGTATACGATCTTACCGTTGGTATCGCCGAGGATCGAAGCGGCCTCTTTCGGGATATCGCGTCTTGATATGATCCCCAGCAGAATCGCATCCTCGATGTCGCGCCCGATATAGCTTACCGTGTCTGCAAAGCGCACAAGGCAGCCTTCCATTGTCGCCGGCTTAGGGATTTTATCTTCAAGGCATGCAGCGATTTTCCTGTCAAGCTCAATAAAGGATGCCGCGTTGTCTGGCGTAATGCCCTGCTCCGTGGTCTCCCCGTTATGGCACAGGATGCCGTCGAGTACTGCGAGGCTCAGGTTGAGGCCTTTTCCGTTCTTCTCTATGCGCTCGAGCGTCCATACGCCCTGCACGTTGTGTGCGAACAGGCCGATTCCGGCTGTCCGGCAGAGTCCGTCGAGATAGCGTTCGCCGTCATGGCCGAAAGGGGGGTGGCCTATGTCATGGCCTATGGCTATAGCTTCTATCAGGTCATCAATAAGGCCCAATTTCCGGCCTATCGTGCGCGCTATACGGGATAAGAGCTGTACGTGAATCACCCTGTGGGAGATGCCCTGATGGCCTATAAGGGAAAAAACCTGGGTCTTGTCTATGTATGACGTGTAGGCGGCGGAATGAAGAATGCGGTCGCAATCTATTGCAAAGGCGTCCCGCATATCTCCCAGGAGATCTTCGTGACGCCTTCTTGAGGTTAATAATTGTTTCATGTGAAATAGTCGTGAGTGGTGAGTGGCGAGTGGTGAGAATAAGTAAGAGAAAAAAGTATGATTTCTCTGCCCCTTTTGCTGGAGGAGCAAATCAGGAAACATGACAAAGCGTGGGAATCTTGTTTTATCTCACCACTCACCACTCACCACTCATAACTGTTTTATGTAGCTATCGCAGAAAATTTCGCCACCCTGGAGAACATCGACACTATGTTTTTAAGCAGAGCCAGCCTGTTGGCGCGAATGTGCATATCTTCGGCCATGACGAGCACCTTATCGAAGAATGCATCGATCGGCTCCTTCATTCCTGCCAGCAGCTTAAGAGCTTCGGAATACTCGCCTTTTTCTGCGTGAGTTACAAAGGGTTTCTCAACCGCGGTAAAAATATTGAACAGTTCAATTTCCTGACTCTGAGCCAGCAGCCCCTTTTCAATGGCGTCTCCGGCATCGGCCTTTTTCAGGATATTTTCGACACGCTTGGAAGCTGCACAGATCGAGGTAAGCCAGGCTTCATTTTTGATTGCGGCAATCGCATCAGCCCTCTTGAAGGTGTCAAGTGCGTCATCAAATGAACCTGTAACCGATTCAATCACATCGCCCGATATGCCCTTTGACTGCAAGAGGCCTGTAAATCTCTGACGGAAATATTCCATGACCTCGGATTTGACCTCGGCTATGGGCCTTTTGATTTTTGAGCCAAGTGTTTCCATGGCCTTGTCTATTATCGCTGCAATTGAAATCCTGTAGCCCTTGCCAAGTATGATATTCTCGATGGCTATGGTCTGCCTTCTGAGCGCGAAGGGGTCGGACGTGCCGGTCGGCAGCATGCCCAGTCCGAAGCAGCCGCATATTGTGTCTATCCTGTCGGCGATACCGGTGATATCCCCGATGGCATCCGAGGGCAGTTTGTCGTCGGCTGAAGCGGGCAGGTAATGCTCTCGGATGGCGTCGGCCACTTCGGGGTCAACTCCCTGAAGAAGCGCGTATTCTCGGCCCATGATGCCCTGCAGTTCAGGGAATTCATAGACCATCAGGCTGTTGAGGTCGCCTTTGCATAAAGAGCAGGCGAGTCTGACCTTATCCGATTTTTCCGGTGCGAGCTTTCCCGAAAGCCATACTGCGATTTCGGTAAAGCGCTCGACCTTGTCCAGGCAGGTGCCCAGGTCCTTGTGGTAAACTACGTCCTTCAGCCTTGCCGCATATTCGGCAAGCGGCACCTTTGAATCCTGCTCGAAGAAATAGTTGCCGTCATCGAGCCTGGCCTTCAAGACCCGCTCGTTGCCCGAGCGTACGACCGCATCGTCTTTGGGTATGATATTGCTTACCGCGCAGAAGAAAGGCTTGAGCTTTTTGCCGGATTCATCCGCGTAAACCGGGAAATACCGTTGATGGTGCTTCATTTCCATGACAGGCACTTCCTTGGGCAGCTTCAAAAAATCTTCTTTAAAACCGCCGACAATGACGTGCGGCCATTCGATGATATTGACCACTTCGTCGAGGAGGTCCCTGTCCAGGACATAACCGCCTTTTGTCTGGGCCGCCTTTGTAACGGCCTGCCATATGATTTCCTTCCTCTTCTCGACGCCAGGGATAACGAATGCCTTTTCAAGGATAACTTCGTATTCGGAAGGCGTATCCATCTTGATCGCCCCTGGAGCCATGAAACGGTTTCCGTACGTGGTATTGCCGGAATCAAGATTGCCGAACTTTACATTGAGCACATCTTTTCCGTATATCGCCAGCAGCCAGTGAACCGGACGCGCAAAGATTACGCCGGGGTTCGACCACCTCATGTTCTTGGCAAACGGGATCTTGAGAATAAGTTCGGAAAGAAAGCCTTCCAGAAATTCCTTTGCAGGCCTTCCCGGGATGGTCCTTTCAAGGCACAGGTAAACACCTTTTTCCGTTTCGGCAAAACCGATCTCGGATATGTCCACACCAAGGTTTTTCGCAAAACCGAGACCTGCCTTTGTTGGGTTCCCGTCCTTGTCAAAGGCCGCCGTTTTTGGCGGGCCCATCTTCGTTTCATTGATATCATCGAGCTTGACAGGGACGTCCTTTATTCTAAGCGCAAGCCTTCTCGGCGTGCCGAAAGTCTCGATGCCGCCGTTTGCCAGTTTCACCTCGGCAAAGGCCTTTTCCGCAAAGCCCTTCATAAAATCCAGCGCAGGAACGATAAACCGCGCGGGTATTTCCTCGGAACCGATTTCAAACAGTACGTCAGACATGGCTAACCTTCCTTTGTATTGCCGGCCAGATAAAGCGCTGCGGAAAGCTTGGCCAGATCACGCACCCTGCCGATATAGTTTGTGCGTTCGGTTGTGCTGATGGCGTTTCTCGCATTCAGCAGGTTGAATATGTGGGAGCATTTCAGGCACATGTCATAGACAGGCAGGGCCAGCCCCCTTTCCGATGCTATGCGCTTGCCCTCTTCCTCGTACATGAAAAACATTTTATTGAGCATGGAAACGTCCGCAATCTCGAAATTATATGTCGACCATTCGACCTCCGAGCGGTGATGGACATAGCCGTATGGTATGTCGCCTTTCCACTTCATGTCGTAGACATTGTTCACACCCTGAAGGTACATGCAGATGCGCTCGAGCCCGTATGTGATTTCCGCGCAGATGGGGTCGAGATCGATTCCGCCGACCTGCTGGAAATATGTAAACTGCGTTATCTCCATTCCGTCCAGCCAGACCTCCCAGCCTAGTCCCCAGGCGCCCAGAGTCGGCTGCTCCCAGTCGTCTTCGACGAACCTGATGTCGTGTTCGAGAGGGTCGATTCCCAGATGTTTCAGGCTTGCCAGGTAGACCTCCTGCACGTCGATCGGCGAAGGTTTTAAAATTACCTGGTACTGGTAATAGTGCTGAAGCCTGTTGGGATTCTCTCCGTAGCGTCCGTCTGTCGGCCTGCGGGAAGGCTCGACATATGCGACCTTCCAGGGATCAGGCCCCAGAGACCTTAAAAAAGTATGGGGATTCGAAGTCCCCGCCCCAACCTCCAGATCATAAGGCTGTCCGATAAGGCAACCATAGTCAGACCAGAAGGATTCCAGTTTCATAATCATGTCTTGAAAGTCCATAAAAAATGTTCTAGCACCCATGCATTTTACGGTCAAGAAACTTGGCAGGAAGTTTGCAGTAAAAAGGCTTGACACTGCCTGACCTATTGGATATGGAACCCAACTAGACAGACGGGCCCTTAGCTCAATTGGTAGAGCCACCGGCTCATAACCGGTAGGTCCCTGGTTCGATTCCAGGAGGGCCCATTATACAAAAGGAATTGATGGTGAAAATGTCAGGCATAATTAGAGAGACAACTAAAAAAGGGGTGCATGTGATGCACCCCTTTTGTTATTCAGGCCTATGAAACTGTTTGATATTCTCAGAGTGCTTGATGGTATTGCACCCTTTAATCTAGCTGAAAAATGGGACAACGTAGGGCTCATTGTCGGCGATGCCGGGCAGGAAATCAGAAAAGCCGTTATCTCTCTTGATCCGGGGCTGGATGTTATAAACAAGGCCGAAGAAACAGGCTGCGACCTTATTATTACACACCACCCTTTGTTTATTGAGCCGCTTAAAAGTATGGACCTGAAGGAACCCACGGCATTAAAGGCAGGCAGGCTTTTGAAAGCGGGCATATCCCTTGTCGCCATGCACACAAATCTTGATGCGGCTGAAGGCGGGGTTGCCGATGTCCTGGCTCAAGCTCTGGGACTGGCAGGCATTGAATCAAAGGGGTATTTCAGAGTGGGAACAATTGAACCGGCGCCGTTGTCAGACTGGGTGAAGACGCTTCCTTTCAAGAATGCCAGGATTTCAGATACAGGCAGGAAAGCCTGCCGCATTGCAGCCTGTCCCGGAAGCGGCATGTCCCTCTGGCGTGAGGCCAAGGATGCCGGCTGCGATACCATTGTAACCGGCGATGTCAGGTATCATTCAGCGATCGAGGCTTCTGAAGCCGGTTTGAACGTAGTCGACCTGGGCCATTACGGGACGGAATCCATAATTGTGGGTCCTTTTGCCGAAAGGCTTGCGCGGCTCCTTAAAGGTGTGGAAATCAGCTCTTATACGGGCCGGGACATATTCATAACAGTATAGAAGGAGACATGAGTGAAGAACATTTTAAGTAACGTGCTTGCGCTGCAGAAAGTAGAACTTCATATATTCAAGGCGATAAGCGGTTTGAGTGAGCTTCCGCGGGAGATTGAAGAGATTGACAGCATCATACAGGCAAGAAAACATTCTCTTGAAGTTGCCGATGAAGAGATAGCCGATCTGAACGGCAGAAAAGAACCGCTGGAAGTGGAATTGAAAGAAAATCAGTCAATACTTGATGCGGCTGATGCCAGAATAAAGAAAATCAAAACAAATAAGGAGTTTCTTGCCCTTCAACGTGAAATTGATATCGCCAAGAAACGTAAATCCGATCTTGAAGAGCAGATTTTGCAGATATTGGAAAAGATTGAGGCAAGGACAAAAGAAAGGGACCGCATATCAAAGACCTTTGAAAACGACAGAGTTGTTCTTGATGATAAAAAGGAAGTCCTGCTCAGCAAACAGAGAGATCTTCAGTCTATTATCGATAAGCTAAAGGGACAGCTGGATGACCTCAGGGTGAAGGTTGACCGGGCGCTTTTAAGCCGCTACGACCGCATAAAGGAAAGAAGGAACGGGCTGGTAGTTGTTGAATGTGTGGATGGCGTATGCATGGGATGTCATATCCATATACAACCTCAGCTTTACAATGAACTTGTCAGGGGGGACAAGATGATATCCTGCCCGGCCTGCCAGAGAATTCTTTATATTAACAGTTCAGAAGAAGAACAGTCGAATAAAAAGGAGTAAAATGGCTGAACAGGGCTCAGACAAAGCCTACCAGGGAAAATATTTCTTTTATTTCTGTTTCATCACCTCCCTTGTCCTCGTATTTCTTCTATTCAGGCCTTTTTTAAAGACTATCATTTTAAGCCTTATTTGTGCGGCGGTTGTTTTTCCCGTACAGAAGAAGCTCTACAAGCTTTTCAGACGGCGCGAAGCGCTCGCCAGTCTTGCGACCTGCACCGGACTCGTTATCCTGATAATAGTCCCTCTTACGATACTGGCATATTTTTTTGCGCAGGAGGCGACCGGCTTCTATAGCAGGCTGAGCGGTGCCGCCATATCTGAAATAAAAAGGCATTCGGCCCCGGTAGCTCCTGCAGAGAAAATAGGGAATGCCCTCGAGTTGGTTGTTCCAGGTATTGTAAAGCCTGTTAAAAAGCAAAAACCCAATCATAAACTGACCGATAATATTGTAAGATATGCAAAAGAGGTGCTGCCTGCAATCCAGAAATCAAGGGGAAGCGTGGAAGCCCAGGCTATGGACCTTGTCAAGACAGGCCTCAGCTTTGCTCTGAAGCATGCACAAAGTGTTATAAGTAATGTCACTGCCGTTATACTTCATTTCTTTTTGTTTTTATTTACGGTCTTTTTCTTTCTCAAGGACGGACCCCGCTGGCTCAAATCGCTTTCCGAAATAATACCAATGGAAGAAAGGCAGAAGGATCTGATATTTAACAGGTTCAAGAATGTAAGCATTTCGACCGTATTCGGCATACTTTTTACTGCAACCCTTCAGGGTTTCATTTCAGGTGTCGGTTTCTGGATAGCAGGAATCCCGCCGGTACTATGGGGGACAACAGTAGCCTTTGCAGCGCTTATCCCCATTATAGGTGCGGCTCTGGTGTGGTTTCCCGCAGGTGTGTATCTGATAGTAGACGGTAATTTAAAATCAGGGATATTCCTGCTTCTCTGGGGTGGTTTTTTTGTGTCTTTTCTCGATAACTTCTACAGGCCGTTCCTGATGCGAGGTGCGACCGAGGTAAGCGCAGTATGGATACTGTTTTCAGTTCTTGGAGGGTTGAGCCTGTTCGGATTTGCGGGCATATTCATCGGGCCTTTGATACTCTCAATGGCAATAACCATGATTTCCATATACAAAGACGAGTACTCCGGCAGGATTTAGGGTTTCCTTTAAAAGCATTAACATAAAATAATCATTAAGCCGTTTTTTTCTTTTGCCCGGCAAGTTATTATGTTGATAGAATGATTTCATGTAAAGGATTCTAAATGATATGCTCGATTCGCTGAACAGGCTTATTGTTACTATAACACAGAGTTTCCGTATCCAGGATATCCTGGATATTCTTATAATTGCGTCACTTATCTATGTCATACTGATATGGTTCAAGAAAACCGCTTCCCGCTTTGTTTTTGCAGGCATCGTCCTGCTCTCGGTAATATATGTGCTCGCAAGGGTCTTTCAGCTTTATCTTACATCAATGCTTCTGCAGGGATTTTTTGCAATACTTCTTATAGCCATAGTGGTTATTTTTCAGGAAGATATACGCCGTTTCTTCGAACGGCTGGCCACACTGGGAAAACTGAGGAAAAAGAGGGTAGAAGCGCAAGAAAATTACAAACCCGAGGTGGAAATCATAGTAGACAGTGTTGCTGAACTGGCCGACAATAAGATTGGCGCCCTGATAGTAATATGCGGCAAGGATCCTCTGGAAAGGCACCTTAAGGGGGGCTACCTGCTTGACGGATGTCTTTCCCAGCCTCTTATTGCAAGCATATTCGATGCACATTCCATAGGCCATGATGGAGGCATGATTATTGACAAAGGCCAGGTGGTGAAATTCGGCTGCCATCTCCCCCTTTCGGCGAATGCCAGCATGACAGGAAAATACGGCCTCAGACATACGGCGGCTCTGGGAATGTCGGAAAAAACCGATGCCTTCTGTATTGTGGTTTCAGAAGAGCGCGGGACAATATCTATTGCCCAGAACGGTTCGATCCAGATCCTTTACAGACCGGTTGACCTGGCTGCAAAACTTTACGAGTTCTATGAGCAGAAGTTTCCACCTGAAAGCAAAAGAACGGCCGGCGACTGGATCAGAAAGAATACAGGACAAAAGATTGTTGCACTTCTTATAGCTTCAATGCTCTGGCTTGCATTCGGCTATCAGAGGGATTGGGTTCAGAGGGATTATACAGTGCCGGTGGAATACAAGGGTATACCTCAAGGATGGTACATTGAGGAACCGAAGATATTCGATGCAAAGGTCATGCTGACAGGTTCGATCCAGGCATTTAATCTTTTTGATCCGACATATATGAAGATCGTAATCGACCTGTCGGATATCGTACAGGGGCAGCAGGATATAAACATTACAAAGAAAATGATAAAACTCCCTTCAAATATCAACCTGGAAAAGGTAAAGCCTTCAAAAATCAATATTATGGCATATAAACTTTATTCAAAGACTCTACCGGTCACTGTCAAGACTTCCGGAGAATGTCCTCCCGGCCGCATATTGAGAAATATAACGGTAAGTCCGGGTGCGTTGAATGCGCTGGTTCCAAACACTCTGCTTAATAAAAATATAGAAATATATACCGAAACCATTGACCTTTCAGCTATTAACGAGACGGTAACGATTCAACCGCAGCTGAAAATTCCTGCAGACGTGCATTTCAAAGATGACTCCATCCCGATGGTAAGGATTACTTTACATGTTGACAGAAAACCTTTCAGTTAATTCCTTTAGAACAATATCTTGATGTTAAGTTTAAAACCGCTTTAAGCGCGCTTCTGTTTCTGGTTCAATTCAAATTATCATTGGGCTTATGTATTTCTTGACCTGAGCATGGCCATAGGATAAATCTGAAGGACATGGAAACCCATAAGAATACGAAATTTATCTTTATTACAGGCGGCGTTCTTTCATCTCTCGGCAAAGGTCTTGCAGCTGCATCGATAGGTGCAATGATGGAGGCCAGGGGCCTGAAGGTGACCAATATCAAGCTTGACCCCTACATCAATGTCGACCCTGGCACCATGAGCCCTTTTCAGCACGGAGAGGTATTCGTTACCGAGGACGGGGCTGAGACAGACCTGGACCTTGGACATTACGAACGGTTCACATCGACTACCATGCTGACGGCCAGAAACAATTTTACTACCGGCCAGGTCTATGATGCGGTGATACAGAAAGAACGCAATGGCGACTATCTGGGAAAGACAGTGCAGGTCATCCCTCATATTACGGATGAGATCAAAAGCAGAATCATGCTTGCCGCGAACGGATGCGACATAGCGATTGTTGAGATCGGCGGTACGGTAGGCGACATAGAAAGCCTGCCGTTCCTCGAGGCGATCCGACAGTTCGGTTTTGACCATGGAAGGGAAAATGTACTCTATATCCATCTTACGCTTGTACCCTATATAGCAAGCGCCGGTGAATTGAAGACAAAGCCCACGCAGCATTCCGTTCAGAAGTTGAGGGAGATAGGTATTCAGCCGCAGATCCTGCTGTGCAGGTGCGAAAAGAGGCTGTCCAATGATCTGAAAGAGAAGATTTCCCTTTTCTGCAATGTCGAGAAAGATGCGGTTATCAGCGCAGTTGATGTAAGCAGCATCTATGAAGTCCCGATGGAATTTCATAAGGAAGGCCTCGACGATAAAATAGTCACCTATCTGAACATGTGGACGAGAGAGCCTCAGATGAAGGTATGGGAGGACCTTGTCACCCGCATTCAAACGCGGAATAAAGAGGTGAACATTGCAATTGTCGGCAAATACGTTAAGCTGACCGAGAGCTACAAGAGCCTTAACGAAGCTCTTGAGCATGCAGGTATTGCAAATGATGTAAAGGTCAACCGTATATATGTGGAATCGGACAAACTGTGCGATGATTCGGAGCTTGCGTCGCATTTCAAGGATATTGACGGCATACTTATCCCGGGCGGATTCGGCGAACGGGGAACCGAGGGCAAAATCATAGCCGCCGGTTATGCCCGGAAGAACGGCATCCCGTTTTTCGGGATATGCCTGGGTATGCAGCTTGCAGTGGCTGAATTTTCAAGGAATGTATGCGGTCTCGGGATGGCGAATTCAACTGAGTTCAATCCTGATACTCCAAACCCGGTAATCGAGTTCATGCCTGAACAGAAAGGAATCACAAGAAAAGGCGGCACAATGAGGCTGGGGGCCTATGAATGTGTGATAGAGCCCGATACAAAGGCATATGAAGCATATAAGGAAAAGCGGATTTTCGAACGTCATCGCCACCGCTATGAATTTAATCCGGCCTTTGAGGAAAAGATCGCTTCGTGCGGGCTTAAGATAAGCGGCCGCAATCCCGCCTCAGGACTTGTAGAGATGGTGGAGCTCCCCGGGCATTTATGGTTTCTGGGCTGTCAGTTCCATCCGGAATTCAAGAGCAAGCCGCTTGCCGCACACCCGCTGTTCAGAGATTTTATAGCGGCAAGTGTTATATACAGGAAAAACAGATAATTGAAAAAGATGACTACGATAAGCGTCAGGGATATTAAAATCGGCGGGAAAGAGCTGGTCCTGATAGCCGGTCCGTGTATCATCGAGTCCGTCTCGCATGCCAGGATGATGGCCGGTTCGCTGAAAGAAATTACGGCTGCTGTCGGGATACCTTTCATATTCAAGGCGTCATTCGACAAAGCCAACCGTTCGTCGATAAACGCTTTTCGAGGTCCCGGCCTTACCAATGGGCTGAGAATACTTTCAGGTATAAAAGAAGAATTCGATATTCCCGTGACCTCGGATATACATGAATCCTCTCAGGCTGATCCCGCGGCAGGCATACTGGACATCCTTCAGATACCTGCTTTTTTATGCCGCCAGACCGACCTGCTGATTGCGGCCGGAAAGACTGGAAAGCCTGTTAATGTCAAGAAAGGGCAGTTTCTGGCGCCCTGGGATATGTCCAATGTGGCTAAGAAAATTGAAAGCAGCGGCAACAGTAAAATCATTCTTACCGAGCGCGGGGCGTCATTCGGATACAATAATCTTGTATGCGACCTGCGCTCTCTGGGTTTTATGCGCTCACTCGGTTATCCTGTTGTCCTTGATGTAACCCACAGCCTGCAATTGCCCGGCGGCAAAGGCGATTCAACGGGCGGGAACCGTGAATTCATAGCCCCGCTTGCAAGGGCTGGTGTTGCCTTCGGAGTTGATGCTTTGTTCATGGAAGTCCACGACAATCCCGATAAGGCACTCAGCGACGGCGCCAACTCTTTCAGGCTTGATGAGCTTGAAATACTTTTAAGGCAGATAAAAGAAATTGAAAGGATTGTTGAATGAACAAGATAAAAGTCCTTGTCCTTGATGTCGACGGCGTCCTTACCGACGGCAGTATATACTTAAGCGACCAGGGGTATGAGACTAAAGCCTTCAACTGCAGGGACGGTCATGGCATGAAACTCCTGCAGCGGGCCGGAATTCAGATTGCAATAATAACCGGCCGCGTCTCGAAGGCTCTCGAATACAGGACTGAAGAGCTTGAAATCAGGCATGTTTACCAGAATGCCAAGGATAAAAGGGACGCCATCCTGAAGCTTTCTTCAGAGATGGGTATTGATACAAGTGAAATGGCATATATGGGAGACGATGTGGTCGATATGCCAGCGATGGCCCTTTGCGCAATGTCGTTTGCCCCGAGTGATGCAATGGATATTGTTAAGGAAAAAGCGGACTATGTTACAAAACTTCCCGGCGGAAAAGGTGCTGTACGCGAAGCGATAGAGGTCATTTTGAAGAATGAAGGGCTATATGACGGGGTGATGAAACGTTATGCGGTATAAAGTGTCTGGAGGGATTGCGCTGGTCGTGGTTGTAATTATTATTGCGGCGTTACTCCTGTTCAGAAATGCAGACGAGAAGAGCAGGGTACCCGAAAAGCCGATGGAAGCCGACAGGGTGGCACGGAACATAACGCTTTACGAGCTCAATACCGAAAGCGATAAAACCACGGTTCTCCATGCAAAAAAAGCCTTTCTTAAAGAGGACCAGGTTCTAGATCTCTTTGATATTACCCTCAACCAGGAGGACAAGTTCAAAATGACGGGATCTGAGGCCAGATACAATATGGAGAAGTCGAGACTTAATGTAAAAGGAGATATACTTCTTACAGCAGAGGATGGAAGCCGCGCTTTTTTTAAAGACCTGACCTGGGAAAAATCGACAAACCTGATTAATACGAAAAACCCTGTAAGACTGGAGAAAGAGGGCGGATGGCTGATAGGACAGAGAATGGAAATGACAGACGATTTTTCAAGAATAAGCTTTTCAGGTGGTGTGCATGGACAGATTAATCGTGATTTTGACATTGGCAGTTAGTTTGAGCTTTTCTTCTGCAGTCTTTTCTGCGGAAGCCCAGAAGGCTCCGGCGTCAAAGGCGGCAAAACCAAAAGTAACTTCACAGGTTGCAGCTGTTAAGGATAAAGCAACTCAGGCCGATATGTTTGACATAGAGGCAGACAAGCTTGATGTATATAAGGCAAAAGGAGAGGCTTTTTTCCAGGGCAATGTCGTGGCTACAAAGCCGGATATGACCATAAAGAGCAGGACTATGAGGATATATTATAATAACGCCACAAAACAATTGAGGCAGATGGTGGCCGACGGCAATGTCTCGATAAAGATGAAAGACCCTGAAAAGGGTCCGGACAGGAACGCCACGTGCAACCAGGCAATATACCAGTACGAGGAGAAGAAAATCGTCCTCATTGGCAATGTGGTCATAATAAGGGGAGATGACAGACTGTCCGGTCAGAAGGTGACCTTGTACATAGAAGGCGACAGACAGGAAGTCGAAGGCGGAACGCAAAGAGTGAAAATTACAGGAAGCATGAACAAAGACAGCGGTTCAGGGGCCGCCGTTCCATGGTAAAAGCGATATTAAGGGCCGAAGACCTTCAGAAGAGCTTCGGCAAGGCGCATATAATAAAAGGGCTTGGCATTAAATGCTCCACCGGTGAAATTATCGGCCTGCTCGGTCCCAACGGCGCAGGGAAGACCACGACATTCTATATGGTTGTCGGTCTTATCAGGCCTGATAAGGGCAGGGTTTTTCTTGGAGAAGAAGACATAACGACAGTCGACCTTTCGGGCAGGGCCAGAAAAGGCATAGGCTATCTTCCTCAGGAGGCATCAATATTCCGTGGCCTCAGCGTTGAGCAGAACATCTCTGTTCCGCTTGAGGCAAGGGGATTGAAAAGACAGGATCTCCTGGTTGAACTGGATGATATTATCTCGATGTTCGGGCTTGACAGGGTAAGGAAGCAGAAAGGACTGTCGCTGTCCGGAGGAGAGCGAAGGCGTGTAGAGATTGCACGCTCGATGGCATTGAAACCGAGATTCCTGCTGCTTGACGAGCCTTTTGCCGGCATCGATCCTATAACGGTCAAGGATATTCAGGATATGATCGTGACGCTCAAAAACAAGGGCATCGGCATTATTATAACAGACCACAATGTGAGGGAGACGCTTAAAATATGTGACCGTGCATACATAATTCACCAGGGGATAGTCATTGAGGAAGGTCTGCCCGATGATGTTATTAAAAATGAACAGGTCAAAAAGTTCTATGTTGGTGATGATTTCTCTTTAAGTTAGTGAAGGAATAAATGGCACTGGAAATAAGACAGCATCTTAAACTGGCTCAGCAGCTCATAATGACGCCTCAACTTCAGCAGGCGATAAAACTGCTACAGTTTTCACGGCTCGAACTTCAGGAGTTCATTACTCAGGAATTAGAGTCCAATCCGATGCTTGATATAGAACAGGCACCGAAAGACAGAATTGAAAAACCAGAGGAAGCCGATTTTTTCAAGCGAAAATGGGATGCATACCTCGAAACATACGGACAGGATAACGTACCTTATACAGAGGATGATGACAGGCCTTCGTTCGAAGCGACCACGAGCAGGCAGGACGGCCTGACCGATTATCTGATGTGGCAGCTTAGAATGAATGACATATCCGAAGAATACTGCAACATAGGGGTATTCATTATCGGAAATCTCGACAACAATGGATATCTGGCTGCTGATATACCGCAGATATGCGAAGCTACGGGCGCAACACCGGAAAAGACTGAAGAGGTATTGAAAATAATACAGCAGTTTGACCCGCCCGGGATAGCGGCGCGCAACCTCAAGGAATGCCTTCTGATACAGGCGAAAGCCCTCGGCCTCGAAGGGTCGCTTGTGGAACAGATAATCGAGTCCCATCTGGATGCGCTTCAAACCAAGAACTATGCCAGAATAGCGCAGGAACTTGGTGTAAACGTCAACGATGTTGCAAATGCGGCCATGATAATAACCAATATGGAGCCCAGGCCGGCAAGGGACTATTCTGATGAACCGCCCCAGTATGTGGTCCCCGATGTATATGTCGTAAAGGTCGAAGACGGTTATGCAGTTGTGCTAAACGAGGAAGACATACCTCTGCTTGAAATCAACAGGCAGTACTATAATATGATGGCTTCTAATGAAACGAACAAGGCGGCAAAGGAATACCTCTCGGAAAGCATGAAGTCGGCACAATGGCTTATCAAGAGCATTCAGCAGAGGCAGAATACATTATGCAAGGTTACCGAGAGCATTATGGGCTTTCAGAAGGAGTTTCTGGATAAGGGTATCAACTATTTAAAGCCTCTCATTTTAAGAGATGTCGCCGATGATGTGGGAATGCATGAATCCACTATATCGCGTGTTACATCAAATAAGTATGTACACACGCCGCAGGGTACATTTGAACTCAAGTATTTTTTTGGAAGCGGCATATCAATGTCAGACGGGAGCTTTGTGGCTTCACAGAGCATCAAGAACGATATCGAGAATATCATCAAAAACGAAAACCCGAAGCACCCGCTGTCCGATCAGGTTATAGCAAAAATGCTCAAAGGAAAGGGGGTGGAGATTGCAAGGCGCACAGTCGCCAAATACCGGGAGATTCTAGGGATACTGCCTTCAAACAGAAGGAAAAAATACTACTAAACCTTAGGAGGGTATATGCACATTGATATCACCTTCAAGAACATTGATCCGTCGGATGCTCTTAAAGATTATGCGAAGAAAAGACTGGCGAAAATCGGAAAATTCATAGACCGTCCAGCAGAGGCACATGTGATTCTGTCAGTTGAAAAGATCAGACACAAGGCTGAAGTTACCCTCAATGCCGACGGGGTGATAATTAATGCAATAGAGATAACAGAAGATATGTACTCGGCCATTGACATAGTTATGGAAAAGGTTGAGAGACAGGTCAAGAAGCACAAAGAAAAACTTCAGGTTAGAAAGCCTGCGGCGAAGAACATTGAAGAGGAAATAAAAGCAGAGCCTAAAAAAAAGCTCAAGATAGTAAAGGAAAAAGACTATTTCGTGAAACCAATGAGTGTTGAGGAAGCAGTCATGCAGCTTGATGTTGTCGAGCAGGATTTTATAATATTCCACAATACTGATTCAAAACAGATCAACCTCGTTTACAGGAGAAAGGACGGTTCTCTGGGTGTAGTTGAGCCGCAGATCTAAGATTTAACGCAGCCTGCCGTCAGGCGGGCTGCGACACTTGATATCTGGAAGTTATAGGCCGGAATGATAATAAATCTCCATCATGTTCTACCTCCCGCCGACTGATAATATTATACGGTCATTCCCTGGAGTGGGAATCTTCGGAACACAGTCTGTTCGTCTTTTTAAGGTATTCCTGAAGCGCAATCTGCCAGGGGGGCATTAACCTGCCGGTTACCTCGGTAAATTTTTTTGTCGAAAGGATGCTGTTTGCCGGGCGTTTTGCAGGTCGGGGAAATTTTTCCGTTGTTACGGGATTGATTGATGCAGGAATCAGGCACAGTTCAACCGCTTTTTTAGCAAACTCAAACCAAGAAGTCTTTCCCCTGTTGCATACGTGAAATATGCCCCTTGCGTCATTTTCAATGAGAAGCCTTATCGCCTTTGACAGGTCTTTTGAATAGGTGGGGGAGCCGAACTGGTCATTTACGACATCTATGCTTCCGCGTTCTTTTGCGAGCTTAAGGATTGTATCAACGAAATTAGGCCCGTTTTCGCCGAATAGCCACTGCGTGCGCACGATTATATAATTTTTCATGTTTGAAATAACAGCTAGCTCTCCCTTAAGTTTGCTTCTGCCATAAGCGTTAATGGGATTGGCCGGGTCGTCTTCTTGGTATGGCCCTTCCTTCCGGCCGTCGAAGACATAGTCAGTGCTGATGTGTAAAAGCTTTATGTCAAGAGAGTCGCATTCGGAGGCGAGATACCCGGGCGCGGTCCCGTTCAGCAGGGTGGCGGTTTCTTCGTCGGTCTCGCATGCATCGACTTTTGTAAAGGCTGCGCAGTTGACAACCCATACGGGTTTTTCATCGGCAAGAAGGCATTTTATTGATTTTACATCCGTTATATCCAGATATTTATCCGATGTAACGTCAGTCTCAATGACATCATGTCCGTCTCCGATGAGTTCGGCGCAAAGATCACTGCCGAGCATGCCTCTGGCGCCAGTTACAAGTATCTTCATCTGTTGCCGTACATCCTGTCGTAGTAATTTAGATAGTCCCCTGTGCGTATCTTCTCCCACCACAGCCTGTTGGCAAGGTACCAGTCAATGGTCGAAGACAGACCTTCTTCGAATGTCATCAAGGGCCGCCAGCCTAGCTCCTTTTCTATCTTTGAAAAGTCCATTGCATACCTGAAATCATGACCCGGTCTGTCCTTGACGTACTTTATGAGACTTTCGGGTTTGTTCATGCGAGTTAGGATCAGCTTTACAATCTCAATATTCATCTTTTCCGCATCTCCGCCCATATTGTATGCATGGCCTGTTTTTCCTTTGAGGGCGACGGCAACGATTCCCCTGGCGTGGTCAGTAACATGTATCCAGTCGCGTATGTTTTTACCGTCACCGTAGACAGGCAGTTCCCTGTCTTCAAGCGCATTGGCGATCATGAGGGGGATTAGCTTTTCAGGAAACTGGTAAGGCCCGTAATTGTTCGAGCAGCGGGTAATTACCGCATCTAGCCCGAAAGTCTTTATATATGACCTTACAAGAAGGTCTGAAGATGCCTTTGATGCCGAATAAGGGCTGTTCGGTTTCAGAGGAAGGTCTTCGGTGAAAGCGCCTGTCGCTCCCAGCGAGCCGTAGACTTCATCGGTCGATACCTGAAGGAAACGGCTGACCTTATTCTTTTGCGCCGCGTCCAGCAGGACCTGGGTGCCCATGACATTTGTACGTATGAAAACGCCGGCCGCCTCAATGCTCCTGTCAACATGAGATTCGGCGGCAAGGTTGAGAACGAGCTCGAACTTGTTTTCTTCGAAGACCTCGCTCACTTTTGCGGCATCGGAAATGTCCCCCCTGATGAATTTGTATCTGCCTGGGTATAGCGTCTCCAACTCTGATGTGTTTTCCAGGTTGCCAGCATATGTGAGAAGGTCATAATTGACGATTGAGAAGTCAGGCACTTCTGAGAGTATGTAGCGAATCAAATTTGTTCCGATAAAACCGCAGCCACCAGTGATCAGGACTTTAGCCATTTTTATCTCTCCTAATATTCCACGCTGAGAAGGTAAAGCCCCTGAGGTGGTGCGGTAGGGCCGGCTTCTGAGCGTGTTTTTGACTCAATTATTCTGTTAATGTCCAGTGGGTCGATCTTTTCCTTTCCGACATCAAGTAACGTCCCGACAATATTTCTTACCATATGCTTCAGAAAACCGTTACCTTTTATTGCATAATATAACATATCGCCCCTTACAAATACGGCGGATTCCAATACGACTCTTACTGTAGACTTAACCGGGGTGCCGACACCCATGAATGACGCAAAGTCATGCTCTCCCAGAAATAAGTCTGCCGCATTTGCCATAGCGTCAATATTAAGAGACTCTTTTATATGAAGGACATATCTTGAAAACATGGGATTTCTGATGGGGGTCATGTTGATTGCATACATATAAGTTTTTGACCTTGCAGAATACCTGGGATGGAAATCCGATCCGACATCCTGGACATCAATAACTGCAATGTCATGAGGCAAAATGGAATTGATTGCCCTTGACAGGGCATTGGCCGGTATCGATGAATCCGAGAAAAATGAAGCCACCTGTCCAAAGGCATGGACGCCGGCATCTGTCCTGCCTGCCGCATGAATCCTTGTTTTTTTCTTGAGTATGGTTTCGAGGGCACACTCGACCGTTTCCTGTATGGTGCGAAGTCCGGGTTGAATCTGCCAGCCAGAGAAGTCTGAACCGTCGTAAGATAAAACAAGTCTGATATTCCTTGCCAAAACCATCATGCTTTCTTATCAATATACTAATAGTGATTCAAGAACTAAGGAGGATTGATATAATGGATTTCGACAGAAGGGCTTTTAAGCGCATTATGTTGGCTGTCGACTTGAAAATCATAATTGGTTCAGATTTTATTCCCGGCACTACGAGGGATGTTACAAAAAAGGGACTCTGTATCAAGATACCGACCTCAACATTGAAAGGCGGAATGCTTGAGAGGCTGGAAGACAGGGTTGTCATATATCTGGGTGACATGATTCTTTATGGTTTTGTCAGATGGTATGATGTGGAAAATGGTTTTTTTAAAATAGGGATCGAACTGGAAAGGGGTTCCCGGGGAAAGTGGTGGGATACAGTCGGGCCGATTGCTGAAAAACAAACATCTTCACCCTGAAGTATAACTGGCCAGATAAAGGAATTCCTTATTGACAGCATGTCCTTTTATTTTGTATGAGGTCTCGAAACGCCGAAGTGGTGGAATTGGCAGACACGCTATCTTGAGGGGGTAGTGGGCTACGCTCGTCCGGGTTCAAGTCCCGGCTTCGGCACCATCTTTCATATTTAAAACAAGGGAGCGACATTATGGCCAGGGTATGCGAAGTATGCGGTAAGGGTTCACAGACAGGAAACAATGTGAGCCATGCCAACAACAAAACGAAAAAAGTATGGTTGCCAAACCTTCAGAAGGTTAGAGTTGAAACCGAGAAAGGCGTAAAAAGCGTCAAGGTTTGCACGCAGTGCATAAAGTCAGGAAAAATAAAAAAGCACGCAGCTTAAATCTGGATATATCATAATAAAAGAAAAAGGCTTCTGGTCCGTCAGGACAGAGGCCTTTCAATTTTTTCCACTCCGCTGAGTTTCTTAATCTTTGTGAACAGAGTATCAAGTTCGGCCAGATTCCTTATCATAATTCTGAAAACGCAAACGCTGCTTCCATTGGCAAGAGAAGTTGCTTTGAGCTTTGATATATTTATATTCTGTCCGCCCAGAATAGTGGTGATTGAATTGAGCATGCCGGGCCGGTCATCGCAGATAACGGAAAAGTCTATTTCATGGGTTTCATTGGCATCACTTTCCCACTCGACCGGGACAAGCCTACCGGGATCTTCCGGCACCACATAAGGACAGTTTCTTCTGTGAACCGTTATACCGCGGCCCCTTGTGATAAAGCCTACAATATCATCACCCGGGATGGGTTTGCAGCACCTTGCATACCTGACGAGGAGATCTTCCACTCCTCTTACAATTATGCCTGATCCCTCCTGTTTTTTCTTCTTGGGCTGATGTATTTTCGGGTGTTCGAACTGCTCTTTTGGCGCATCTGGCTCTATCTTGTGTATTATCTGAATAACGCTTAGTCTTCCAAAACCGATTGCAGCAAATAAATCGTCTTCATTCTTATATGAGAAATCACGGGCAAGGTCGCTGTAATCTATATCTTTTCGGATGTGCAGGCTTTTTAGCTTCTTTTCAAGGATTTCCCTTCCGAGTGCGATGCTCTGCTCTGTTTCCTGAGTCCTCAGCCATGCCCTAATTTTTGTAATCGCCCGTGATGTAACTGCTATTCTCAGCCAGTCTTTGCTCGGGTGCTGCTTGGATGATCTGAGGATTTCGAGAACATCTCCGCTT
>CAYNVT010000030.1:0-39794 GCA_964400685.1 uncultured Bacteriovoracaceae bacterium | reverse complement strand
ACATACCCGTCATCTTTCAGACAGCCGAACGACAGTACGCATATACAGAAAAGCAAAACAGGCAAACAGTTACGCATACATCACCCCCTACATGTCCGGCGTCAGAAGCTTATGGTAGCTTGCAAGCCAGTAAGCCACGAGATAGTCCACACCCGAGTGAACCATCCTCGGGTTATATGTACCGCATTCATTGATCTCGAAAGGATTTTTCTGAAACTGAAACCCGGCTGAACATTGCTGTTTAACAGGGAAAGCCTCTTTTGCCTGCTTTTCGACATCCCCCATTATCTCTTCAAGCCAGGGCTGTTCGTCATAAATACCGGCAAGCATTACAGAGACAGGATCAAGAGTGTAAGTGGAGGGGTCTTTTGCCGGCAGATAATATTCATAATTCGGCACATCGTGAAAATCCAGGAGGTCATGCACAAGCTGATTGAAGTAATCGACATCAGGATTATTTTTCCATCCCCCCTGCCCCATATAGATTCCTGTGAACCATGGATTATGGGAAAGCCTTGTGTAGGTATGAACAGATTTGTTGAACTCGCTTAAAAGCCAGTTATAGTCGTCTTCACTGAAATAGACCCTGCCGAGTCTCAAAAGATTGTACCAGTTCGTATGTGCTAGGTTGTTGCCATAGTATTCGGCGTAGCGGTTCATGAAATTAATGTCAGATACGCGGATGTTGGCACGGTTGGCATTCAAGAGCATCTTGCCGAGTTCCTTCCTCATCGCCTCGTCGCCTGTGATATGGTACCCTATTGTGCAGAAGTTTAACCTCATGCTGGGCAATACCTCAGGGGCCACCGGGCTCTTCTTGCCGTCTTCGGCAATGATTTTCCACCCGTTTTTCATGAGCGTTCTTACAACTGTGCCGACATCTTCACGAATAATTGAACGCATTCCTTCATCATCGACAAGGTCATAGGCAAGGGCCATTCCGAAAAACCAGCCTGTATATTGGTCCCTGCTGGTTTGCCCCCACCAGAAATCACCGGCATAAGGTCCAGAATCGACCTTATGGCACCTGTCAGACTTGCTGCACCACTCATCGCCATAATATCCCAGGGAATCCTGCGGCGCCCAGTACCTTGAAATATAACCCTCGGTTCCGGTTACACGAAGGTGACCTGAAAGGGTGTTTACTATACGCAAAGCATTGATTCTGGCTTGCGGGTCTCCTGTCACATAATACCTGAAGGCCTGACTGCCGAGATATGTCCCTGTCCAGATCGTACTGTCTCCGTAACCGTTCACGGCCTCAACCTCTGTCCTGGCATCGTCCTTAAAGAGGATATGTACGGATCCGCCATAATAAGGCTGATGCCATTTCAGATGCCAGGCATCATATTCCTGCGCTTTAAGGCGTAAAGAACCGGGCGTGGCAGTTTCATCATAATCTCTTGTTTCTGAAGGATTCTGAGGCCAGGAGGCAATATAGCCGTCATCCTTGGGGCAACCTGTCAAAAATGCAAACAAAATACACATAACAACTGCAGTTAAAGTGCGCATCTGGATTCCTCCTCATACAAATATAAAAGCTTTATAAAAATAATTATAAGCAACATATTTCCAAAATCCAGCATAAAAATTATTTTTCGAAGGTGCCATGCATCTTGAATGGACGCAATGAGGCATTATTATCTCATGAGACAACACAGAGTAGTGAGGGAGGGGGTATATATGAGAGAATTTATACGTCATCCGTCAGACATTCAGATAAAATACCGTATCCAGGACTCAAGCTCAATCGGCATCAATAATCTGAAAAATATTTCCATGGGGGGTTTGTGTTTTAAATCGTCAGTCCGCCTTGCGAACGGCATACAGCTTATCCTGAGTATTCCCATTATCAAACCCACATTCAAGGCGAAAGGTGTTGTGGCATGGTGCAACAAAACAGAAGACCGGTTTGATGTGGGTGTGAATTTTTTAGACAGCGACACGCAATACCGCATCCGGATTATTGAGCAGATTTGCCAGATTGAACATTACAGGAAGGATGTTCAGCGCAAGCAAGGCCGCATCATCAGCGCGGAAAAGGCTGCTGAAGAATGGATTGAAAAGTTTGCTTCCGATTTCCCCGGGTTGGAATAGAAACCAGTATTTGTTCAGCAGATAACGCCCGGCCAGCCGGACGCATACAGGCTCACCAGGGGACATACCCCTGTTGAACAGCGTGCATGTAGTCACTTGGGTTTTCCGTGTACCTGTATAACACTTTGTTTCTCTGATTTCGTTCGGACTTCATGTTTATGCTTTCGACCTGCATATTTTTAATAATCGGATTGCCTATATTCAGCTCAAAGTTTTTTCCCGGTGAACTTTGCGAATCGCTGCTCACATCACCTACATATGAATAACCGACCGTTTCTATTTTCAGCAGGTTAAAATCATCAGCAAAAGCGGGCGCTGTAAATATTACCAATACAACCATCGTCAATGATATTTTAAGCAACCTAATCATAATTTTCTCCTTCGATTCTAAAAGCTGTATCGGAAGGATTGGGAAAAGGTTTAGCTTTTAATTTTAGTTATTATAGCAGTATAATGGTTATTTGCTTACCATTAACGGGGGGGCAATTGGCCCGGCTCAATCGCCGGGCCACAGGGAATACTTACATGCTTTTGACTAAAAATTTGTGATAACTTGAGAGCCAGTATGCGGCCAGATAATCGACCCCGGGTTGAACATATCTTGGATTATCAGCTCCGCATGGCTTAACCCTGAAGGGATTTCGCTGCCAGACAAAACCCTCGCTGCATTGAAGTCTTACGGGAAAGGCCTCTTTAGCCTGAGGACCATCGGTCCCGCCCCATAATTTTTTAAGCCAGTCCATCTTGTTGTAATTTTCATAGAGCCAGACTGAAAAAGGGTCTGTCTCGTAAGTTGCGGAGTCTCGCTCTGGCTGGAAGAATTTAACATTAGGGGCGAACCAGAAATCGCCGAGATCCGTAACAAGCTGGCCATAGTATGGATTATCTGGTGTCAAATCCTTTTCCCACCCGCCCTGGCTCATGTAGATGCCGTTAAACCAGGCATTATGAGATAGTCTGGTAAAAGTATGTACTGATTGGTTGAATTCCTTAACCAGCCACATATAATCGTCTTCGCTGAAATAGACCTTCCCAAGCCTGAGCAGATTGTACCAGTTCGTATGGGCAAGATTGTTCCCGAAATATTCCGTATAACGGTTAAACCAGTTGATATCACTTGTCCAGATAAGTGTACGGTTTGCATTGAGAAGCAACTGTCCGAGTTGCTTCTTCATCCTTTCATCGCCTGTCATATGATAGCCTATGACAAGAAAATTGAGCTTCATTCCGGCCAGGACCGCCGGCGCGACCTTGCTTGGTTTTCCGTCTTCGGCGGTTATATACCAATTCTTGTCCATAAGCATGTAGATGACCTCCTTCACATCGGCACGGATTTCATCCCTGAGCCAATCGTCATCTACAAGGTCATAGGCGAGCGACATGCCGTAGAACCAGCCCGTATACTGATCTCGGCTTGTGTTGCCCAGCCAGAAATCTCCTGCATATTCTCCATCATTAACGGCATGACATCTATCTCCGTTCTTTTCCCTTTCATATTCAATGGAATCCTGCTTGCCCCAGTAGCGGGCAATGTAACCCGGCGCACCTGTGACATGCAGGTAGCCGTCGAGGGCCCTGAAAGTTTTGATTACATTATCTTTTGCCGCTTGTTCGCCAGTCACATAATACCTCATTGCCTGGCTGCCCAGATATGTCCCCGTCCATATGCAGCTGTCTCCAAGCCCTTCGGCGCTTTCCACGGCAGCGTGCGATGCATCGGTAAACTTTATATCTACATTGCCTCCATGATACGGCTGATGCCATTTGGCATTCCAGATATCATAATTGTCAGCCTTGATCCTGAGTGGTCCGGAGAAAAGCATTGCTTCGTTATAATCCCTAACCTCGACCGTGTTCTGCGGCCAGGATGCAACATAATCGTCTTCTTTGGGGCAACCCATGAAAAAGATGGAAACCAATGAAACGATTGCTAAAAGAAATCTATTCATAAGATTAATCTCCTCATATATATAAAGATAACGTTAATTCACATCTTGAAGCTTCACAAATATCAGCACATGTGCTTCCGGGCACATCAAATTATACATTACCATCTGCCGGTGGTAAAGCCTTTAAAGTTCATCTCAGTCTGGCAATAAGTGCCTCAATTGATATATAAACAGTATATGGAGAGAAGAATAGTTGCAATCCTGGGGGTTTCAATAATTGAGATAACCATGAGGCTTTTCTACAAACATATCGGGATTGACCCTTTTCTTTACACTTTGATAGCCCGGCTTATACAGACAGCAATAATCATTGGAACCGCTTTCGACTTTTCGGGCATAAAAACAAAGTCCATAAAAAAAGAGTCTTTCATAGGAATAGCATGTATAGCCGTATTCGGCATATTAGTACTCTCAGGAGACCTTATATCAAGGCTTGCCGTACAGGGTGGCGTTCTGGGTGTGCTCCTCATAAAACAGGAGGTGAACAATCCAATCCTTTTTTTTATTGCGGGATGCATAATCGGACCATTTGTCGAAGAGCTTTTTTTCCGGGGCCTTATCCAGTCACTGGCCAGGCAGTACATGCCCGCATTTGCAGCAATTGCAGTCTCATCACTCTTTTTCGCCTCGATGCATGGCAGCCTGTCGGCTGTTCAGCTTGCAGGAGGCATAATGTTCGGGATCATATATGAATGGCGCGGCAGCATATGGGCGGGTTATATCTTTCACGTGGCAGCCAATACGGGCATATGGCTTTATCCTTATCTCTGGCCCTGGATTCTTAATCGAATATAATCGTTTTATTGCCGTTTATAAAAACCCTGTTCTCGAATACGAGTTTCAATGCCCTTGCCAGGACCACCTTTTCAACATCCCTTCCCGCCTGACGCATTTCTTCCGGCCCGTAAGTGTGGTCGATATGTATGACATCCTGAGTTATGATGGGACCTTCATCAAGGTCGTCTGTAATGAAGTGTGCAGTTGCGCCGATTATCTTCACCCCCCTGTCATAGGCCTGTGTATAGGGATTCGAACCGATGAATGCCGGCAGGAACGAGTGATGAATATTAATTATCCTGTTTTTATATCTTGTAACAAATGCCGGGCTGAAAACTCTCATATATTTTGCAAGGACTATATTATCGGGTGCAAATCTGTCGATTATTGAAGATATCCGGTCTTCATGCTCTTCCCTGGTTATATCGGCATGAGGAATAAAAAAATACGGCAGGCCGAAACCTTCTACCAGCCGCTTAAGCCTTTCCTGATTGCTTATTACCGCCTTGATCGTTGCATTCATCTCGCCATAGGCATGTCTTATAAGAAGGTCTCCAAGACAGTGAGGTTCTTTTGTGGCAAGAACTACGATCTCTTTTTTTCTGGCCTCGGTTATCTCAATGCATGTATCTTCAGGCAGATTATCCCTCATATCATTTAAAATACCTTCTGGAAGATCCCCGGCAAATTCCGTACGCATGAAAAAGTGCATGCTTTCCCTGTCAACAAATTCCCCGTTCTGAGTGATGTTGAATCCATGCTTGAGCAGGATACCTGTCACCGCATGGATAATGCCTTTTTTGTCCTGACAGTCCATCCGCATTATGTAAGTCGCCATAATCTGTTAAGCCTCTATTTCCCTGCTATTTTGAATGGCTCGCCAGCCAGTTGAGCGAACCTTTAATCTTTCTCCATATGCTGCCGTTTCTTTCCACATATACTACGGCCTCGTCCTCACTGCCAAAGCTGTACATGTCTGGGAGGATTTCCGGCATTTCTTTCCTGTTGAGGAGGTAAATGGGGACAAACATATTTGCCTTGATTGCATTTCTGAGTAGCCCCAGCGAATCAACGGAATCCCCGCGTTTCATGAAGGCAAAAAGAGCCTTTGTATAAAGCCATTCACAGGAAACCTCATCATATTTACCAATCAGTTTTTCAAGCTCTTCCTCTAATCCGAGATACAAAAGGCAACCTGCAATTATGTAGCGGATGCCCTGATTGTCGGAAGGATTCAGTTCAAGCATTTCCCTGTAGTGTTTCAGGGCCTCTTCAAAATGACCTCCTTCCCATAGGCAGCCAGCAAGGCCTGCTTTTGCCCTCATATATGGCCTGGTTTCAATATAGCCCCAGAAGTGGCCTTTTATATCATCAAAGTGCTTCTTTCCTATTGTACGTGTACCGGCTTCAACCCCCTTTCTGTATAATTCGATAGCCTCAAAAAGGTGGTCAGCCGTCTCCTCAGCGAGCATGACATAGGCATCCGCACAGTCGGGATATATCTCAAGGGCCTTTTCGGCCAAAGCAATCCTCTTTGCATAAGTATCCGCATCCCATGCCTCATAAATCAGTTCCTGGGCCTTTTCGGCGGCAGTTCTGGGCAGAGTCTTGTCACGTGCTCCCTCGATCAACTGCAGAAACGGTTTTGGAGTTTTTATTGATCGGAGGTCTGTACCTTTTTTATTTCTCTTTCCATTTAAATCATTATTATCATTGGACATCTGAAAATCCCTTATCTGGATTTTAATTAATTTCTACTCCCTGTGTCCACCACAGAAGGGGCATTTTATCCATTCTTCTTCCAGTGGCATCTTGCACAACTTGCAGACATTGTGTTTGAAGTTGCCGCAATACGGGCAGAACAGGAATTTCATATCTATCATCGCATTGCATGAAGGGCACTTGTATTCATGCTTTGTCTGAGGACCGAGTACACGAATCAGTTCATCGAGAGTTGTGTCGCCTGATTTTACCTTCGCAATCCCGGCATCCATGAGGGTACACATGCCTGCCGATATTGCAAGGCTCCATATATCCGACTCCCTGTAATTGCTGCTGATTATGTACCTGAAATCGTCATTCATACTGAATATCTCAAACAGACCCACCCGGCCCGAGTAACCGTCATTGCCGCATTGTGGACAACCCTTGCCTTTGAAAACCTTATCACCTATCTGCTTTTTCGAAATGTTGAGCAGACGCATCATGTTTTCATCTGGTTCCACCTCTTCCTTGCAGTACCGGCAGACCCTTCTTACAAGCCTTTGGGCAATTATCCCTTCAAGTGTTGATGATATCAGGTAAGGTTTTACTCCCAGGTCGATAAGCCTTGTAATGGACGCAATAGAACTGTTTGTATGCAGAGTCGACAGAACCATATGACCGGTCATACCGGCCTTGAAAACGACATCGGCGGTTTCGAGATCCCTGATCTCGCCTACCAGAATCACATCCGGGTCCTGTCTCATGGTTGAGCGAAGAACATTGGCGAAAGAAAGGCCCAGTTTGTCTTTGATATAAACCTGGTTTGCATCTTCAAGAAAATATTCTACAGGGTCTTCGATTGTTTCGAAGTTTTTCGTGCTCTGCATCATGGTGTTGAGTAATGAATAGAGCAGGGTCGTCTTGCCGCTTCCGGTAGGCCCGGTTGCGATGATTATGCCCTGCGGTTTCTTCATGAGGTGATAGATTCTGTCCAGATCATCCTTTTCAATCCCGAGTTCATGAAGCTGTTTGATGGAAGCGCTCTTGTCAAGGATTCTGAGCGTCGCCTTCTCCCCGTTGATCGTGGGTAAAGTTGAAACCCGCAAATCTACCAGCCTTGTTCCGGATTTTACCGTGAACCTGCCGTCCTGCGGCTTCCTGCGTTCAGAAATATCCATTTTCGACAGGATTTTTATCCTGGAAATGGTGGATGCATGATAGTCGATGGGAAGCTTGATCTTCGCATGAAGTATACCGTCTATCCTGTAGCGGATAAGCGTGAATTTTGTCTTGGGCTCTATATGGATATCGCTTGCCTTGTATCTGATCGCCTCCGATATGATTGCGTTGACAACACGTATAATCGGCGGAACTTCGGAAGAGTTCAGGAGTTCCTGAACATTGAGGTTTTCGTCTTCGTCGTCAATGACAATATCGATCTCATCCATCGGCTCGATGCCGCTTACAAGATCGACATCATCATACTGGCCGTTTTCCTTCTCCCCATAAGACTGCCTGATTGCATTTAAAATATCTGCACTACCGGAAATCAGCGGATAAACCCTCAAGCCTGTAAGGTATTCTATGTTGTCCCTCAGGAAAATATCGGACGGGTCAGCCATTGCCACAGTCAGGTTGCTGCCCTCAAGACTGATAGGCAGAAGCCTGTTTCTTTCACAGAAATCCTTAGGCAGAGAACGCACTATACCGGGATTTATATGCGTTTCATTGATGTCGATGAATTCTATATTCAGATGGGCCTGCAGTGCCTTGATTATTTTTGAATCGGATGCGAAGCCCAGTCTTACGATCGTTTCTGTTATAAACTCGTCTTCCTGTTTGTCCTTCTGCGCCTTTACAAGATCTTCCGGCTTTAAAATGCCCAGTTTGATCAGAATATTGCCAAGCGCTTTCCTCTCCTTATCATACAGGGCAGAGAAGTTCTTTATTTTCAGCTGCTGTTTTTTTGTGATTTCCTTTAAAACCTTGTTCTCTTTTAAAAGAACATACTGCTGAAGGGCAAGGCTTACCGACAGGCGCAGATCTTCATCATTCCAGGGCTTTGTTATAAACTTGTATACGGCTCCCTCGTTAACGGCCCCCATCACCGCCTGTACGTCTGCATGTCCTGTCAGCATTATTCTGAGTATTCCCGGTTTTCTCTTTTTTATTTCTCTTAGAAGCTCTACTCCGTTCATGCCTGGCATCTTGAAGTCAGAAATTACAAGCTGAATGCTTTCCCTCTCTATCAAATCAAGGGCCTGTTCAGCATTAGCGGCAACAAGGAGGTTATAGTTCTCCTCCAGGAAAACCCTTTTTAAGGCCTTGAGAACATTCTCTTCATCATCGACAAAGAGCAGGGTGAACCTGTCGATTGTCTCTGTCTCAGACTGAAGCTCTTCCTGATTATCCAGCTGATCAGGAAGTTCCTGTTTAAAAAGCTTTGAATATTTAGCCATGTTATTTCCTTATCGGTAGTTTTATTAAAAAAACTGCACCGTTTCTATTCTCTGTTTCAATTGTCCCGTTATGCGCTGTAATGGAATCGTATGCAGTAGTTAATCCCAGCCCCTGCCCCTTGCCGACTTCTTTAGTAGTGAAGAACGGTTCGAATATCCGGTCTTTGATTTCCATTGGAATTCCGGGACCGTTATCGGCAATTGTTATATAAATAGATTCCTCGTCCGAACTTGTAGTAATTGTCACCGTAAGGCCATCCTGCCTGCACTGCAGTGCATTGAGCAATACATTCAGAAAAGCCTGTGATAAAAGGCCCAGCCTGCACTGAAAGCCAGGGATTACCGAATAATTCCTTATGAATTTTGTGCCGAAAGGTGTCTCATGAGCCAGAAGACAGATGATACTGTCAATTTCGGAATTAATATCCATTATCCCTGTTTCTGAATCATCAATATGAGATACAGCCCTTAGATTTTTCACGATGACGGTAATTCTTTCGGCTCCATTTAAGCTTTCGTCGATAAGGTTCATGGAGTCCTCAAAAACAAAATCGAGTTTGAGCTGCCGCCACTTCTCCCGGGTTGCTTCTTCTAGTTCAGGGACTGAAGAGACGGCGCTTTTGTAGTGGCTTAGCATTTCTTTTGCCTTGGAGAAATATTTGGACAGGGTTCTCAAATTGCTTGATATGAATCCCATGGGATTGTTTATCTCATGAGCAACCCCCGCAGCAAGTGAACCTATGGATGCCATCTTTTCCTGCTGAAGCATGATCGTGTGAGCCTGTTTGAGCTCTTCGGTCCTTTCCTTGACTTTTATTTCAAGGTTTTCAGCCAGTTCTCTGTATTTTTGTTCCGAGGCTGACAGTTCCTTGTTGATATGCAGAAGCTCGTCATAAGAGTGGTTGATAATTGTCGTATGAATCTCGGATGTTAGCATCCGTTTCAGGTTGTTTTTAATAAGCGTGTTAATGGAATGGTGCAGCAGCTTTGCAATACCTTTAATGTCCGTACCGTTAATGGCATGAATCTCGAGCTTTGCAACGGGCTCACCCTCAAGGGTTATATTGAGGTTTTCTATAAGCGCACCCCCGGTATCTCCGAAAGACCACAGGATATCTCCGTTATCATCCCTTATAAGGGCCTGACTTGCTCCGGCTTTAACTGCACCTTCGAGCATGGGCAGAACTTCCGCTTTATTGATGATGTCCTTAATACGCCTTTCCTCTCCTACTACAAAAGAAAGATGATCCCTGCTGTCATTTGCCGCCACGTCAGGACGCCTCCACTTTAGTAAGCCTGCTTATAAAATCTTCTTTGGTAAGACCGTGCTCACTGCCCAGATAATATCTTGAATCAACATAATCGTATGTTTTATCAAGGAGCGCTTTGTATGTCTCAACGACTCCCGGGCCATTCAGAGCAGATGCCATGAATATGGAAATGCCCGTGGGTTCCCATATGCGCTTTATGTCATTTTCGGAAATTATTCCAGGAAGGTCCCTTTTGTTGAACTGTACGACCAGCGGGATCGTATCGATATCGAGCCCCACTATTGACAGGTTTGTCTCAAGATTTTCAAAGCTTGATGAGTTGTTCGATTCTTCGGCCGGTTGCGATTCAGCAATGAAAGCAACCCCGTCACATCTTTGAAGCACCGCTTTCCTTGTTGCATCATGCTTGACCTGTCCGGGCACGGTATAGACCTTCAGCTTGATCTTGAGGCCGCTTGGCGCAACAAGGAAAAAGGGCAGCAGGTCAAAAAATATGGTGCGGTCGTCCTTTGTGTCCAGCACCATCAGGTCTCCGCGGCCTTCAGATGAAAGAAGGTCATGAAGTTTGAGCAGATTTGTGGTCTTTCCAGACAGGGCCGGGCCGTAATAGACCAGCTTTAATACCATCCTCCTGTCCAGCTCGTCATATTCAATCATTATAGTCTACCTTGTCCATATGAATATCCCGCGCTGGGGCGGGTCGATTGTATAGTATCGTTTGATCGCCTTGATATTCATTGTATTAAGCGCAATATTTTTGCTCAGAAGCAGTATACCGGTTCCGCTTTTTACATCACGGGAAACCACCATACCCTCTTTAAGCTCATTCGGGGGCAGTTCGCGCTCCGATTTATCAGCATCGACTGATGTTCGGGAGCAGACCTGTGCGGCGAGGCGTGAAAAATGTGAATATAACCTCGGATCGAAATGCTTACCCAGCTTGTCGCTGAGGTCGCGCAAAGTCATATCCAGTGCGACATCACTCATATATTTTTCAAGGTTACGGTCAATAAAGTCTGCAATAGCGATTATCCTTGAACCGACAGGTATATCGTTTCCTTTCATGTGGTCGGGAAAACCGCTTCCGTCAAAATTCTCATGATGGTGCCTTATCAGGATCCCTATTTCCTGCATATCGTCAATGTAATCTATGGCGGCCTGTCCTCTGACCGGGTGCAGGCTGTATTCGCCAAATTCTTCTTCAGAGAGTTCCGAGACGTTTTTACTGAGCAGGTAGTCCTGCATGCCGATTTTGCCTATGTCATGAAGAAGGGCTGCAACAGCTATTTTTTCGGTCTCCTCCTCAGAAAATCCCATTGTAGCCGCTACCTTCTCTGCAAGTTGAGCCACATTTCCTGAATGGTTCTTTACATTCCTGTCTCTCAATTCAATCAGAGCTGAAAGGGCGGCGATCGTCCTTCTGAAATTCCCGGAGAGCCTCAGATTCAGGCCTTTAAGAGCCTCGTTCTGATTCTGAAGCTCAAATGTCTGTTCTTTTACCCTTGCCTCAAGCTTTGTGTTCCATTCCTTCAGTTCCTCATTTTTTGTCTTGATGATCGCAGAGAGTTTTTTGTTCTTCTGTATCAATTCATATTTATATGCGGCCTCCTGTACGGCCTGGAGAATCTCCTCATCCCGCCAAGGCTTGGTCAGATAACGGTATGCCCCACCCTTATTGATCGCATCGACTGCGGCCTTTATGTCGGAATACCCCGTCAACAGTATCCTTGTTGCGAGAGGCCTGATCCTGCGCGCCTGTTCCAGGAAATCTGTACCTGTGGTATGCGGCATTCTCTGATCCGAAATGATCAGAGAAATGTCATCGTTTTCTTCAAGAAGCCTTATGGCATCTTCAGCAGATGATGCGCTAAGGACATCAATGTCATTGTTTATGATGAGCCTGGTAAGGGACCGTATTATGTTTTCCTCATCGTCTACGATCAAAACCCTGGATGGTATTCTTTCTTCGCATCCATCCATTTGTCACTCCTTTTGATTTATTGTTGAGAAAAAAATATCCAGAAGGAACGGATCAAGTTCCTTATTCCTCATACCTTCTAGTATGACGAGCGTCTTTTCAACTGAAAACGCCTTTCTGTAGGGTCTGTCGGATGACAGGGCATCAAAAATATCGGCCGTTGCAACAATCCTGGCTTCAATGGGGATATCAGTCCCGTGTCTGCCTTCAGGATAGCCCATCCCGTCATAGCGTTCGTGATGATAATTTATAATATTGATAACCGTTTCCGGACACTGTGCGAGAGTAGCGACATGCGCCCCCCATACCGGGTGTTTTTTAATAATATCCATCTCCTCTGCTGAAAGGGGGCCTTCTTTATTCAATATCGACTCGGGCACTCCAATCTTGCCGCAGTCATGAAGCCAGCTTCCGTGCATGATATATTTCTTTGTATCAGCAGGTAAACCAAGCCGTTCCGCAATTAAGAGCGCTACATCCGCAACCCTGTCACAATGTCCCCTTGTGTAGGGGTCCTTCAGTTCAACGGTCTGGGCAAGCGATAAAAGCATGCTCTCATCAGAACGCCGCATCGATTTTACAATCCTGTATTCATTTATGGCGTCACTTATCGATTCGATCAGCAGTTTATCTTTCCAGGGTTTTGGTATGAACCTGAAGACATCGCATTCGTTAATAGCCGATATGGCAGTCTTTAAATCACCATGGCCGGTTAACAGAATGCGCTTGATGTCCGGGGCAATGTTTTTAAGCCTTGAGAACAGTTCGATGCCGTTCATTTCAGGCATTATAAAATCCGATACAACAACAGCTATTTCATGTTCTTTTATGATGGAAAGCGCCTTAACCGGACTTGTGGACAATATGACTTCTATCCCCAGATCGGTGAGTATCCTTTCAATGGTATGAAGGACCGCTAGATCATCATCTATGATAAGGACTTTATCGGACATATTCACTCTCTGTCATCTAAAACCAGGACGCAGCCTTCCCTGTTCCCGTCCTTGACAAGCATTGCGGCATCGGCCTGATAGCGTCTGCCTCTCACCAGTACAAGTTCGGTTGCTTCACCCGTTTCCCTTGCATTGGATACGACCGATGCAACCTCCGGCAGCACCTCGGCAATATTTCTTCGGTGAGTCTCTTCTCCAAGCACCTCCCCTGCTCTGATGTTCATCCATACAATATTCCCCTCACTATCAAACCTGAGCATAATAAGGGGCAGGGATTCTATCAGCTTCCACGCGCTGAGCGTTACCATGTTGTGTTCCTGGATATGATATTTTTCAGCCGCATCAATGACAACACTTTTAAAGTCCTCATCATTCCATGGCTTGGGTATGAATTTGAATATCTGACCGTCATTGATTGCAGCTACAACATTTGCGGTATCCGCATAGCCTGAAAGTACTATCCTTATGGTTTCCGGCCATTGCGTACTGACTATCTTTAAAAATTCTACACCGTTCATTCCCGGCATTCTGTAATCGGAAACGACTATATGTATGGGCGGGTCTTTTTCTAATTTCTCCAACCCTTCTTCACCGGATTCGGCTGTCAGTATATCGAATCCGCAATCCATGAACAGGCGCTTTAAAGTATTGAGTATAGGCTGCTCATCATCTACAAAAAGAACTCTGATCTTTCTATTCATCTAAATTCACCCCGGCTATCGGCAGGCGGACAGTGAATGTGGTCCCCTTGCCCAGATCACTTTTTACAGATATATCACCACCATGTTTCCTGACTATGTCATATGTAATACTCAATCCAAGACCTGTACCCTTTCCGACCTCTTTCGTAGTGAAAAAAGGCTCGAATATTTTCTTCATATTTTCCGGTGGAATCCCATGTCCGTTGTCGGATACCATGGCATATACCCATCCGTTTTCATCCCATGTTTTCACCAGTATCTCTCCGGCTGTTTCAATAGCGTGAACGGCATTGACCAGGATATTCATGAACACCTGGTTAATCTGTTGAGGGAAACATTTCACGAAGGGAATGTCACCGTATTCCTTTATAACGGTCGCCTTATATTTGAGCTCATTCCAGACAATGTTGATTGTGCTTTCCATACATTCGTTAATATCCGACTCCTTGTATTCAAGCTGATCGTTTCTTGAAAATGTCTTCAGATCCTGAACTATCTTTTTAACCCTTTCGGCTCCATCTATAGATTCAATGATAAGGTCTTTGATATCATTCTGTATGAAGTCTATCTTTAATCTCTTTCTTTTTTCCTCCAGTACTGTCTTCAGCTCGCTGTCTGCGCTTGAACCGGCAAGTTCGGCTTGAGTAGTCATAAAATCAGAAAGCTTATCCACATACTTTGAGAGCGAACTGAGGTTGCTGGAAATGAAACCCATCGGATTGTTGATTTCATGTGCGACCCCGGCAGCGAGCTGACCTATGGATGCCATCTTTTCCTGCTGCAGAATCTGGGCCTGAGTTTCTTTCAGCTCCGAATACGCAGCCTCAAGTTCGGCATTCTTCTTTGAAAGTTCCTCCCGGGCCATTTTGAGTTCATTTGTTTCTTTTCTGAGGGAAGTTTCCAGGCGTTTCCTTTCCGTAACGTCATATATTATGCCTATTGTACCCAGACATTCCCCTGAGGTGCTTAGATACGGGATCATGTTAAACACGATATCCCTTACTCCTCCATCGGCATACATTACCTGATCGAGAGGTATCTTTACGCTGCCTTCAAGGCTTGCCAGGATTGTATTGAGCCAGCTGATAAGTTCATTGGATGACGAATTGTCCATATCCTTGAGAGTTTTGCCGGTCAGCGTTGCCCCGGGCTGTCCTATGGCATCCTCAAAAGATCTGTTTACCCCTTCAATGTATCCGTTCTTGTCTGTTATGAAAATTGCATCCGGTATGGAATCTATGAGTATCTGAAGCAGGCTGATGTTTTCCTGCATCGTGTCGTCGATCAGTTTTCTCAGTGATGTATCCCTGCAGCAGCAGACTATGGCGCTGCCCGCGCCGTTAAAATTGCTGATAAAGCTGCACCTTGCTTCAACCCAAAGGGTCGAGCCGTCCCTGGCAGTCACCGAGAGTTCAAGAGGCATTTCGATTGAGGAGGGAGTAGTATTAACTGAAACCACTTCATCAAATGCCTTCATGAAGGTCCTGGCAGCATAGGGATTCAGTATCATGCTTACATCCATGCCAGTCAGTTTGCTGCTTTCATACCCCCATTCGCTGAATATTGACGGGCTTGCCCATGCAATGCTCATATCTTTTTTTATCACGAGAATAACATCTCTGAGATGCCCTAAAATACTTTCGAGAAATACATCTTCGTTATTACCCATGATCTTTAAGTTAAACACCCCCGGTTGAAAAGGATCACTGTTCTTCAACATTTCCGCCATTATTACCCCGTTATTGACAAAATTTTATTACTTTCCATTTAATCCTTATCGGAGAACTTTTTTATATTGTTAAAAAATATTATAATTTTTTATTCTGCCTGGATTTTTGACCGGTATTCCGGATTAAAACGGCAAGGGGATTTGCTTGACAAAGAAAAGTCAATGAAATAGTAGCATGTGCTACACTTATGGCAAGCATAAAGAAAATAGAAGACATAAAGATACCTGTCGACAGCATCGGGGACTCAGGGTATGAAAACACTCTGTCATTCAAACCTGAAATCCTGGGGGAGATTCTGCTGAATGATGATATCAGTCCTCTCAAAGCTCTGGATATCCATTATATCCTCACAAGAGAAGGCGACATGATCCATGCGGAAATAAATATAAAATCAGAGATAGAGACCCTGTGCTCCATCTGTCTTGGAAGCATGAAATATCCGATAGATATAACCCTTGTCACAGACTATTTGCCGGCACATGATGATATGCAGGGAGACCTCGAGGCATTAAGGCAGAGCCAGGAAATCGGATATTACAGAAAGGATATCTGCCTGGGAGCTTTTATACTTTCAGAGATGGTGCTGTCGATGCCGATAAGGTATGAATGCAGGGTCGGATGCAAAGGACTATGCCCTGAATGCGGTGTTAACCTTAACGAAGGTTTGTGCTCCTGTGAAAAAAAACCGGACCCAAGGCTGGAAAAATTAACCATATTAAAGACAAAACTCAGGAGGGAGTAATATGCCTGTACCAAAGAGAAGACATTCTACAACAAGAAGAGATAAAAAGAGGGCGAACGATCATGCGATTCTGCCGGCAATATCATTCTGTCCGAATTGCAATGAGCCCAAACCACCCCACAGGGTATGCCCGAGCTGCGGCTATTATAAAGGCAAGGAAATCGTAAAACCAAAAGAAGAAAAAGAAAAAGACAAAAAGTAATGCCGTACTGCATAGTCTTTCCCGGTCAGGGAACACAATTTAAAGGCATGACCGGGGGTCTTGATCTTGCCGATATACCCGATGCACTCGGAAAACTGATGGCCGAGGGTCCGGAGGAAGAGCTCAATCTTACAATGAATGCACAGCCTGCGGTACTCTCAGTCAGCATTGCGCTGTGGAAAATATCCGGATTTGATTCACCCGCCATAGTGATGGGACACAGCCTGGGCGAATATACAGCGCTTGTTGCATCAGGGGCGCTTACGCTTACGGATGCAATCGCCCTGGTAAAGAAACGGGGAGAATTCATGCAGGCCTCACCGTCAGGTTCAATGGCCGCTGTCATGGGAATTACCGAGACTGCTCTTTCAGAGACCATTTCCCCTCTTGGGGATGTTTATATGGCAAACATAAACGGGGCAGGCCAGATAGTCATATCAGGGACAAAAGAAGGAATTGAAAAGGCCGTGCTGTTGTTGAAGGAAAAGAAAGCAAGGGTGATCCCTTTAAGTGTTAGCGTGGCATCACACTGTCCTTTGATGAACGATGCGAGTGAAAAACTCTTGGAATACCTGAACGGTATTAAAATCAGCAAACCTGTCTGTGATATTGTTTTCAATACCACGGCAAGCACCGAAACCGACCCTGCACAGATAAAAAACCTTTTGAGAAGGCAGCTTATAAGCCCGGTAAGATGGGCTCAATCAGTTGAATATGCAGTATCAAAAGGAATAGACACCTTTATCGAAATAGGTCCCAAATCCGTGCTTTCAGCTTTGATAAAAAAAATCGTTCCCGGGATCAGATGCGAAATATTAACAGTTAAGCAATAACATACTCTAAACTCTTCTCACCAATCCTGTTATATGATACAAGTTGTTTGCACAATTTAAAGCTTGCGACATAAGAAAAAAAACCTCAAAATTCCTCAGGGGAGGTAATAAATGGCAGATGTACAAAAACGTATCATAGAACTGATTGCAGAGCAGCTTGACCGGAATGCTTCGGAGATTACACCCGAAATGTCTTTTGCCGATGATCTTGGTGCTGATTCATTGGATCTTGTCGAGCTTATAATGGCAGTAGAGGATGAATTCGGAATTGAAATTCCTGACGATGCAGCGGAAAACATCAAATTTGTCAAGGATGCAATAAAATACGTCCAGGACAAACTGGCACAAAAGTAAAAATCTCTTTAAATGGACCGCATTGTTTTTACGGGGATGGGGGTTGTTTCACCCCTTGGATGCAGCGCCGGGGAGCTCTGGAACGGCGTTTCATCAGGCAGATCTGGTATAGCTAAAATTGAATTCCTTGATGGGCTTCAAACAAATTTCGGGGGGCTGGCGCTCAGCTTCGATCCTTCAAAATACCTGGGCAACAAAGATTCAGGAAGGCTTGACCGTTATGCCCAGATGGGAGTTACGGCAGGCCTCGATGCGGTAAACCAGGCAGGTATTACAAAAGACACTTATCCTGAATTCAGGACAGGTGTGATCATCGGCACGGGTGCCGGCGGGGTTTTCACGTATGAGGAGCAGAACACGGTATTCAGAGAGCGGGGGCCCAAAAGGATGTCTCCTCTGTCGGTACCTATGTATATTCCTAACATGGCAACCGGCTACCTTTCCATCCTGACAGGGGCAAAAGGACCGGGTATGTCCGTAGCATCGGCTTGTGCAACCGGTGCGCACGCTCTCGGCCTTGCCGCAAGGCTTATCCAGGCTGGAGACGCCGACTGCATGATAGTGGGCGGTGTAGAGGCCTGTGTGACAAGGTTCATAATTTCAGGATTCGGTGCAATGAGGGCACTTTCCACAAGAAACAGTGACCCGCAAGGAGCGTCACGTCCTTTTGACAAAAACAGGGACGGCTTTGTAATGAGCGAAGGTGGTGCGGTTTTTGTCCTGGAAAAGGAAACCGCCGCAAGGAAAAGAGGTGCAAAAATTCTGGGTTATCTTCTCGGAATCGGCATGACCCTTGATGCCTATCATATCGTTGCTCCCGACCCGGACAGCCCTGCTGTTGTTTATGCAATGCAGCAGGCCTTGAAGGAATCAGGTCTGCAACCAGACGAGATCGGCTATATAAATGCCCACGGCACATCTACTCATTTAAACGACAAGGCGGAAACCGTTGCCATAAAAAAGGCGTTCGGCCCGCATGCATATAAATTAAAGATCAGTTCTACAAAATCCATGACCGGTCACCTTATTGGCGGGGCGGCAGCTCTGGAAACGGCCATAAGCATTATGGCACTTAACAATTCCCTTCTGCCTCCGACGATTAACCTCGATACACACGATCCGGAGTGCGACCTTGATTATATCCCGGGTGCTGCCGTTCCTACTGATACAAAATACTGCATGAACAACGCATTCGGCTTTGGCGGACAGAATGCATGCCTTGTCATAGAAAAAGGCGAATAGGAGAAATTCCATGAGAATTGCCATTGCTTGCGACCACGGCGGCATAACCCTGAAGGACACCGTAAAGAAAGCCTTGAGAGAGGCAAAATGCGAAATAGTCGACCTCGGAACCGACTCTGCCGAATCGGTTGATTATCCCGACTATGCGGCGAAGGCCATCCAGGCTTTAAAAGACGGGACCGTCGACAGGATCATTCTGGTATGCGGGACAGGAATCGGCATGTCGATAGCGGCAAACAGGGTATTCGGCATACGCGCTGCACTTTGCCATGACGCCTATACCGCCCGGATGTCACGTGAGCATAATGATTCGAACTGCCTTGTCATGGGCGCCAGGGTAATCGGAGCCGGAGTGGCCGAAGACATAATTGGAATATGGCTTGAAACACCCTTCTCAGGAGGACGCCATCATGGCAGGCTTGAAAAAATCGAATTCAGGGCTGCTGAAATAAATAAAACATTAGGGAGCTAGACAATGAGAAATCTTATGCAGACCGACCCGGAAGTGTTTTTTGCAATTCAAGAAGAGCTCACAAGACAGCGAAACAAGCTTGAACTGATAGCTTCGGAAAATATAGTCAGCGAGTCAGTACTTGAAGCACAGGGCTGTGTGATGACAAACAAATACGCCGAAGGGTATCCCGCAAAGCGTTACTACGGCGGATGTGAATATGTCGATGTGGCCGAGGACCTTGCAATAGACAGGGCCAAAAAGCTCTTCGGTGCCGAGTTCGCAAACGTACAGCCGCATTCCGGCAGCCAGGCCAACATGGCCGTATATTTCACCATCCTGGAACATGGAGATACCTATCTCGGGATGAACCTTTCCGAGGGCGGCCATCTTTCAATGGGTTCCCCGGTCAATTTCTCCGGAAAGCTTTACAACGTCGTGCCTTACGGGGTCAGGAAGGACAATCACAGAATTGATTATGACGAGGTAAGGGACCTTGCGAAGAAGCATAATCCGAAGCTTATAATAGCAGGAGCCAGCGCCTATCCCAGGATAATCGACTATAAGCTGTTCCGCGATATAGCGGATGAAGTGGGCGCATACTTCATGGTCGACATGGCTCACATTGCCGGCCTTGTGGCGACAGGATTCCATCCAAACCCGGTGCCATATGCCGATTTCGTAACAACGACAACACACAAGACTCTGCGCGGCCCCAGGGGCGGCATGATACTGTGCAGGGAAGAGATGGGCAAAAAGCTCAATTCAAGCGTATTCCCGGGCATGCAGGGCGGACCGCTGATGCATGTGATAGCAGCCAAGGCCGTTGCACTTAAAGAGGCCATGCAGCCTGAATTCAAGACTTATCAGGGCCAGGTGGTAAAGAATGCTGCCGCCATGGCGGATGAATTCATAAAACTCGGATTCAAACTCGTTTCGGGCGGAACGGACAATCACCTGATGCTTATGGACCTAACTGAGACCGATGTTACCGGCAAGGACGGGCAGATATGGCTTGATGATGCATGGATTACGGTGAACAAAAATACTGTTCCGAACGAGACCAGAAGCCCGTTCGTCACATCAGGCATCCGTATAGGGACACCTGCGGTAACGACGAGAGGCATGAAAGAAACCGAAGTCAGGAATATAGCCGGTATGATCGCACGCATTTTAAACGCCAAAGGGAAAACCGATGTGATCGAAGAAGTAAGGAGGGAGGTTGGCGAGCTGACCTCAAAGTTCCCGATTTATCAGGAGCTTTAAATGCGATGCCCCAGTTGCTCCGGGGTTGAAGACAAGGTTATAGAATCAAGGCCAAGCCGGGACGGTTCGGCCATCCGCAGGCGCAGGGAATGTACACACTGCGGCCACAGGTTCACAACCTACGAGCAGATAGAGGAATTCATTCCGGTCATTGTCAAGAAAGACGGCTCAAGGGAAACGCTCAATCCTGAAAAAATCCTCTCCGGCCTGAGAAAGGCCTGCGAAAAAAGGCCTGTCCCTACTGATGAGGTCGACGCGATAAAAGATTCCATTGTCCAGGAAATACAGGCCAGGGGCGAAAAGGAAGTACCGAGGTCTTTTGTAGGCGAGCGTATTATGGACAAGCTTCACAGCCTGGACCCCGTCGCCTATGTCCGGTTCGCATCGGTATACCGAGACTTCAAAGACGTCAACGAGTTCATGAGCGAGATACAGGGGCTGATAAAAAGACCGCGAAAATAATAAGAAATTGAAAAGGAAAGGGCCTGAGTGTTCAGCCAGTCGACAATATATCTTTTCAGTGCATGGCTATTCCTTATTCTGGCACTGGGACAGATGGCGATACGCAACAAGACCGTTGACCAGTATTTCTCAGCACTGTTTTTTTTCAGCCTCGGATTGTGGATAGCTGTTGAAGGAACTGCCTGGAGTTCGTCCTTTCTCATCGATTTACATCTCGCACTCACTTTCATCAGAGCGCCGCTCTTCTATTTCTATTTCTGCATAATCATCGATCCGGAATTCAGGTTCAATAAGAAAAACCTTCTTCATCTTCTTCCTGGCATTATTGTATTTTTCGCATTGCTGAATACATCATTCAGGGGCATGAATCTGAACGTCGCGGTGCTCGATATCCTGACAGGGCCTACAGGAAATCCGGAAGCCGGACTATTCTCCATTCTGCTTTTCATTTCGCTGTGTCTTCCTCTCGTATATCTCGGTTATATAATCTTTCGTTACAGGCTGCTCTTTTTCAGCAGCGTAACAAATTTCTCGACCAAGGTCGTTTTCTTCCAGGTCACCTATTCGATTGTCGCCATAGGCACGGCCTCCTCCGAACAGTTTTTCTATGGAAGGATGCAGCCGGCCAGCATGTGGATGGCGTCTCTCGTTCCAATAATCTTTCTTATCAGTATGATGAGATACCCCGAATACATAAGGCTCATTAAGATTGAGACCGAAAAAACCAGATACGCCTTCTCACGGATACAGGGGCTCGATCTGGACCGTATCTTCAAGGACATGCAGCGCCTGATGGAGGAAGACCATATATTTGCCGATGACGGCCTAACTCTTCCGAAACTTTCGGAAAAACTTTCGATCTTGCCTCAGCAGCTTTCTGAAATTCTTAACGCGAAAATGAACAAAAGTTTTTACGAGTATGTAAACGAGTTCCGTATAAACGAGGCCAAACGCCTTCTGATCGAACAGCCAGACGATAAAGTGTCATACATCGCCCAGAAAGCGGGGTTCAATTCCATTTCATCGTTCTACAATGCCTTTCACAAGGCCACAGGCGAATCTCCGGGCGGCTACAGGAAAAAGGGGCTATCCGGCAAGGCCGATAAAACAGCCCGAAGCAACTGAATAAGACACTTTTTCTATTCCATCTGTATCCAGACGAAACCATTTGATAATGCATTCGGCATATTTTCCGGTATTCTGATCCTGTAATTGACGAACGGTTTATTACAGTTTCTCAAATTCTAAATACGAAACCCTTTTGATATTAAGGCGTAGCCTCTGAAACTGTTTTCCGTTCGGAGCATGCATCCGGGATATGGAAACATTTCGATCAAGGAGATTTATATGAGAGACCTTCGAGGGAAAAAGGCGATTGTAACGGGCGGAGCGCTCGGGATAGGATTAGCCACATGTAAGAGACTTGTCAGGGAAGGTGTGGCTGTAACCATCTGGGATATGAGCGAAGAGTGCATGGCTCAGGCAAAATGTGAACTCGAAGCCATGAACGGGACAGTCTTTACTTACAAATGCGATGTCTCGGACAAGAATCGGGTGGAAGAGCTTGCTGTTCAGGCCGGACAAGACATGGGCCGTATAGACATACTCATCAACAATGCAGGCTATGTCCGATGGGGTAACTTCTGGGAGCGACCGGTCGAGGAGGCCGTCAGGCAGTTCGACGTAAACGTGAACGCCATCTTCTACACCATCCATGCCATCCTGCCGGAGATGATAGAGCGGAATTCCGGCCACATAGTAAACATCTCTTCCAGCGCCGGATTCGTTAACTCGCCCGGCCTCACCGCCTACTGCGCTTCAAAGGCGGCCGTCCACATGCTTACCGAATGCCTTCGCGTCGAGGCGCTGTCCGCGGGCAAAACGGGCGTAAAGTTCTCATCGGTGCATCCCATAAACATCGCCAAGGGCATGTTCGAAGGATACTCCACCAATTTCCTGGGAAAGCTCATGTTCCCGCCAATTAAAGACCATGATGTGATCGCTGAGGCCATCGTAAACGATGCGCTCAAAAGAGAGATCACGGTCGTGTGCAGGCCCAAGATCGCATATGCCTCATGGATGATGCGCGGCGTTGTCCCCAATTTCATATGGGACAAGATGCTCATGGCCCTGGGCTTCGGTGAAGGCGTGAAGAATTTTACGGGCAGAAAGGGCTTTGCACATACCGACTCTTCTGCAGACAAAACCGGCTGCTGAGAAATACCGGCGGCCTGACGGAGGATAAAATGCCTGATTATGATGTAATAGTTATCGGCGCAGGCAACGGCGGCCTTGGCGCATCCGCCAAGCTGGCCAAGCACTGTGCCAAAGTGCTCTGCCTTGAACAGCACAACCTGCCTGGCGGGTTCGGGAGCAGTTTCGTAAGAGGCAGGTTCGAGTTCGAGACATCGCTGCACATCCTGTGCGACTACGGCTCGAAAGAAAACAGCGGAAACGTCCGTAAGTTCCTCGACGACATCGGACTCAAGCTGGAGCTTCACCCGGTACCCGATGCCTACCGCTTCATACTCGAAGAGGAGGACATAGACGTCATCCTGCCACCCGGCGTGTATGAATATATAGAGGCTGTCGAGCGCGAGGCCCCGGGCAGCAGGGAGGAAATGACCCGTTACTTTACGCTCTGCAAGGAAGTTCTGGATGCACTTAACTACCTTGCGGAATCCAAAGGCAATCCGGATAAAAAGCTCTTGAGGACGAAATATGCAAACTTCCTCAAGACCGGGGCATATTCTGCTGAAGAGGTCACAAAAAAGTTCAATTTCTCCAGGCGCGCCAAAAATCTTCTCTACCCGTACTGGCTCAACTTCGGGCCGCCTATGAGCAGGCTCAATTTCACCATATGGGCGGCGTTTTTATACAAGTACATGACCATGGGCGGCTATCTGCCGAAGAACCGCTCGCACGAACTCATGGCGGCACTTCAGGCAAGAGCCGAAGAGCTGGGCGCGGAGTTCAGATTCAATACCAAGGTCGAGAAAATACTGGTTAAGAACGGCAGGGTCACGGGTGTGGAAACCTCAGAAGGCGAGACCATAACCGCACATCACGTCATCTGCAACGCCTCGCCGACGCTAGCCTACAACAAGCTTGTCTGGCCAAAAAACGAGGTGCCTGAGATTGCCTACAAATACATAAACGCCCGCAAACACGGTGTGGGCGTCTTCGTCGTTTATATGGGTCTCGACGCACCGCCGGAAGAGCTCGGGCTTACAACGTACGGATATGTCGTCGGTCCTCACGCTGATACTGAAAAGCTCTATGAATCATTCTACAAGCCTGAAGCCCCGATCATCCAGGCGACGACATGCCTCAACCTGGCGCTTCCCGAATGTTCGCCGCCGGGCACGACTATTCTTTCCATGACATGCCTCATGCGGCCCGAGGCATGGGCGAACGTAAGACCCGAAGATTATTTCGAGACCAAGACAAAAATGGCCGACGAGCTCATCACACAGTTCGAGCGGGGGACGAAGCTCTCGATCCGCAGGCACATCGAGGAGATCGAGATATCCACGCCCGAGACATATGCGCGCTACACGGGCACGTACAACGGCATCATATACGGTTATGAAATGGAGCCCTGGGACTCGGTGATCCCGCGCATGCTCTCCATCCAGGATGAAAAGTACATAGACGGGCTTTATTTCGCGGGCGGCTTCTCCTTCAGGGCTCTGGGCTACAGCAGTTCGCTGCTCTCCGGCCAGACCACCGCCCTTCTGACGCTAAAGGAAATGGGGGTTGAGGTATGAAGTTCAGCGTAAAATTCGGACTCCTGGATATGATAAGATTCAAGAACCTCGCGAAAGACCGCAAAAGGCACATAATGCAGGGTGCACCCACGCCTATCACGGCCGACCCGGTGAACGCGCTGGCGCAGGCTCTTCATCCTCTTACGCTCGACCTTGCCGTCGCAAAGGTGACTGATGAGACCCCTTCGACGAAAACCTTCAGGCTGGTATCTGCCGACAGTACGAAAAAGGCTCTGCCTTTCTTCAGGGCAGGGCAGTATCTGAGCATAAAGACATCTGTTGACGGTACGAGCATAACCAGGCCCTACACCATATCGTCGTCGCCGAACGATACGCTCGCAGGCTTTTATGAGATAACGCTCAGAAAGAAGGAGGGCGGGTTCCTTACCGGATACGCCTTCTCAAGCTGGAAGGAAGGGACCAGGCTTACGGCGTCCTCACCCAGCGGATTCTTCTACCATGAGCGGCTTCGCGATTCCGCCGACATCCTGGCCCTTGCGGGCGGCAGTGGCATAACCCCTTTCCGCTCGATGATAAAAGATATTGTCGAGAATAACAAAAACCTCAAGCTCACACTGATATACGGAACAAGGTCGCCGGACGATATTATTTTCGCGGCAGAGCTAGGTGAGCTTGCGAAAAAGGCGCCTGAGAAAATCGCAGTGCATGTCGTCTGCAGCGAGCCGGATTCCTGCTGGGAAGGGCCGACGGGTTTCCTCACTGCAGAGTGTATCAGGAACATTTCAGGCGACCTGAAGGATAAGACCGTCTTCATATGCGGGCCTCAGCTCATGTACAGTATGCTCGAGAAAGAACTCAAAACATTCGGCCTTCCCGCCAGACGCATACGCCGCGAGGTAATGGGAGAGGTTGCCGATGTGACAGGCATAACCGGATACCCGAGTGAACTCGCCTCGAAGACTTTCACGATCACGGTGCATTGCAAAGGATCCAGGAAGGATATCCCGGCACTTGCAACCGAGACCGTGCTCGTGGCGCTGGAACGCGCCAAATTCGCTCCTCCGTCGCAGTGCAGGTCCGGCGAGTGCGGATGGTGCCGCACCCGGCTTATAAGGGGAGCTGTTTTCGTGAACCCGGAAAACGACGGCCGTCGCGCCGCTGATACCGGATACGGGTATTTCCACCCGTGCTCGTCGTATCCGGTAAGCGATATCGAGATCGAGGCGCCGCATGGCGTCTGAACATAAGCAGGAAATCCAGGCGCTTCGCCGCCCGGATAATGTTAAAAATAACCTTAGGAGGTGAAGATATGCCGGATTATGATGTCATCGTAATAGGCGCCGGACTCGGAGGCCTTTCGTCCAGCGCGCTTCTTTCCCATCACGGGCTCAAGGTTCTTGTGCTTGAGCAAAGCGGCAATATAGGCGGCTGCTGTTCAACGTTCGAGAGAAACGGTTACAGGCATGACGTGGGGGCTTCCATTGTCGAGATTACGCAGCCCATAGAGCTCGTATTCAAGACTCTCGGGACAGCCTTCAACAAAGAGGTCGATCTCGTGCCGTGCGATCCGATGTTCTCGATACTCTACCGTGACGGAGAGCGCATAACCATAGAGCAGTCCATCGAGGCGACCGGCAAAGTAATTTCATCCCTGTCTCCCGAAGACGGCAGACGCTGGTTCGATTTTTGTGACTATTGCAGCGACATGATGGATGTCTTCCTTGACGTCATGTTCACGGAACCCGCCGACACGCTTGCCGACATGGGCAGGCTTGTAAAAAAGAACCCCAAGCTTCTCAAATATCTGCTCCCTTTCATGGCGACCTATCAGGACCTCATCCAGAAGTATTTCAAGAGTGAAAAGGTACTTAAAACCATGGCCTACCAGTCGCTCTATCTGGGCATGGCGCCGGCTCTCGTTCCAGCGCCTTTTGCCATGATTCCGTACAGCGAACACCGGGGTATCTGGTATCCGAAGGGCGGTATGATACGCATACCCGAGGCGTTGCTCAGGTGCGGCCAGAAGGACGGGCTCGAGATCAGGATGAACTCCCCGGTCAAAAAGGTCGTCATCCGCAACAAAAGGGCATGCGGCGTGGTGCTCGAAGACGGTTCGGAAATCACCTCAAAGGCCGTCGTCTCCAACGTGAACCCTAAAATGCTCTACCTGAAGATGATAGGCGAAGAACACCTGCCCTGGCTTACGAAAAACGGGGTAAAGAGCCTCAACCTGGGCAAGAGCCTTTGCATGATATACGTGGGTCTCGACTGCAAGCCTCCCCTGACAGCGCACCACAGTTTCACCGCTGTCAGCATGCAGGAGGTCAACGATTTCTGGACCAAGCACGTCGAAACCGGCGAGATGCTGCCTGCAAACAAAAACTACGGCCTCTTCTGCTGGCCGTCGCATTCGGACGACTCTCTTGCGCCTAAAGGCCACCACGTCATCAACGTCATCCCTGAATCATTCTACCGCCTCAAAGGTACCAATTGGGACAGCTTCAAACAGACCTTCGTCGACGAATACATCGAGTACATATCCGACAAGCTGCTGCCCGGCCTGAAGGATCACATTGTCCACGCCGTGGCGTCATCGCCCATGGACTACGAGCGTAACCTGAGGCTTCCGGAAGGGGCGCTCTATTGCTTCGACCAGGACGCAACACATCAGGCAGTTTTCAGGCCGTCGGCGAAATCGAAGTGCATAGAAGGTCTCTATCTCTGCGGTTCGGGCACACATCCGGGCGGCGGTGTCCCCATGACGGTGGGCTCGGGATATATCGCTTATAACAAGCTCATTCAGTGTGAGCGGCTCTAACACTTATAAGGAGAAACTGATGAAGTTCGTAAAACTCTTGATGGCAATCGGAACTGGCATATTTATCTGGAGCAAGCTGCCCGAACACAGGAAGCTGCAGCTCAGGTTCATCATAAAGCAGGTCCCATACCTCCCCGGACGCTATATGGTTTAGAGGCTCAAGATGCCTGACTATGATGTTATCGTTATCGGCGCCGGACTCGGCGGCATAAGCGCAGGCGCCATTCTTTCAAGCAAGGGGCGCAAGACACTGGTGCTTGATCAGAGCCCGTGGGTAGGCGGATACTGCTCCACCTTTGAAAAGGACGGCTACCGGTTCGACACCGGGGCCTCTCTCATCGAATTCCCGAGCGTAATCGACGAGTGCTTCAAGCGCCTCGGCACTTCTCTAAATAAAGAGGTCGAGCTCGTCGCGCTCGACCCCGTATACACCGTACCTCAGCCTGACGGTTCGGTCATAAAACACCCGGCATCGCCGGAGGGTATGGCCGAAGAGATCGGCAAACTGGCGCCCGGAGACGTAGCAGGCTGGCGCGAATTCAGCAAGCTGCTGGAAGGCTTCGTAGATGCGGCGCTGGATGGCTTTTTCCTTGCTCCCGCAAACACGTTTTCGGACATGGCTAAGCTGTTCGCCAGGACACCCGCCATTCTTAAATATATGCCGCTCTTCGTGAAAAGCTATCAGGACCTCCTATGCAAATACTTCAAGAGCGAGCGCGTGCGTGACATGCTTTCGCCGCAGGCCTTTTTCATGGCCCTGCCGCCGGAGCTATGCCCGGCCATATACGCCATGCTGATATGGGGCGAGAGGATGGGGCTTTCCTACAGCATGGGCGGCATGGCCGCGATACCGAAAGCTATTTCCCGCCTCGGCCAGGCAAAAGGTATGGAAGTAAGGCTCAAGACGCTCGTTAAAAAAGTGCTCGTGAGAAACGGCCGCGCCTCAGGGGTCAGGCTCGAGGACGGCACCGAAATAACATCCGGCATCGTCGTCTCGAACGTAAACGTCAAGACGCTCTATCAGAAACTCGTCGGTGAGGAGCACCTGCCCTGGCTGACAAGATTCGGCCTGAACAGCTACAGCTATACGCCGCCTGCCGCAGTCCTGTATCTGGGTGTCGACTACACGCCGCCCCTCTTATCGCACCATACGTTCTTCCCGATAGCGATGGAGGAATACAACCGCTACTATTGGAATTATCAGATGAAGGGACGCTATCCGGAAAAGCCGTTCGGCATGATAAGCTGGACGACGCGCACCGACCCGACGCTCGCGCCCGCCGGAAAGAACATCCTGCAGATAACGATCGAGGGCCCGTACAAACTCGAAGGCACTACATGGGACGAAGTCGCCCCCAAGCTCACGGAGCAGTATATAAACTACCTCTCGGACAACTACGTGCCCGGCCTCAAGGACCATGTAGACACCGCTTTTTATGCAACGCCGCTCGAATACGAAAGGCGTTTCCTGGCGCCTGAGGGCACGCTGTTCGCATTGCACCACGATCTACCCAATTCTGCAGCGTTCAGGGCATCATCAAAGTCCAGGTGCATAGAAGGGCTTTACCTGACCGGCTCATCAACGCATCCGGGGGGCGGCGTACCGAGCTGTGTCGCGTCCGGGGTAATAGCGGCGGACCTCATTGAAAAGTATGAATAGAAGGGATAAGCTAGTATTTCCTATCCGATAATTTTTCACCGGAGGTGACTTATGGAAAAACAGCCGGTATTGAAAAGGATTATCATTCCCGCCGGGACGGTCCTTGTCCTCATGATCGTCTCGATAAACCTCTACAACATGAGCCGCTGGTGGAGACCCCAGGCCCTTCATATGTTCTTCGCCAATTTTTCAGCAGGGCTCATGTTTATCAGCATCTGGCTTGGCGCCATGATAGCCAACACAATGGCCTTCTTCAACGGGGCCTCCTTCAGGGAAAGGCTTCTGGTCTGCCTCGTCACCCCCATCATCTGGGACGCAAAGGTGATAAGCGATTTTATCGGCATATACTCGACAGCCGAGGTCCTCTTCGCATGCTTCCATGCGGTAATCATGGGGACCATATTCGTGGCCCTCTTATGCATGGGGATTTCCGAGATATGGTGCAGAATGATCTACAGAAAAAAGACGGGCGACACGAGTCTTAAGCTCTTCGAGTTCAAGTCGGTGCTGGTGCTCGTCATAGGCTTCATCATGTCGTTCGTCCTGCTCTATAACGGCGGCCACACATTCTATTACCTTTACATGGAAGCATACACGAAACTTTTCCTTTAGGGCCGGAGGATATCATGAGCGATAAAATAAAGAATTTTTTCGATAGCGGCGTAACCAGGAGAAAGGCCATCAAAATGGCGGGCGCAGCCGCGCTCATGGGCATGATGGGGCCGTTCGCCTCCTCTCCCCTCCTGGCCAAGGACAGGAAACCAAATATACTTTTCATATTGACCGACGACCACCGTTATGACGCGTTCAGCTGCATGGGCCACCCGGTGGTGAAAACCCCGAACCTCGACCGCATCGCCAACGAGGGCGCGAACTTCACGAACACGTTCGTGACGACGTCCTTGTGCAGTCCTTCGCGCGCTAGCTTTTTGACCGGGCAGTACGCGCATACGCACGGCGTGGTCACCAACCATACGATGTGGAACGACATCAATGTAACATTCATGGAACTCGTTAAAAAAGCGGGCTATGATACGGCTTTTATCGGCAAATGGCACATGCCAGGCGACAAGCTGCCCAAGCTGAAGGGCGTCGACGAATTCATCACGATCACAAAGGAAGGCGGCCAGGGCGTATACTACGACTGTCCGCTCGTAATAAACGGCGTCGATACCCCTCGGCCCGGCAAATACATCACCAACGATCTTACTGATTTCGCACTGGATTTCATCGGAAAGAAAAGGGAAAACCCGTTCTGCCTTTACCTCTCACACAAGGCCGTGCATTTCGGATTCCGGCCGCCTCAGCATATGAAAGACCTCTACAAGGGCGTAGACCTTCACATGCCGCCTGAGTCCGATACATGGGTGACGCTAACGAACAACGACATCTTCGTGGGCGCGCCAATGCCCATGGACGGACTCTATCGCAACTACCTGCGGGTTGTGGCGTCGGTGGACGAGCAGGTAGGCCGTGTGCTTACGAAGCTTGAACAGATGGGCGAGCTGGACAACACGGTCATAGTGTACGCGGGCGACAACGGACATATCTTCGGCGAGCATGGGCTATATGATAAACGGAATGCCTATGAGGAGTCGATCAGGATACCGTTCTTCATCCGCTACCCGAAGCTCATCAGCAAGACCGGCAGAAGGGACCAGATGATATTAAACATCGACCTCGCGCCGACTCTTCTCGATATAATAGGAGAGCCCATACCGGCGAACATGCAGGGTCGCAGCATCGTCCCCTACCTGAAGTCGCCTATCCTGCAGGGAAGAGATGCCTTCCTGTACGAGCATTTCCCGGTATTCCCCATCCCGATCCCGGGCATTGCCGCGGTCAGGACAAAAGACCACAAGTACATCACCTACCAGAAGGGCACATGGGATGACCAGCTTTTCGATCTCAAAAACGACCCCAAGGAATTCAGGAACATTATAAACACTTCGGCGGGAAAGGCCGTACTGCCGACATTACAAGCCCGGCTCGATCAGCTCAAGAAGGAGACCGGTTACAGGTTCTTCACGCACGGGTAATTGAAACGGTATAGAGTTTCGCAACATAACTGCGAAACTCTATACCTATCTGGAATATCAAGGAAAACATATATCCCCAAGCACAAGCCTATCTCCTGCCATGCATATACCTGCATTGACTAGACTTTATATTGTGTGCAAAACTACGGAAATGAAAAAGAAAGAAAGAACCGAACAACTATATTGCAAAGCCCTCGAAGTTTTTGCACGTTACGGATACAAGAAATCTACCATTGAAGATATAGCCAATGAGATCGGAATTACCAAAGCCGGTATATATAAATATGCAAAAGACAAGTCAGAGCTTTATGAAGAAACGCTCACATATGCCCTTGTCAGATGGCAGGACAAGGTCGTAAATGCCGTCAACCGCGAAGATGACATCGTCAGAAAATTCACCGTTATGAGCCAGAAGGGATACGAGTACCTCATGGAGGATAAAGCTCTGACGGAAGTATTGAAAAAAGACCCCACGGTTTTCCCCTTCTCCACGAACGTTGTCCGGTTCGGAATGGTTAACCAGCGATCATTGAATCTTATACACAATATACTGGAAGAAGGCATCCGCCAGAAAAAATTCTCAAATGTGGATGTCAAGCAGACGAGCATCTTTCTTTATTCGATATACAGGATGTTTATCGTTGAAGCATTCGTCATATCCAACGCAAAGCAGATCAAAAAAATGTACACAGGCGGCATCAATCTGATTCTCAACGGGCTTGTTGAACGACAGTAATTGCAAAAGTTTGGTTGCCGGAACAGGTAATCCTTCACTACCGTATAAACTTGAGCCTCTTTCATTTTAAAAATGAAAGAGGCTCAACAGTCCGGTTACATATCAAGAATTGTCATTTTCAGAGGAGTCTTGCACAACTCCTCACCGCCGGTTGGGGTTATCCTAACAGGACATTCAAGCCTCATTCCGCCTACACCGGGAACATTCATCACCAATGCCGCGATCTCGACGACATTTTCTTCAAGGACTATATCCCTGAATTCGTCGTTATCAAGAATGGTCGGGTACCATTCATGGCCGATTACTCCGATGGCATGGCCATAGGCGGGCAGGGTATATTGGCGGTATCCGTTCTTATCCAGTATATTGTTCACCTTCTGCGCGACTTCGCCGATTTTCGAGCCGGCTTTGAGGGCTGAAACGAGCGTTTCGCATGTCTGCAGATATGCGTCGGCAAGCTTTATCTGTTCGCTGCTCGGCTTGCCTATGAAATAGTTGTGCGAGAGGTCCGAACAATAATTCTGATATGTAGGATGGACATCGACAAGAAGGTTTTCTCCACGCTGCACGATCTTTTCACTGGCAGGCGTACAGCCACCCAGCATGTAGCAGGTCCTGTACCCCGAAGCGATTTCAGTCGATCCCGTTACAGGCCAGTGAAATTCGCTTCCGAGACGCCTTAATTCCTTTTCGGCGATTCCGGCTATTTCAGCTTCACGGATGCCTATATAAAGCGATTCCTTCACGCGCTCCTGTGCGGAATCGGCCATGGCCGCGGCTTGACGTAAAAGCTTGATCTCTTCAGAGTCTTTCGAGTAGCTGACCTTGTCGACAAGGTTTACCGAGTTCACGAATTTGGCATTGGGCAGGTTTTCCTGCAGGTACTGCAATTCAGTCGCCCAGAGGAAACCTGACATTATGCGTGCGGATTGCCCCAGTTCAATGCCGATCGTGGCCTTTTCATATCCGTTCTTCTTTATCCAATCCACCGTGGTTTCCCACATGTCATATCCGGGAATGGGCACGCACCCGTCGACGATACCTAGCCATGACTCGTCTTTCACCCGCTCGGAATCAAGGAAACAGGTTTTAAGACCCACAAATCCATCCTTGTCCATGATCACCACACTCCGCCACGGGGCATACGCCCCTGCAAGATAGGTAATGCTCTTGCCTCTGGTCCCCAGAAAGACATCTATTCCCTCTGCCTTCATCATTTTACGGATACTGTCGACTCTTTTCTGATAATTGTGATTGATCTTCATTCTCTAAGGCCCTCCTGTTTTTTATGTTGGACAATAGTAATTAAAGCAAAGTAAGAATGTCAATGATAAAGTGAATTGGTTAACATATTGTTTACCTATTTACTTTATGACAGCCGGGTGGTATTTATGGTTTAACCTCTGTTTATCGGTGTTCATGGTCATCGAATGCAAGAGGATCATAATGATCTTTGGTAAGGATTACTTTTATGCATGCAGAATTGAAATACGATAAAAAATTGATCGGCATCGATCTCCCGGACAACGGCAGGCTGTATCATACATCCTATGATATCTCCTCGGCCGACGGATCGGAACTTGTCTTGAATGAGGTCAGGAACCCGGTTTGCTCTGAAGGCCTTGCCGGTTCAATAAAACAAAGGCCCCGCAACAGCGTCGTGATAGCGGTATCGGATATTACCAGGCCCATACCATACCGGTCGTTCTTGCCCGCATTGCTCAATGAAATCGAATCGGCAGGCATTGACCGGAAAAGGATTACCATTCTGATCGCTACCGGCATGCACAGGCCGAGCACCGCAGAAGAGCGGGTCTATATGTTCGGCAGCGATATTGCCGGCAGATTCAGGATTATCGATCACAATGCCGAAGTTGATACGGTGAGCGTTTCAATGGCAAGCGTTTCAGGGGCGGAGGTTAAGCTTAATAGATTCTTTGTCCAGGCTGATTATAAAATCGTGATAGGGCTTGTGGAGCCTCATTTTATGGCAGGCTTTTCAGGCGGACGTAAAACCCTTTGCCCCGGCCTCTCATCACTGGATACCATAAAGAACTTCCATGGATATAAATTCCTCTCCGATCCCAGGGCGGCCGTAGCATCGCTCAAAGGAAACCCGTGTAATGAAGAGGCCTTGTCGGTGGCTAGGATTGCCTGTGTAGACTTCAGCATAAATCTGGTTATAAACAATGAAAAAAAGATCGTAAAGGTTTTTGCTGGTGACATCATCGAAGCACATGAAAAAGCGTGCAGTTATGTAAAAGAGAACGCCTGTCCGCAGATTGAATGTGAAGCCGATGTGGTTGTCACCGGTTGCGGAGGATATCCCCTAGACGCAACATTTTATCAATGCACGAAGGCCCTTGTAACCGCCTTACCATGTATCAGAAAAGGCGGAACGATTATTGCCGCCGGGGGCTGTGCTGAAGGCATAGGTTCACAGGACTATGAAAATATGCTTCGAAGGTATGGTGGCGATTTTTCAGGTTTTATCCGTAGCATCAGAAACACTCCTGAGGTCAGAATGGATCAATGGCAAATCCAGATGCAGGCGAGAATCTATGAAAAAACCGGGACAGACAATATACATTTTTTCACCCATGGAATTGCTTCCGGAGACAGTCATTTTCTAGGTGTAAGAATATACGAGTCAAGCCTAGAAAATATCGCCCGGCAGCTGCAAAAAGCAATTGACGATCTTACTCAAAAGGGATGCTCCTTTGCCGTTATTCCGGAAGGCCCCTATTGCACTCCTCTGGCCGGGACAGGGTTTCCGGCCTGACAGGTAAATAAACCGGCTCCACACAGCAACTCGATTTCTCTCGCTTCATAACGAAGCCCTTGCTTCGTCTGCTGTAATGTATATACTGATTCCGGTTACGCTTTAATTCCCGCCGGTAAACATCATCTTTGAGAACTGCGAACAAGAGGCATCGGCCGCAGGCTTCCGAAATCTTGCAGCCTTACCGAAACATAAGGGCTCAAAAATAAAGGTTATCTTGGGAGGACATGGATATGAAACGGGCAATCGCAATTGTTTTAGTATCAGTTGTCGTTCTTATTCTCGCGGGAATAATCTTTCTCTCGTCCCTGGGCGTGGGCGACGGAAACCGCTACCGACCGGATGCGAAAATCGTGGAGCAGCTCATGAGCACCAATCTTCAGACCGAAGGAGACAAAAGGGTTTTCGTACCCGCATCCATGGAAAAAAAGGACGGGCTTTATATACTGCATCTTGAGGGTTCACCCTATGAGGTAGGCTACCAGCACGGCATTCTCCTTAAAGACGAGATCGATAATGGCTCGGTCCGGTTCTATGCCGATCTGATAAGCGGCGGCAGGAAGGAGCCATTCTCATTGAAAATGTGGCTTCTGAGGAAATACCTTGACTTCAAGGTATATGACCCGATCCTCAAACACCAGCCTGAGAATATCCTGGCCGAACTCAAGGGCATCTCGGACGGCTCGGGAGTACCTTTCGACATAATATTCAAGGCAAACCACCACACCGCCCCTTCAATGCTTCTGACACCCGCATTCGCCAAAAAGAACGTCGAGGCTTTTGAAAAGCTGGGCATACATATGGGCGCTTGCAGTTCATTCTCCACGGTCAATAAGGCTTCCGCGCAAGGTAAAACAATCGTGGGCCGCAACACCGACTACGGTGGAACAGCCCTGTGGCCCAAATACCAGACCGTGATGTTTGTAAAGCCCGCAGACGGATTCGCCCATGTCAAGATAGGCACAGCGGGCCTCATCCTCTGGAACCCGGCAATGAACACCGAGGGCATAGTCGTCTGCCCCCACTACATGGTCTATGACGACATCTCGGCCAATGGCTGGTCTATACCGGCCTTTTCCGACGAGATCATCCGCAAGGCCGGGTCGCTTAAAGATGCCGAAAAGATTTTTATTGAGAAACCCCGCGCCGTTTCCGCTGGGTATGTAGTCGCCTCAGGAAAGGAAAAGGACGCCTTTGCGGCTGAACTCAGCACGGGCAAGGCCTCGATCAGGGGCATGGAAAAGGACAGGATTGTCATGACCAACATGGCCGTCACCGATGAAAAGCGCAAGATAGACATATCAATTGCGTACAACATTATAGAGCACTGCCCTGCCCGCTACCGCCGCCTGATGCAGCTCATCGATGAAAACTATGGAAACGTCGATCCGAATCTGGCGGCTGCGTTTATGGGAGATCATATCCAGTACACCACGGGCCTTGAGCGTGCAGCCGGTCATATCGTGGGCGTAGCCGATAACGAGGCCAGCGTCGTATTCTCACCCGAGACGCTTGAGTTCTGGGTGGCCGACGGGCCGGCACCTGTGTGCAACAACCCGTTCCGCGGGTTTTCGCTGAAGGATGAGCTGGCAGGCAAAAAGAATGCGATAAAGCCTGAAATACTTCAAGGCTACCGCTTCAGGAACCCGGACGTCCGGGCAGGGCTCGACGAATTCATGCTGGCGCTTGCGCTCAAGGAAAACGACCCCGACAACAAAGACCAGATCATAGGCCATCTTGAGAATGCATGGAAAAAGGACCCCGGCGAGATTCTTTACGGGCAGCTCCTCTCCCTTTACGGCCTGCACGACGGAAAACCGGAAGGCGCCTATGCCGATATCGAAAAGGTGCTCAATAAAAAGCAGTCGTTCCGAGAACTCGGACACAGCCGCCTCATCGCGGGCATGGCCTGCGACCTTATGGGAGAGCGCGAAAAGGCCCTTACCTATTACCGCAGCATACTTGATATGAAAAAAGAGCAGCCCGCTGACCCGTGGTTCGGCATGAACCGTTTCCTGGAGGCCTTTGCCGAGAAGTACATCCGGAAGCCCTTTACCAAGGAGAACCTCTCCGACCAGTCGGCGGACATCTCCTTCATCGATCCGTATATGGAATAGGCAGAGAATATTGGGGCGGGCGGCTAATTCCGTCTGCCGTTCTTCATCCAGTTTTTCGGGAAGGACTCTATAAGCAAAAAGGGGGCAACAATGAAAGCAAGAATGTGCATAGTCTTTATTTTCCTGGCAGTATTCCTGGCAGAGTCTTTAACTGTCCAGGCTCAAGCTGAGGATAAGCCCAGGTACAGGATAGCCATAGCTGAAATTCTTCAGGAGACGAACTCTTTCTCTCCTGTCGTTACGACGGAAGAAAATTTCAGTGCGGAAGGACCGGTACTCACAGGGGCGGACATCATCCCTTTCAGCAGGAAAGAAAAGAAAGAGCTCGGCGGGTTCATAGCTGCAGTTGAGAAGGAGGGAAAAGGCGAGATAGAGATAATACCTCTCCTGAAAGCTCGCTCCGATTCCGGGGGCCCTGTTGACCGCGCCCTTTACGAGCGGTTCAAGAAGGACATAACCGATGGCCTCAGAAATGCCGGCAAGGTTGACGGTGTATATCTGTCGCTGCACGGCGCAATGGGAGTTGTCGGGATGCGCGACCCCGAGGGCGATCTCATAGCGGCCGTCCGCTCAGTTGTCGGCAATGACGTGCCTGTGGGTGTGAGTCATGACCTGCATGCTTGCGTGACGAAACAGCGCGCCGAGCTGGCGACCTTTATAGTAGGCTATCATACCAATCCTCACAGAGATTTTTTCGATACCGGCAACAGGGCCGGAAAGATAATGGTCAAGACCGTCCGCGGAGAGGTAAAGCCCGTTATGACGATGAGGAAGATGAGGCTCCTTAAAGGCGGCGGCATGGGCATTGATTTTCTTTCCCCCATGAGGAAGATTTTCTCGAAGATGAATGATATGGAAGACGAGACCGGGGTGCTGTCTGTATCGAATTTCATGGTGCACATATGGCTCGACGATCCCGAACTAGGCTGGAGCACGGTCGTAGTGACGGACGGTAATAAGGCGCAGGCGGACAAGCTGGCGGACGAGCTTGCCGATCTTGACTGGTCTGTGAGGACAGTACAGCCGCCGAAGGCGAATTCGCCTGAAGAGGCGGTGAAAATCGCTAAATCCGCCTGGTTTACCAGAAGGTTCGGGACGACGGTCTTCTGCGACTCTGCCGATGCTGTTGGTGCTGGCGGTCCGGGCGAAAACACCTGGATATTGAAAGCCCTTATGGAAAATGCGCCGGACCTCACATCATATGTCCCGGTCCGGGATACCATTGCCGCATCCTCTGCATATGATGCAAACCTCCACGACAAGGTAACTCTGTCCGTAGGTGGAAAACTGGACCATATTTACAACGTGCCGGTTACGTTTACAGGCGAGCTCGTTTACAAGAACAAGGGTATGCTCGGAAAAACCGTGATCCTCAAGGACAAGGGGATACACCTGATATTGACCGAACAGCCGGATGCGACATACCATCCGGAATATTTCACCGATCTGGGCTTAAGCCTCTGGAGGGCGGACATCGTCGTTGTAAAAAACCTCTTCCCGTTCAGGTACTACTTTCTCCTGTACAACCGCAAAACCGTTAATGTCATCAGCCCCGGGACCACGAGTATAGATGTCTTTTCGCTCAAATACCGGAATATAACGCGGCCCCTTTACCCGCTGGACGACATCCCCTCCTGGAGAGATTAAATAATTTATCTTAAAAAGGCGCATCCTTCGCAGGGGCTCAGGATAAAGCAGTTTTTCCGGCGGGTCAGGATTTCTAATGGAAAATTGCCCGCTTTATCATAAGCCCTTTTCCATCTCATCCGCTCTTTCTTCAAGTAATCTGTGCAGTCTTTCCCTGTCGCCCACGATATGTTTGGCAACGAACAGGAAAAGGATTCCGCAGAGCACCCACCAGGACACTGCGAAATTCATCACGAAAAGATAACCGAACGGTATAAGAAGGCCTCCTATTGCGGGGCCCATTCCGTTACCCAGGTTTCCGGTTATATTCAGCACTGAAAAGACCGTTCCCCTGTGCTCCGGGCGGTTGACGTTCATGATCATGGCAGGGACGTTAGCAGTGGCAACTGCAATGAGAAAACCGGTTACAAAGCCCAGCACCATATAGAGTTTTATATTTGCCACCGGCAGGTTGATAAGGATAGCGGTCGGGATGATGCCCAGAAGCACTACGATGCCGCACAGCATCGGCATGTATTTCGGCGACTTCTTGTAGAGCCATTCGCCCACATAGGCAAAGAATATACCCCCCAAGGTGCTGCCGACGCCGAGCACCAGGAATATGGTCGTGGCCATCTCCTTGCTTACATGCCGGTAGACCTGGAAAAAAGTTATGGCCCAGTATGTAAGAATCCCCCAGGGTAATATTAAAATCTTTGAAATTGATCTTCTGCTTGTAGACCAGGCCCTTCTGAATGAGGTCTTCCAGGGCTTCTTCGGTCCTTCCCCTTGCGGGTTCCTTTGCATAAAGGGCGAAGAAGAGCGCAATAGGGATATTGGGTGCCCCTATCAAAATGAAGGAGATCCTCCAGCCGTATTTGTTGGTAAGGAAGCCGGCCAGAACGACTCCCAGCACGGTGCCCACAGACCATGCCGTGTTCATCCAGGCAGCCGCAGTCGAACGGTGCTGTTCACTGAAGTAATCCGCAAGCACGGAATATGATACGGGATAGACGCCGCCCAGGCCAATGCCCGAAAGGAGCCTGAGGACCGCGAAAGCCCCGATTGTCTGTGTGAAAAAGGGGATGCCGGTCAGGATGCAGGGGATCTCGCC
>CAYNVT010000029.1:31387-41004 GCA_964400685.1 uncultured Bacteriovoracaceae bacterium | reverse complement strand
GAAAGAGCTTCCCTGCTCGGTAATAAACGCAGGCGACGGATACCACGAGCATCCGACGCAGGCACTGCTAGACATGTATTCCATGAGGGAGCACTTCGGAACGCTCAAAGGACTCAATGTTGTCATGGTAGGCGACATCATGCACTCGCGCGTGGCCCGTTCGAACGTGTACGGGCTTATAAAAATGGGTGCCAGGGTCACGCTTGTCGGGCCTAAAACACTAATGCCGCCGGGCATCGAATCATGGGGTGCGGCGGTTTCCTTGGAATTCGACTCCGTTATACCTGATGCGGACGTGATTATGATGCTTAGGATACAGAAAGAACGCATCGCAGAACACCTCTTCCCTGGCGACCGTGAATATTCAAGTTTCTACGGGCTGGGAAAATCAAGGGTCGCCATGATGAAAAAGGATGCAGTAATCATGCATCCGGGGCCCATGAACCGGGGCGTGGAGATAAACTCGGATGCGGCCGACAGCAAGCGTGCCATAATCCTGGACCAGGTCGAAAACGGCGTGGCGATACGCATGGCTCTCATGTATCTCTGTCTTGGAGGCTCAAATGTGGATTAAGGGCGGAAGGGTAATCGATCCTGCAACAAAAAAAGACGCCGTTGCTGACATCGAGATAGAAGGCGGTATCATCAAAGACATAAGGCATTCGGCAAAAGAGGTTAAAAAGTCAGTTTGCATCGATGCGACCGGCAAATGGGTTATTCCAGGCCTCATCGACATGCATGTGCATTTCAGGGAGCCGGGCTTCGAATACAAGGAAGACATACTTTCCGGCAGCATGGCCGCTGCTGCCGGAGGCGTGACTACCGTTGTTTGCATGGCCAACACCAGGCCGGTAAACGACAACCCGTCTGTAACAGGCCATATCATGAAGAAGGCATCCGACGCAGGGATTATAAGGGTGCTGCCTGCAGGGGCCGCTACGAAAAACATGGAAGGCAGGGAGCTTTCTGAGATGGGGCTCATGAAAAAGGCGGGGATAGTAGCCGTATCCGACGACGGAAATCCGATAGAAAGCGCCGCCATGATGAGAAGGGCGCTGCAGTATGCATCGACTTTCGGCCTCATTCTCATGTCGCACTGCCAGGACAGGACCCTTTCGGGAAAGGGCGTCATGAACGAGGGCAGGCTTTCATCAAGGCTCGGCCTTCCGGGAATCCCCAATATCGCAGAGGATGTAATGGTCGCGAGGGACATCATGATAAGCGCAGAACTTGCAATCCCGGTTCACATAACCCATGTATCCACACATGGCAGCATCACGGCAGTGAGGGATGCAAAAAAATCAGGCGTGCCGGTCACCTGTGACGTGACCCCGCACAACCTGCTGCTTACGGAAGAGCGTGTGAGCACATATGACACGAATGCAAAGATGTACCCTCCTCTGCGCTCTGAAGAGGACAGACTGGCGCTTATCGACTGTCTGAAGAGCGGCACTGTCGATTGCATCGCTACCGATCATGCGCCTCATGCAAAGGACGAAAAAGACCTTGATTTCGATCTTGCTCCCTTCGGCGTCACCGGTTTGCAGACATTGCTGCCGGCAGTGCTTAAAATGCATTATGACTGCAAAATCCCCCTTATGAACATCCTTGCAATGGTGACAATAAACCCCGCCCGAATTCTCGGAATAGACGGCGGCTGTATCGAGAAGGGAGGCCGCGCAGACATAACGATTGTTGACCCGAAGGCCGAATGGACACTCACCGAGGACATTCTCGTCTCGAAATCCAAGAACTCGCCCTTTATCGGATGGAAATTCAAAGGCAGGGTCACAACCACGATTGCAGCGGGAAGGATAGTCTATAAAGCCTGATGCAGCTTGAGCAGGAATGCATGGGAATAAGCTGTTAAGCTGCTGAGCTGTTAAGCAAAACCTTCTTATTTGATGCTGTGCTTCTCTTGCTTTCGCGGCATCATCTTGTTGAAGCTGGTTTAAATTTCATTAGTCATAATATCATGGACGTCCCCGACTATCCGAATTATTTATTATGGTGATTTGTTGTCTGTAGATTTTACATATTCCAACATATTGGAAAAAAGGTGACGAAGTTCTAATCTCTTTTCTTCTTTTTCAGATTTCACTGGATAGGAAAGCTCATCGAGTGATTGTATATAGTTTTCTAAGTTAGATATAGAAAACTTCTCCTTAAATATAAGACAAGACAAACTAAATGTTTCTGTTTCTTCGTATTGTAAAATACTTCCAATCTCAATTTTCTCATCGCCAATATAAACTCGACTCATAATACCAAAATTCCAAGGCCTTTCTATAACTGATCGTATTTGATTTTCACCATATGGTGAAAAAATAAAAATTAAAATTTTTGCCCATAAAGCTGGATCAACATAAGGGAAAAGGTTTTTCAGGACGTCATCTAATGGAAGATCGAATTCTTTCTTTGATTGTAGAATTCTACGGTTTGCCCAATATAAGAATTTATTTAAGGAAATCCGAGAAATAATATTTTCTGTATTAAGAAGATTATTCTTTGTGATTTTCCATTCTTCGGGGAAATAAACCTCCCAAATATCAGATTTATCTGGCGCATCATAAATATTCTGAAAAAATTCTTGGTAAAAGATATCAAATAAATACTTAATGTAAGAACTAGATACAGATTCTTTTATACATTTTTCAACATGAACTTTCAACTTATCGAAGAATATAAATGCTTCCTTTTCTTTCAAAGAATGTATCTCAATCTGCCTAAAAACAGAATCCATGGTCTTTGAAAGTATAATATAATCTGTTTTATTATGATCTAAACACTCATTTCTTTTTTTCCATAATTCAAAATGCCACCTTAACAATCCATCATGGATATTATCTGATAATGTTAAAAAATCACTTGATCGCTTATCGATGAAATTATTGAAGTCACTTAGTAGCTTTGATGCGATTATAAGGTTATCTTGCTCGTTGGATTCAAATAATCCATTAACTGTAGAATAGAATATATTAAAAAATTCTTGTTCATTTTGGGAATTGGTATTTTTAGTTTGCCAGACAGACCGCCAAGCTTCTTCCATATCTTGTGTATTTTGTAAATTTTTTAAATAATCAAACCTCAATTTGAATTTATTGCCTTTCATCCAATGATAAGAGTTAAATAAAATATTCGTGAAAAAGTATATTCCGATGATCCATAATGTTATCTCAAGTAATCGTGTAATCAGAAGAGAACTATTCCAGAATATAAGAGGGATTAGTGAGAGGCCCAAGTATAATAAAAGCCTCTTAGCTTCTATAATATGATCCAGTATGACATTTCTGTCTAATACATCAAATTCCTTCTCCTCACTGAAAATTGCAATCGCTACAGAAATAAGAATCGTCAAGTAGGCTACCACTATACCAAGGAGGATAGCTGGTAAATCACTTTCACCACCAACAAATGCATTGAGAATTTTTAACATGTATTACACAAACTCCATCCCTTTTTCTCTTTACTAAATTCCAGCTTGGTAATGGTATTTCATTGAAGTTGCAAATTTATCAATATCCTGATTGTACCTGAAGCCAGAGTTTCATTCAATCACTGCGTTCTAAATCAAAGAGAGCTTCGGAACGAGAATGCAAACGGATATCGCAGGGCGTTAGAACAAAGCAGGTCAAGGAGTAACGCAGCCGAGGAATGAGGCATACTTTTAGCGTATGCCGCAATGACGAGGCAAGGAAGCGACGCAGAGATGCAAAGTTATAACGCCCTGAATAGAGAGTTCAGATACTCCACCACTTCCTGCGATTTAAGTATCGAGTTATGGTCTTCATTAAATCCCCTCATTCCCGTAACGGCCTTCTGCGCGGTGAGGTCAAGTTCGCTCTCTATGGCGACCACGCCGTCGTTGTTGCGGCTTATCATCAGACTCTCCTTTCCCAGAAAGCTGAAGAGGAGATAATAGCGCGTATCTTCCGGCAGCGGCGTCTTCCACAGCTTCTCTATGTAAGGGCTTCCAGGAATCACATCCCACCAGGACGGCACCACGGCCGGGGCGTCTTTCGTCCCCATTTCTGCGGCCTCGTGTCCGCCCCACGGAGTCGATATGGTCTCATAGAGAGGCAACTCAACCGGGCTTCTGCGGTTTATCAGCTCGTTGATTATGCCTTTCGACAACAAACCGCCCATGCTGTGGGCCACAATGCCGATACGCTTGAACCCGTACTTCAGTTGAAGCTCGGTGAGCGCCCGGTAATACATTTCGCTCGCAGTATCCAGAGGCATGCCACTGGCATAATACGCCATCCACGGCTGAATCCGCTTTCTGTCGATATGCTCAATGATATAGCGCCAGTCCCCGGGAGAGCCGTTTGCACCATGGACGAATAGTACAGGCATGCGGCCGTGGTCATATGGCTCAAGGAAAAATACGCCCCCGCCCACTTCTCTGACGAACCTGCTCGGCTCCCACTGGCCCATATCTGCATTCGCCTGAGAAAACCTGGGATCATCGAGAGTCGTCACTTCATCAAGGCTCACCTTCAGTCCGGGACAACTGCCGGAAAGACCCATTCCGATCGTCTTGACGGTTATGGTGGGCATATCTTCCCTGGTCTTTCCCATTATTATCTGAATTCCTGTAACCGTCTGCCCAGGCGTCACCTTGAGTGGACCGTTCTCCGGGTACAAGCCGAAGGGTTCCTGTCCGTCAGGCTCCATATTGCGGTTTTCATCTTCAAAGGCCATCATCCTGTATTCGCCGGGGGCATTCGCCATGAACTGAAAGCCGCCGCGGCCCTGCATCAGCCAGTAACGCAAGACTGTCCGTTTAGGGTCACTGTCCCTCCACAGAACTACCATCACGGGCTTCACCACATCGGTATGTGGTGTGACATCGCCCTTGATCAGGCAGAAATTTCCCTGAATGAACGACATGTCCTTCTTCAGCTTTGAGAACCCGCAACCGGGGCATATGATGAGAGCCGCTGCAACCAAAAGGCACAGGCTTGCCTTTTGTATGAGAACCGTCATGTTTTTCAATTTCATTTTCCGCCTCCCGGATTTATGGATTGCAGATTAATCATACAAGCAAACCAAAGAATAACAGCGTCATTAATTTGCGAATAACATTTGAACTCAGGCTGCTGCCCTTAAGCATCGTCATGCCTGCAGCGAATTGTCAGCAGAATGCGAACTCAGGCGGCGTGCCCTTGCCGCAAGCACTGGCGCAAAAAGCATGAATATCATACCGAATATCATGAACCGCCCCTTCGTAATGTCGTAGTCCAGGAGGATTTGGTCCAGAGAACTGCCGAACGCATACCCAAGACTAACCTCAAAGAAAAACATAAGAAGCATCCAGAACAGCCCGACCCTAAACTGTTCCGAAAGTGTCTTTGCACCCATCCATCTAATAGTTGCCAGGGCTATAACAAAGATAATGATGCTCCCAAACAATGTTCCGGCCTGATGCGCCCGCAAATCGCCCAGCAACGGCAACACGAATATTCTCCGCAAAATCCCGTGAACTGACTCGGTAACCGCAATTGATAGCCACGCCAGAAATGCTCTTCTCCAACTCATCTGGGCTTCCTCATAACGCCCACCGAAAAATCAGCCGGGGCGAAACAACCGGCTCAATTGGCTTATCCGGTAATCCCTTATCGGGCATCATAATAAAACTGATCCGCCTCCTTCTGATCTCTCTTGAAAACACGGTAAACAACCATCGGGTTCCTGACAAAATACCAGTCGCCGAATTGATCAAATTTTCTGCACGATGTTACAATATGAGCCTTACGTATCGTTGAATAACGTTTGCCACAATCCCTGCCGTATTTTTTTAAACGTCTGCCCAAGTCAACATCTTCGACACAGGCAAGCTTTTCGTTAAAACCTCCAATTGCCTCAAAATCTCTCCTGAAGCACCAGAACATTCCAGCACTCACGCCATTCAATATAACAAAGGGAGCCACAACCAGGAGGCTGCAAATTATCCCCAAAGATATTCTTTCCGGAACGATCCTGACACCGCCACCAATATATTTTCCTGAATTCAGTTTTCGCAATACCTCTTGAAGCATATTGGGCGACATCCGGCTGTCGGCATCTATTGTAACAAGGATATCACCTCTGGACGCTTCAGCTCCTTTATTTCGGATATGACTCAAATTCCTGGAATCATCAGTGACAATCCTTGCACCCCACTGAGAGGCAATTTCACCAGTCCTGTCAGTGCACCGGTTCAGCACCACAATATGCTCGACTTCAAGGGACACCTCTTTTGCAGCGGCTTTCACCGAGCGCAGGCATTTTTCTATAAGCAGTTCTTCATTGTGAGCCGGAGTAATTACTGAAATCATTTTATCCTCACCGAACAATTAATATACCATATATTCCTTTTCCAAGTATTATTATGAAGTACTTTTTAAAAGAAAATAAAGCGATAAACATTTTATGTGATCTTTTAAACGATCTGAATGATTGTGAATGGTACAGGGCGTTATAACAAGGCAGACCGCGAAGCAACGCAGCAGAAATGCGAGACGTACTTAAGCGTACGTCGCAGCGTTTATGCAAGGAGTGACAAATTTTCGTATCACGAAAATTGACGTACCGAAGGTACGCCCGAAGGGTGAGGGCTGTCTGCCCGAATCAAAGGTATGCGAAGTTATAACGCCCTGTGTTAGAGTTCGATCTGGGCCCCCAGCTCTATAACCCGGTTCGGCGGTATGCCAAAGAATATGGTGGGATTGGATGCATTCCTCGACATGAATGCAAAAAGCGTTTTCCTCCAGGTGGCCATCTTTGAGGTTCCCTCGGTCAGCAGCGTCTCCCTGCCCAGATAATAAGTTGTCTCTGCCGGGTCGGTCTCAAGGCCCTTTCTGCCGGCAAGCTTCATTATTTCTGGCACGTTGGGCGACTCCATAAAGCCGTAATCTGCAATTATCCTGTAAAAACCGTTGCCAAGATTATCGATACTTACCCTTTCCTTTTTAGGAACGTTCGGTATGTCAGATGTCTTTACCGAGAGCAGTATCACCTTTTCATGAAGTACTTTGTTGTGCTTGATATGATGAAGAAGCGCAGGCGGCGTGCCGGAGGGAGAGACCGTCATGAACACGGCCGTGCCCCCGACACGGTAAGGCTTCTTCTTCGATACGTCATCAAGGAAAATATCAAGCGGCAGCCTGATTTCATTTAATTTCCGGGAAAGCTGCGAACGGCCGTCCTTCCATGTCGTCAAGAGCGTCATCACCATTCCTGCGACAAGAAGTGTAAACCATCCGCCTTCGGTTATCTTGAATATGTTTCCGCTTACAAATGCCAGATCGAACATCAGAAACAAGCATAGCAGCGGAACGGCTTTTCTTCTGGGCCACTTCATCGTATGCCTCGCCACCATGAAAAACATGATGGAAGTAATCGTCATGTCGAGTGTCACAGCGACCCCATAGGCGCCGGCCAGGTTGCCTGACTCCTTGAAAATAATTACTACGCCGATGCAGGCGATCATAAGCGCCCAGTTGATGCCTGAGATGTAAATCTGGCCTTCCTGTGCATAGGATGTATGTTTGATCCTGAGCCTCGGACATATACCCAGCTGTACCGCCTGCTGAGTCAGAGAAAATATCCCTGAAATCATGGCCTGTGATGCAATTATCGTAGCCACGGTTGAAAGTGCAACCATCGGGTAAAGGAGAGACCTTGGAACAAGACCGTAAAAGGGGTTTGCGACTGTTTCGGGATTGTTCAAAAGCAGTGCACCCTGACCGAAATAATTAAGGATTAGAGCCGGATAGGCGACATAAAACCATGATCTTCTTATTGTGGGCCTTCCGAAATGGCCCAGATCCGCATACAGGGCCTCACCTCCGGTAATACAGAGGACTACCGAGCCGAGTATGACTATACCGTGTATGCTGTTTCTGAAAAAGAAACTGAGGGCGTACCAGGGATTGATTGCTTTGAATATAGCGGGATACTGGAATATTTCCTTTATTCCGAGAACGGCTATCACACAGAACCACAATAACATAACCGGACCGAAGACCCTTCCGATGTTTGATGAACCTCGCTTCTGGAAAAGAAAGAGCAGTAACAGAATTATGCAGGTTAACGGAACGATAAATCTCTGGGCCGCAGAGGTCGCTACATTTAGCCCTTCGATGGCGGACATAACCGATATGGCAGGGGTAATAACACCATCCCCATAGAGCAGTGACGCCCCGAATATGGCTATGATCACCAGATATTTCCTGAACTTGGGCACAAGCTGTTCGCTCCCGGAGGATGTGAGGCCCAGAAGAGCGAATATTCCGCCTTCGCCGTGGTTGTCCGCTCTGAGCACGAAGGTCACATATTTTATGCTTATGACTATGGTTATCGCCCAGAAAACAAGGGAAATGACCCCAAGGACATTGTTGTGCGAAAGGGCTATATGGTGTGAGCCCCGGAAGCATTCCTTTATGGCGTAAAGCGGGCTTGTGCCTATATCGCCGAAGACGACGCCTAGCGCCCCGATACAAAGTGCAGCCCTTGCCCCGAAGCCTTCAGGCTGAATATTGCCCGTATTATTTGTGATATCCAAACCGGCTCACCCCTGCCTCTTTCCCAGTCACATTTCAATCTGCGTTCCGAGTTCAATAACCCTGTTCGGAGGTATACCAAAGAATATCGTCGGATTGGAAGCGTTTCTTGACATGAAGGCAAAGAGGGTCTTCCTCCATTTCATCATCTTCGAATCGCCGCCTGTCAGAAGCGTTTCCCTGCCCAGGTAATATGTCGTCTTCGCCGGATCCGTTTCAACCCCTTTTTTCCCGAGTAGCCTCATTATTTCGGGTATGTTCGGGTACTCCATAAATCCGTAACTGGCGATCACCTGGTAGAATCCCTGTCCAAGATCGGTCAATGCAATGCGGTCTCTCCTTTCAACCTCCGGTATATCCGAGGTCCTTATTGAAAGAAGAATCACCCTGTCATGCAGTACCTGGTTGTGTTTTACATGATGGAGAAGCGCGGGCGGTGTTCCGACAGGGGAAACAGTCATGAAAACAGCCGTGCCCCTGACCCTGATAATTGGATGTGCGGCAATATCTTTCAGGAACATGTCAAGGGGGAATCTCATGGACAGCAGCTTTCTGGAGAGCATTTCCCTGCCGTCCTTCCAGGTTGTCATCAGGACTATTACGATGGCGGCCACCATCAACGTGAACCAGCCGCCGTCCTTGATCTTGAAAAGGTTGCCTATGACAAAAACCGTGTCGATCGCCAAGAATAAGGCAATAAGAGGAAGGGCTTTAATCCTGGACCATTTATAAGTCCTTGTTAGCACTACATAATACATCAGCGTAGTAATGACCATTGTGAGCGTAACCGCTATGCCGTATGCGCCTGCCAGTCCGGCAGACCGTTTGAATATCAACACAATCCCTATGCATGATATCATCAGGGCGTAATTAATTCCGGATATGTATATCTGCCCTTCCTTCTGGCTCGATGTGTGTTTGATTCTCAGACGGGGACAGAAGCCGAATTGAACCGCCTGCTGTGTAAGAGAGAACAGCCCCGATATCATCGCCTGTGATGCAATAATAGCGGCCGCAGTTGCAAGACATACCATTGGATATAAAAAAGGCCTCGGAACCAGCCCGTAAAAC
>CAYNVT010000029.1:0-31377 GCA_964400685.1 uncultured Bacteriovoracaceae bacterium | reverse complement strand
TTGTCGGCAACCGCCGGATTTGAGTAAAGAAGCGCACCCTGACCCATATAGTTCAATATGAGTGCAGGATATACTATCATGTACCATGACATCCTTATGGGCCGCCTTCCGAAATGTCCAAGGTCGGCATAAAGCGCTTCGCCGCCCGTTATACAAAGTACGACCGAGCCCATTACTATTATTCCATGGAAATGGTGCTCTGCGAAGAAACGCCATGCATAAACTGGATTAAGCGAATAAAGGATCGAAGGCAAATTTACTATGTTTATCAGCCCCAATAAGGCAATGACGGCAAACCAGGCGATCATTACGGGACCGAATATATAGCCTATTCTCGCCGTTCCCCTTCGCTGAACCATGAAAATTCCGAAAAGGATCAAACAGGTCAGAGGTACTACATAAGGATCCGCGGCGACCGTAGCAACGCTCAATCCCTCAATGGCCGATAGTACAGATATCGCGGGCGTTATGATTCCATCTCCATAAAGCAGTGAGGCGCCTATTATTGCTGTCATCACAATGGCCGCCCTGAATTCGGGAGATCGGCTGTTCCTGACGGATGAGGTAAGGCCTAGAAGTGCAAATATGCCTCCTTCTCCGCGGTTGTCTGCACGAAGGATGAAGCTTACGTATTTCACACTGACGACCATTGTAAGAGACCAGAATATAAGCGATGTTATCCCCATTATATTCAAATGATTTACGGCTATGGGGTGAAAACCTCTGAAACATTCCTTTAAGGTATAAAGCGGGCTGGTACCGATATCTCCGAAAACAACTCCGAGGGCGCCTATCACAAGCGGAATCAAACGACCTGCAGGATTGCGCCCTTCAGACTCATGGGGTCGGTCCTCAGGTTTGTCCCCCTGTTCTGTCTTATAGCTCACGGCTCTGCCCTGCAGACATGTGCATACATTGCGCTGGGCTTTAGCACCATAAGCCGCAGGGTGTCAATCTTGAACCTGTCCGGGTGCTGTTCATTCCAGGGGATCAAACTCGAGATAATTATGAATAAAATCTGCGAATAATTCATGGCCTCTTTCATTGGGATAACGGGTATCGGCAATGCAAAGTTCAGAGCTTTTCAGAGACTTTTCACATAGATACCCTGCCCATAACGAGTCTATCGGGACAAGTTCGCAACAAAGATCTTTTGTGACGATTCGAAGAGACCTGTAATATATGTTTACGGCATCCATTTCATAAGCATCATCAAAGGTGTGGGACGTTGCCAGAATGATGCGAGGATTAAAGAGTTTTCTTGCACGCCTGATTATCTGGACATGGTTTTCCTGGAATTCGGAACGGTATACTGGCCGGAATGCATCGTCGATGCCAAAATTTAGGAGCAGGATATCCGGTCTGAAAGGTTCGATGTCTTCATCGAATGTCCATACTCCTTCAAAGCTTGTTTCACGGTAACGGGAGCGGTTGATGAGTTCTATGCCCGACAGGGCCAGCTTTTCTGATAGTATTTCAGCATAACTTCTCGGAACTCCATGACCTGCTGCAATGCTGCCTCCCCTTATCAATATACGCATGATATTAATATTCAGACAATGACTGGATGGGGCTTCTCAGGCATTTACCCCCCCATGCCTTTCAACCAGGAAATCATATGCCGGACGGGGCGTTCCATCAGCTCTGAATAATCCCCACCAGTCTTCAATATCCTGCATCTTCATACGTTTATGCCATTCATTTCCCGGTGAGCCTTCCTGTGAACTGAAGCAGTACGCAAATACGCCGTCAAGCTTTATCCTTTCAGCGGCATCAAGAAGCTCCCTGTAATAAAGTTTCTGATTTTCCTCGGAAAAGCCGCGTGAAAAAGGCATGGCAGGATAGCCATCCTCCAGCACATAGAGAGGTTTGTTCAATCCCAAGGCTCGAAGCTTTTCTACAATTTTCTGTAAAACCTTCCCGATCATGATCGGCTCGCCTTTAATGTAATTAGGAAAAGGGTCGAATCCGATGATATCCATATATTTATTCCAGTTGAGAATATCCTTATACCAGGAATACAAACCGGGAATAATTTTAAATGACATACTCATATTATGGGATGTAAGGGCACGAGGGTCCTCTTTTTTTACGGCATTATAAAGCACAGCCATAACCTTGTTTAAGAAGCCGGGATGAAGCCACCTTATTCCGAGTCTCCATCTGAGTAAAATAAATGTGCCTGCCGCCTCGTTGAGCTCGTTTTCAAGTTGCCACCTTCTGCATCTATCCCTGTATCGCCTCACTACAGCTCGGGCATGAAGGCTGAGCCGCCCGAGATATGCTTCAGCAGGAACCAGATGATGATCAAATCTGACAATATGTCTGCCGGTTGATACAAGAGGCATCTGGTGAAGGTATCCGGCCCCAAGGCAGAGAAAAGGATCAAGTCCGTGCTCAATCATTTTGTTTATCATGATGTCTGTTTCTTCCCAGAAAATCCCAACACCTCCTTCAACATACCTGTCTACCATGGCACTGGTAATATCATCCACCCTTGGGAATGGGGGCTTTATAAGCGGTTCGACCCTGTTCCAGTGAACATGGGGCCTGAATGAAACGGCACCCGCCCTTTTCATAAGGCTATACGCCTTGTCCAGCCTTTCGGAAAAAAGAAGATCCTCCCAGGGGAAAAGGGAAAGATGCAGATGGTAGCAATGCGAAAAACCAAAATCCATCATGGTCCACCTCCATGGGATTCTAGAATGCTGAGATTTTTCTAAAATTCAGTATAGGCCAGCCGTTTAATTTTGCCTGCCTTTTCAGTTTGAAATCAGGGTTTACTGCAACGGGATGGCCGACTGAACGCATAACGGCAAGATCAAAATTGGAGTCCGTATAAAAATAGCTGCTGCCAAGATCTATATTGTTTTCTCCGGCCCATGCAAGCGTGTATTTTAGCTTGCCCTCACCGTAGCAAAGGGGGGGTATAAGCTTACCGGTCAGTACGCCTTCTTTTATCTCAACACGTGTGCTGATGAATTCAGGGATATCAAGCGCACTGGCAAGAGCATGAACGAAAAATTCCGGAGCATTTGAAACAATTGCAAGCCTGTGCCCTTTTCTCCGGTGTTCGTTGATCAGTTCCATTCCTTCCTTATAAAGGTGGTTCTTAACCATTGTTTTGAACCAGAGATCGGCAAAAAAATTCATGTCTTCGATACTGAGGCCTTTAAGTGTACTTATATTAGCTTCATACCATTCATTTATATTAAGAAGTGAAAGCCTGTAGAGAAGTATCTTATATATCCCTGTTACAAGCTGGCCCATACTCACCAGGCCCATTCTTCTTGCAAGCAATGTGGAAGAATGGCCTGAATTCACCCATATGAGGGTGTGGTCCATATCGAACAGGGCTGCTGTCTCACTCATTTCAAAACAGGCTATATGATTAAACCATCAAGGTCAAGGCATAGCAGCATGCTCATCACCGGCCCTTTTCAGGCTTTCAGGTCCTTTACAGCTTGTATTCGTACATTCTGTGAATCTTCGCTATTTCACCTCTGAGCGTATTTACATTGCTCAGCATCTTGGCTGTAACTTCCTGAATCTGAACCATCTCCAGGCTCTTGAACTTAGTATGCGTGCGTATGGTTTTTTCCATTTCCGAATAAAGGAGCATGTTGGCGCCGGTGCCCTGATATTCCGGCAGGATGCCCATTCCATTTATCAGAAGTATGTCAGTCCTGTTATACTCCCTCAACAGCCTGAAAATGGACAGGGGATTCAGCTTGCCCCTGCTCTTTTGAATAGCGCCTGAAAGGTCATAAAATCCCAGCAGGAAGCCGACTACTTTTTCGCTGTGCAGCACGACCTTTATGAGTTCCGGTCGCGCCACAGTCATTAGCGATTTGACGACGCAATCGATTTCTTTAGGCGTTAGTTTGTAATTCCCGGCATGATCGCTCAGTGTTTTGATGAATACGTCAACTATCGAAGGCGCCCATTTTGCGAGCTCCTTTTTGTTTTTCGCCTGAAGGATGCTGAATCCACCCTTATTTAAAAGCTTGTCTGATGCGTCTTTTATGGCCTGGGGCAATTCGGCTGATGTCGGCAAGACGTATGAGTAGTTGTCCAGATACTTTGTAAAACCGAAGGCCTCGAGACGCTCATTATAATAAGGGTGGTTGTACATCATCATCGTCATGGCGGCACGTTTGTCATATCCGTGCACCAGGTAACCACAGCCTGATACCCCGCCAAAGCCGATCGGACCGATTATGCTTTCAAGCCCCCTTTTCCTGGCCCAATTGGCGGATTCTTCCATGAACGCGTTAACTACTTCCTGGTCATTTATGAAATCGCAGAAAAAAAAGTATGCGCTGTTCTTGTTGTGGGTCCTGTTGTAGCCTCCGTTTTCAAAAATAAATATCCTGCCGGCAGGAACGCCGTTTTTGTATGCAACCAGAAATTCACCCTCGGTATGCTCGAATACGGGGTGCTTTCTGTCCATGAACTGTTTCATGTCATTGTCGAACCAGGGCACCCAGCATTTGTTGCCACTATAAATAGGGAAGGGCAGTCTGATAAAATCTTTAGCTTCTTTAGTTTTCGAAGATGTTAAAATCTTAATCTCGATAGAATTCTTGCCCATAATAATCTACAGCCCCTTCCAAAAGATATGAAGTCAAAGTGATACTACCAAGAATTAAAAGAATCAAGCACCTATTGGATACAATAAAACAAGATATTCTGTAATGAAGCCGGATCGGACGTTAAGACCCGACCGGCTTGAATTGATTTTTGTCAATAGAGAACTTATGTTTTTACGGCCTGCCCTCGATCTTCTCCCACATCCGTATGTAAGCCTCCGCTGAATTGAAAAGCGGTTTCAGGTCATCATCGGTAAGGCCTATATTCCTGACCTCCTGTATAAAATCAGGGATCAGGCCGTAGTTCGCAACCCCGTCATAGTTTATGTCGAAAATCCTGTTGCCTGTTCTCAGATGATCGATAACGCCTGTTCCGGCATAAGGCGCAAAAGGATATGAGACCTTGGGGGCTTCATTCTGCTGCTCCCCTGTTCCTGAACATGCCTTATCGCCAAAACGCGGCGACGGCATTGTTGCGAATCCGTTGAAATCGGTGCTGAGAGGGACACCCAGAAAATCACCTTCCTTTTCCATTATACTGCAGATATACTTGTAGACATTAGCCCAGCCCCTTGATGAAATCTTGCAGGACGGGCCGTTGATGTATTTATTCTGAATTCCCTCGTCACCCTGTATCAGTATGGGTGCGACAATTCCGCCGAGCCTTTGTATGCGCTTAATCTGATCGATTGACTTGCTCGCCTCGTCGCCCTTGCCTTCAACTACCGCCGCATGGCTTGAGACGACAGGATAATCATATGATTCAACAAGCTGAAGCACTCCTTCATGCTCTTTACCATCAACATAACCGTTTATCATCCTTGAGCTCATATGATCGATTTCGATTATCATTTTTCTTTTAATCATCTCTTCGATGAAGAATCTCCCCAGTTCCGTAAGCCCTCTGGAGTTGCAGTAGCCGCTTCCTTCCGGGTATTCCGGATAAGCAGGGATTACTATGCCCAGTAATTTGAACAGTGCTACAGCGAACTGATTGGATTCTTCCGGGTATGTGACAGAAAGCTCCTTGTAGGTAAAAATCTCATCAGGCGAAAGAAGGTCCGGATATTCCTTATGAGTCGGACACTTGCAAGGCTTGAAATATTCGCCGTTCCTTATCCTGTTGCCAAGATTGTATATTGCAGGGACAAACATGGCAGTGCCGCCGAAGGCGTTGTTGAAACCGTGAATCGGAAAGATGCTCCTTACACCCATGCCGTAATATCTGTCCAGTTGCGTCGTAATTACCGACTTCGCCTTTTCAATCTCGGTTTCCCTGGTTTTGGCTGACTTTATTTCATCGATGTCCGTGCGTATGTTGAAGATGGTGGCGACCTCTATGCCAAGTATAACCGCCAGCTTGCCTTCGCCGATCACTTCCCTGGCCTCTTCAGGCGAATAGACTATCCTGAACCAGCCTTTGCCGGGTCCCCCGCATTGCGCATCAATATACATTTCCATCTGTTTTATATGGGTAAGCTGTCTGTCTACCGCTTCCATGTCGTCGCATGTATAACCTGGCATCTGGCCGGCTATCTTGCAGAGAACCTCATTGTTGACCGCAAAATTAACTATGAGCCTGAGCCCTCCGAGCCAGGCTCGCTCAAGCCATTTATAGTATACCGTCTGATGGGTAGGGGAATCGGGTCCCGGCCAATCCTTGAAATCGGGCCATCCGCTCGTATCATGCCCGAATTTGCCGTTCGCAACCGATTCAATTATATCCTTGCTGCCGTTTTTCCCGTGCAACTCCGAGCAGTCCGGCAGTGCCTTCGTTATCCCTAGAGGATGGAACATTTTTCCCCAGATTACTTTTCCTCCAAATCCTTCATTTCCTGTGATATGGCAGTGAGGATCGGCAAATCCCGTGAGGTTCCGAGAAGCGGGAACATTCAAAGGTTCTACCCGGGCATTCACTTCGGACTCTGGAAAAGTGCTGCATCCTCTGCCAGATTCAATCAAAAAGCTGCATGAAGTATCCCTTACATCAGAAAGCAGGAGCTTTCCCGAAGCATCTACACAAAGCCATTTCTGAGTGCTTTTAGACTTGATTACGAATACCCCGCTCTCGACTCTTTGAAGCTCCCATTCAGAGCTGTTTCTCGGTTCGGAATAGCTTATCACAGCCGAGCCGTCACAGGCATCGAGATACCGCCCCCTGCTGTCCTGGAGAATGTAAACACCAAGAGCTGAGGGCTTCATGAAAAAAGGCTCGGCTTTAGCTTCATCGTCTGTTGATGCTGAATAGACTGAGCCTGCTGATTTTATGTAGCTGCCGTTTTCCTGCGAAAAAACAGTGAAGCAGCTGTTAGCAAAATCATATATGGCCCTGTCCGTTTTCGGATATTCACTATCCTGGCTGGCCTCTTCGGACAAAGGGATTTCATCGCCTGAAGGACTGTTGCCGCAGGACGTCAGGGATAGAATCAGAAGGAAAATAAAAACAAATAAAGCAAGGTTTCCCCTAACTGCCCTGGTTGAATATCGTTTTCTCATAGGCGTATCCCCTCTATTATAAAATTTCTCATCAGATTTATTATTCTTTAAATAAATTATTATCAATTATTATGCCAAGCTCAACTATCTGAATTGACACAGCATAATACGAGGCTGAACTTAGATAGTGGAATATCATTTCTTTCAAATAATGGAATATATTTCCCATGCACCGATAATAAAGTTTAAAATTTTCTAAAACATGCTTTCGGTATTTGGACCTTGACATAAATGTTTTATGGTATTAAGTTTAAAGTGACACTTTAAACATTAACAATTAACACAAATATTGGAGGCGTTTATGTCAAAATTGTTTACCCCGATAAAAATCGGCGGCATGGATATGAAAAACAGGATCGTGATGCCGGCCATGCATCTCATGTATACGCCAGACGGATTTGTCACCGACAGGCTCACAGCCTTTTACTCGGAGCGCGCAAAGGGAGGAGTTGGACTTATCATAGTCGGAGGATGCAGCATAGACGAGTACAGCGGCGACAGCGAACTCATCGGCCTGAGCAGTGACGAGTTCATCACCGGCCTCAAAAAGTTCACTGATGCCGTCAGGATAAACGGGTGCCGCGTCGCGGCGCAGCTTTACCATGCAGGAAGATATGCATTTTCGCCTCTGATCGGCAGGGAATCGATTGCCCCTTCACCTGTGGCATCCAGACTGACAAAAGAGGTCCCGCGTGAAATGAACATCGATGATATTAAACGAACAATAGACAATTTCGCAGCCGCCGCCGCAAGGACTAAGGCCGCTGGATTTGATGCGGTCGAAATAATTGCATCCGCGGGCTATATAATCTCCCAGTTTTTATCGCCGGTTACCAACATCAGAAAGGATGAATACGGAGGGGACATTAAAAACAGGATGCGCTTCGGTCTTGAAGTAGCACGGGCTGTACGCGATTCTGTCGGGAGTGATTATCCTCTCATTTTCAGGATAGCCGGAAACGACTTCGTCCCGGGAAGCCATACGAACATGGAATCGCGCATATTCGCATCTGAGCTGGAAAAGGCCGGGGTGGATGCCTTTAATGTAACAGGCGGATGGCACGAGACAAGAGTACCGCAGTTACCAATGGAGGTACCCCCCGGAGCATATGCCTATCTGGCGCAGGGGATAAAGAGCGCGGTAGGTAAACCGGTATTTGCATCCAACAGGATAACGAGCATCAGCCTTGCAGAGGATATCCTTTCCCGTGGCTCGGCAGACCTCATAGGTTTTGCCAGAGGCCTGATAGCTGACCCTTATATGCCGGCAAAGGCACTTAATGGAAGGTTTGGCGACATCACCCCCTGCATAGGATGCAATCAGGGCTGCCTCGATCATGTATTTTCGCTGAAACCTGTTGAATGCATGGTCAATCCCAGGGCAGGAAGGGAAAACGAGCTTCCCCTTACGCTGAAAATAGCCACTCCACAAAAGGTCATCATTGCAGGCGGCGGACCGGCCGGCCTTGCCGCTGCAAAAGAGGCCGCATTATGTGGACACAAAGTTATTCTCTATGAAAAATCAGGAGAACTGGGCGGCCAGTTGAAAATTGCAGGCGCCCTGGATGAAAGAAGGGATTTTATCAGGCTGGCAGAGGTTATGACAGGTCAGGCCAGAAATGCAGGATGCGATATAAGAACATCAAGTGAAATAGATTCCGAAACCATTATAGCAGAAAATCCGGACGCCATAATTCTGGCCTGCGGCGGCAAGCCTCTGATCCCGCCGATACCGGGCATAGAAAACGAAATCGTCGTAAAGGCATGGGATGTGCTATCAGGCAAGGCGGTTACGGGAACTGACATAGTCGTTATTGGAGGCGGCGCCGTGGGAATTGAAACTGCTGTGTATCTTGCAAAGAAAGGCACCATAGACAATGACACGCTGGCATTTCTTTTCCTGAATAACGCCGAAGAAATAGACGTTTTGCGCAAGGCTGCAACAACGGGGATTAAAAGAGTCCGCCTTATTGAAATGCTCCCGAGGCTCGGGGCAGATATCGGCATATCTACAAGATGGGTGGAACTCCAGCTCCTGAAACGCTATGGAGTCGAAACAATGACCGATACAAAAGCGGCCAGAATATTGCCTGACGGCATAGTTGTCGAGAGGGGAGGCAAAGAGGAACTAATCAGCTGTGATACGGTTGTTATTGCAGCAGGGACACTCAGCGAAAACAGCCTTGCTTCCATGCTCGATAAAAAGGTCCGTGTGATTATGGCAGGAGACGTAAAGAAACCCCGAAAGGCCATCGATGCAATAAGGGAAGGATTTTTTGCAGCAAGGGAACTGAGCAGCTGATCTATTTATTCTTTAAAAGGCTCTTCCTGATATTATCTTCAACCGTGCGCTGGAAGAGCCTTTTTAATACATATCCCCTTATAGTGTCGGCAGACTTTGTAATCTCTGATGTTATCCTGATATTTTCCTCTTTTGACTTGTTCCTGACAACACTCTTTCTCAGGGCCATTTCGTGTTCCATTAGCGCGTGGCCGATCTCGACATAGAAATCAAGCCTTCTTATATCTATCCCGAGTTCGCGCATTCTCTTCAATATGCCGCCAAACCTGATATCGTCGGCATCATACATACGTTTTCTGCCGTCCCGCACAAAAGGCATAAGCAGTCCTGCATCTTCGGCAGCCTTAAGTTCCTCTTCGGTAAGCCCTGTTTTGATGAGGAATTCAGACCTGCCGGTTACTGTATCCGTTCCTTCACCGAAAACGGCATGCTCGATCGCCTCTGCCTCTGAAGCATTCATGCCGTCATCTATCCTTCTCATGATATTCCGGATGACTGTAAGCGGGTAAAACTTCTTTTCCTGAAAATGCCTTACTGTTTTTATCCTTTCAACACAGGCCTCATCATAGTAGGACATGTTTCTGTTTTTTCTTTCTGGCTCGGGCAGCAGTCCTTCCCTGACATAATATCGTATAGTCGAAGCAGCCACCCCGCTCTTTTTTGAAATTTCGCTTATCTTTATTCCCAAGGTTTCCTCTTTAGAGTGTGAAGTCGTACTTTTTAATATACCATGGCAAAGCTAGTGTCAAAACATGACAGCAAGCCGGAATGCCCATGTTTAAAGCTGTTCCCTGTTCAATAACCTTCCCGGTAATTAGTGCTGTTTTTGACGCTCGGCCTCAGAATCAACCTTTGTAATACCGGATGAGACAACCAGTTCACCTTCCTTCAGTCCTCCGGTCACCTCAACCTGCGAACCAAAACTGATACCTGTCGTGACTATCCGTGATTCGAATTTTCCTCCACCCGTTTCAACATAAACAAACTTGAGGCCGTCCTTGTCAATTATTGCCTCCAAAGGAACAGCAAGCCTGGCACCCATATCGATTAGAATTTCGGCAGATCCCTGCATTCCCGGCCGCAAACCGTTATCCGTGTTTAAGATTTGCATATTAACCTTTGATGGTTTACCTACAATGCCTGACGGAATAACATTCTCAACCTTTGTTTTGAATATCCTGTCCGGATAGGCATCTATAAGTATTTCCGTTTCCTGGTCCTTTTTGATAAGATTTACATCCTTATCAGACACTTCTCCAGCGAATACAACAGTACTCAGATCCGCGATCATAATCAGTTTGTTTCCTTCTGAAACGACATCTCCCTTATTTATAAACTTTTTAACCGTATATCCAGTAACCGGACTCATGATTTTAATATTCTTTGAATATATTCCCGCCTTTTCAATTTGACTTATAAGGTCATCACTTATACCCATCTGTCTGAGTTTTTTCCTGGCAGTCTCTGCTTCAATTTCCGATGAAGAACCGGGTCTGGTCGCGGCAATCAGCTCCTGCTGGGCAGCCAGAATCTCCGGGCTGTTTATTTCAATCAGCAGATCACCTTTTTTTATATATTTCCCATCTTCGGCCGCAACCGACTCTACAACTCCTTTAATATTTGTTTCCACCTCGGAAACATTCTCGCTGTCATAATCAATCTTTCCCTGTATCCTGGCTGTCTTTCTGAAATTGAGACTTCTGATTTCAGTTTTTCTAATACCCATTAGTCTTTGGTCTTCTTCAGATATTAGTATCTGCGGTTTATTCAATTTGACAATTTTTTCAGGTACTACAGGTAGATGCTCATTTACAGGGGCAGACTTTTTCATAAACATACTGCTTATGAAAACTATTAAAACAATTGCAGCTATAAATGATATTCCAATTATTACAGCTTTTCTATTCATACCTATACCTCCAGGATATTAAGACAGATGCAAGGCTCGGATTGAATTCTAGGATAGAGGTTGCCAGCTTAATGCAAATCCGTCAAGTACAGCATTTATCTAATTGATTCTATTTAATTCTTTTTTCATCTTTATATTTAGCGATTCTTTGAGTATATAAAATATTTATTAATAATGCAGGAGGAAATCATTATGGGTAGAGATGTTTACATTTTCAATCCCGGTCCAGCCGTTCTCCCTGAACCTGTACTGGAAGCAACAAGCAAGGCCGTCCTCAACTTCGCAGGCACAGGCATGTCTATCATGGAGGTAAGCCACAGGTCAAAGCAGTTCGAAGAGCTGTTGAACGAAACAATCGATTACATAAAAAAAGTCTTGAGTATACCTGAAAACTATAAGATCTTATTCCTGCAGGGTGGGGCCAGTCTTCAGTTCTCAATGGTGCCGCTAAATCTGCTTGGGGCGGGACAGGTCGCGGATTATATCGATACAGGGAGCTGGTCGTCAAAAGCAATCAAGGAAGCGAAAAAGGTCGGCAAGGTCAATATCGCCGCTTCAACCAAGGAAGAAAAATATGTAAGAATTCCCGAGTTCTCTGAACTAAAACTTACAGCCGATGCGGTTTATTGTCATCTCACATCCAACAATACCATATACGGTTCCCAGTGGCAGAGCTTCCCCGATACCGGAAGCGTCCCAAAAATATGCGACATGTCATCCGATATCCTGTCAAGAAAGATCAACGTATCCGATTTCGGACTCATTTACGCAGGCGCCCAGAAGAATGCCGGACCTGCAGGTGTCACTCTCGTAATCATAAGGGAAGACCTTATCGGCAAGGCGCCTGAGAATATACCGACAATGCTTGATTACAAGATACATGAGGAGAATAATTCTCTGTACAATACTCCTCCCTGCGCTTCCATCTTTGTGGTGCATGAAGTTATGAAATGGATATTGGACCTTGGCGGACTTGCGGAAATGGAGAAGATAAACGACAAGAAAGCGTCCCTTATCTATAATGTCATCGACAGCGGTTCATTCTACAAGGGGACGGTTCAGAAGAATTCCAGATCCAAGATGAACATCCCGTTCAGGCTTCCGACAGAAGACCTTGAGAAGGAATTCCTAGCAGAAGCCGGCAAGCTGAAGCTCATAGGGCTTAAAGGCCACCGCTCAGTAGGTGGAATGAGGGCCTCAATATATAATGCCCTGCCGGTTGAAGGTGCAGAGAAGCTGGCGGATTTCATGGTCAAATTCGAAAAAAGCCATTCGTAAATTTTACAAAGGGCGGAACCGGTTTCCGCCCTTTTCTATCTGTCAATCTTAATCGTATCAATAATCTTTCTTATTTCATCCCGTTTACAGTTCTTCTCGTCCTGCCTAGTGTTTGCACTGAACATGAACATATGCGCGCCGCGAGGAATCACCCATATTTCCGAACATGAAGGATATGACTGTCCTCCTTCCATTTTCATGATGGTGTTAAAACGGATATAGGCCCCGTTCATCCCGTCAATTTTTGATTCCACCGGTCCTTTTATAATCTTGAAGCCGTCAAAAAAATCACCCATGGAAGCAGTCATTGCAGACAGAATTTTTTTTGGATTTGTACCCTTATAGTCCCCTGTTGGTTTTACATCGATTTTCAAGGTAGGGTTCAGGTTGTTATAAGGCTCCGGATATTTCATTATGATAATCATAGGGACATCGGCCATCTTAAGCGAGAGTTTTTTCAGCTCTTCATCCTTCATTATTGAATTCTTGAGATTCTCATAATTCTTATCGATCCCCATATAATACCAGTCCGCAGGCTTCGTTATACTGATGCCTGCACATGGATTCCTGAATGTATCAGGTTCTGCTGCATAACCGAGAGTTGAAAAAAATATTATCATAAGTAAAGCTACAGATATTCTGGACATAAAAACCTCCTGCTTTTCATATCTTTAATAACGTCATTTTACAGGCAAATAATAAATGAATTAACGCCCGGTATAAAAAGGGCCAATTGACGAACCCTTATCCAGAAGGTATATCCATATAACCATGAAGCGAATAGTTATCGGCACTGCCGGCCACGTAGACCACGGAAAAACCTCTCTTATCAAGGCGCTGACAGGGACTGACTGTGACAGGCTCAAAGAGGAGAAGGAAAGAGGCCTTACAATTGAACTGGGATTCGCCTCCCTTGTCCTGCCGTCGGGAGAAAAACTCGGCGTTGTCGATGTCCCGGGACACGTTAAATTCATACGCCATATGCTTTCCGGTGCATCCGGAATTGACCTGGTATTACTGATCGTTGCAGCAGACGAAGGGGTCATGCCCCAGACCGTAGAACACGTACAGATATGCGAACTTCTGGGCATTGAAAGAGGGGTTGTCGCGCTTACGAAAACCGACATGGTTGATGAAGACCTTCTTGAACTTGCAGTTTCAGATGTCAAATCATTCCTTGACAGCACTTTTCTGAAGGATACCCCGATCATTCCTGTCAGTTCTGTCACCGGTTCCGGACTTGACAGGCTGCTCGAAGCGATTGAAAAAGAAGTGCTTGAGGCCAGAGAAAGAAATACCGCCGGAATTGCTTTTCTTCCAATCGACAGGGTGTTTACCATCAAAGGCTTTGGAACGGTTGTAACAGGAACTCTGGCACAAGGCACCTTTGCAGAAGGACAGGATGTAGAAATACTTCCTTCGGGAATCAGGGCAAAAATAAGAAGCATACAGATTCATTCTGAAAGTGTTGGAACCGCAGCTGCCGGAATGAGAACGGCAATCAATCTGCAGGGGATAGACCGGGAGGAGATCGCCAGGGGACAATGGCTTGTGCCAGCCGGTCTGTTCAGACCTACACGTGTTATAGATGCCGAACTGAGACTTATAAAACAGCCGGGAAAAGGTGGAATAAGGCTCTACACAGGAACTGCCGAGGTTGACGGCAATATGAACCTGTACAGCACCGGAGAAAAGGCGCTTGCACGCATCAGGCTGAAAGAACCTGTCATAGCATCTGTAGGCAACAGGTTCATCATCAGAAGCATTTCGCCGGGAACAACACTGGGTGGAGGAAGGGTCATCAACCCTTATCCGTCAAGAAGGTTCTCAACTGAAACAGCAGCTGAACTTATGAGCGACAATCTATCGAGGGTTATCCTGGGGCTTGTAATGGATTCCGGCCTGTCCGGCATTTCGAAAAAAACCGTTCAGGCTCACCTGGCAGACAATTCCCAGTCTGTTGAAAAAGCCTTGCAGGAGCTTCAGACAAACAATGAGATCGTACGTTTTGATACACTAAATGATGTATATGTCAGCTCCAGACACATTGACGTATTGAAAAATCTGATTTCAAGCACAGCAACAGCCTATCATGAGGCAAATCCATCATCTCCGGGTATATCAAAAGAGCATCTCAAGTCATCCATCAAGACAAAGGTTAATCCCAAACTGTTCCACAGGGCCCTGACAGATATGATAAAAAGTCAGATAGTTCTTGAGGATGGTCCTAATATCAGATTGAAAGATTTCAATGCATCTCTTGGCAATGACAACGATATTACACAGAATATCTACATGCTGCTTAACAGGTCAGGCCTCGAACCCCCAAGCCCACTGTTGATTTCAGAGAAACTGGGTATCGACATGAAAAAGCTGACCGGCATCCTTTCATTTATGGTCAGGGAAGGCAGACTATACAGGATAAAGGATGACATCTTCCTGACTGATGAAAATGAAAGGGCCCTTAAAGAAAAAATAAAAGAGTTCTTCAAGAATAAAAGCATCATGAACCCGGCAGATATGAAGATGACCACAGGCGTCAGCCGTAAGTACGCGATACCATACATGGAATACCTCGACAGGATAAAGTTCACCATAAGGGTTGGAGACAACAGAAAACTTTCCCCTAGTTCTTAGTATCGCAGGACTTTTTGATTAGAGTATCAAGCTCATCGTCCAGGCCGAGCCCGGGAAAACCCGCTTTGACTTCAGTAAATCTTCTGCAGGCCGCTTCATGCCATTTCTTTCTATGCAAGTAGAATTTGCCTATATATATTCCGTTCTTCGCAAGTACTATCTTTGATTTTTTCAGGTTTTCATTGGCTTCATTTGAGTAGGTGGAATTTGGGTACATGCGAAGAAAATCTTCAAAAGATTTGATTGACTTGACCGTTTCCGTCTGATCCCTGTCTATGGTCAATATCTGTTTAAAATGGCACATCGCTACTCTGAACATGCAGTATTCGGATTTTACATCCGTCGGGTAAAGCATCCTGAACTCCTGGTAGCTGTTCAAGGCTGATACGTATTCTTCATTTTTGTAATACAGGTCGGACAGATCAAGCAGAGACTGCTTGGCAAGATCATTACCCGGATAGAACGTCCTGACTTTCATGTAAGCCTCTGATGCCTTCTCAACTTTGCCATCCGTTGCAAACTGCTGAGCCTCTTTGTACAGGACATCGGCAGGTGGTGCCTTGCCCTCCTGGTCATGGGCACATCCCTGCATGATAGAAAAGACCAGTAACAAAATCCCCGTATACCAAATAAAACCGTACTGAAACGTTCTTTTCACTGCATTACCTCGATTATACTCCCGTCCCTTACGGTAAGAACGGTTATTTCTTTGCGGGTTGACCCGTCACTATAAAATGATATCACACCTGTTGCCCCCTGATAGTCTTTCAAGGACGATATGGCTTCATTAAGCTCATTCCTTGAATCAGCACCCTTTTCTATCATCTGTCGGATTATGCAGGTCGTGTCATATGCGCTGGCTTCCCAGATGCTCGGGGATGAATCAAATGTGGCTGAAAAAGTTGAAACAAAATCTCTGACCCTTATCGATGAGCTTTCCGAATAGAATCCGCTTACGAAACAGGCCTCCTCAATATTTTTTCCGCCCATCCTTATGAAATCGGACGTATCCCAGAGGTCTGTTCCAAAAAGCCTGACATCTTTAATACCGTAATAAGGGAGATACGCGGCAATAGTCGACGCATTGGTTGCCGTGTCAGGTATCATAACCGCTTCGATTGAAGGCATTTGCGTGTTCACTGCTTTTTGTTTTCCGGATTTTTTCTGTTTTCTCATTGTATCTTTGAAAAGTCTGACGATGTTTGAAAAATCTTTTGTATCATATGCATATTCCTGTGAAAAAACCACTTCTATATTATACTGTGGTGCCGTTCTTATAAAGACATCCCTGAAAGTTTTTCCAAAAGCATCTGACGGAGAAAGAAGGGCAAAGCGCTTTATCCCCTGATTCCGTGCAGTCTTTAAAAGGGTGCTGACCTGTGTCCCTATTGTAAGATAATTTCCATAGCAGCATGAACCTTCCTGCGGTACAAGATTCTCCTTGGAGTAAATAAAGGTCGGAATTCCTTTTTTCAAAGCAGTCCTGCATGCCTGAGTGCCCATAGGCCCCAATATGGCGATTACATTATTGTCACGATCCAGGTCTTCGATTATATCGGAGAGCCTTGTCTCGTCACTTCCGTAATCACGGATTATGTACTCTATATTCTTCGAACCTTCTCCGGAATATATATTGGATGCCATTTCAACACCTTTAAGCAACTTCAATCCATATGGTTTGAATTTGCCGCTAAGAGGCAATATAACACCGACAGTTTTTTTCGAATTATTTTCATTATCAGAAAATAGAAATCCGGATAAAAGCACTGCAGTTATTATCAGAAACGAAGCCCTCAGGATTATTCCTTTCATTGGCCTTAAATATATGAATGAAAGATTTCAAGTCAAATTATTTAACAAACATATCCCCTAATGAATTGTGATTCAGAATTTTCTATAACCGTTTTTCTCTGGAACCATCAGTATCCGCGGGCATTTTATATTGATTTTGTAAGAATTTATAACCTTGACACTTGCCGGGTGCTGTGCTACCAACTTAGCGGTTTCAACTAGATTTCTTAACTTCTTAATAACAAAGGCGAACTTAATTTAAAGGAGATATTATCATGGGTAAAAGGCTTAATCATTTTCTGGGCGTATTCATGTTTACGCTCATCGGCGTGCTCGCCTCTTCGCAGCTTTTTGCGTCTGAAGCCGAGCTGATCGTTCCGGAACTTCCGGCAGAAGGCAAAATGTGGCTCTATATAGGCCTTGGCATTTGCGTTCTGGGTATGATTTTCGGTATGATCATGTATGGTAAGGTTAAGGGTATGCCTGCTCACAAGGCAATGCTTGATGTTTCGGAAATCATCTTCCAGACATGCAAGACCTATCTTCTCCAGCAGGGAAAATTCCTCATACTGCTTGAAGTCTTCATAGGCGCTTGCATACTTTTCTATTTCGGATTCCTCGTACATATGCCGGCAGGAAATGTCGCAATAGTACTCATTGCTTCCGTTTTAGGTATATTGGGATCTTACAGCGTTGCATGGTTCGGCATCAGGATGAACACTCTTGCCAACAGCCGCATGGCCTTCGCATCTCTTGAAGGCAAACCCAGCAAACTCCTTAACATTCCTCTTAATGCAGGTATGTCCATTGGCGTTCTTCTCATATGCGTTGAGCTTATCATGATGCTCATAATCCTCCTTTTCCTCCCGAGCGACGTTGCCGGCCCTGCTTTCATCGGTTTCGCAATCGGTGAATCACTCGGCGCAAGCGTTCTCAGGATCTGCGGTGGTATATTCACAAAAATTGCAGATATCGGTTCCGACCTCATGAAAATATTCTTCACAATCAAGGAAGACGACCCGAGAAACCCTGGTGTTATTGCAGACTGCACAGGTGATAATGCAGGCGACAGCGTAGGACCTACTGCCGATGGTTTTGAAACATACGGTGTTACAGGCGTTGCGCTTATCAGCTTTATCCTGCTTTCAGTTCTTCCTGAATATCAGGCTGAAATGCTTATCTGGATATTTATTATGCGTGTTCTCATGATCATAACCTCCATCGGATCCTTCCTGATCAACAAGATCCCCACCAATGCAATTATGAAAGAAAACAAGGAAGAGGCCGACTTCGAAAAACCACTTACAATACTTGTTTGGATCACATCTATCGTTTCAATTATTGTAACATTTGCAGTCAGCAAATGGCAGCTCGGCGGATATGCAAACGGACTGTGGTGGAAGCTTTCCATAATCATCAGCTGCGGGACTCTGGCCGCTGCTATTATTCCGGAACTGGTCAAGGCATTCACAAGCTCCAAGTCAAGGCATTGCGATGAAGTCGTTACGGCAGCACGTGAAGGCGGAGCGGCACTGGATATCCTTTCCGGTTTCGTCGCTGGAAACTTCGCTGCATTCTGGCTTGGCGCAGCTATCACAGTTCTGATGTTCATAGCATACATTACAAGCACCGCAGGTCTTGCCGATTTCATGGGCTATCCTTCAGTCTTTGCATTCGGTCTCGTTGCATTCGGTATGCTCGGCATGGGCCCGGTCACAATAGCCGTTGACTCATACGGCCCGGTTACCGACAATGCGCAGTCCGTTTATGAACTCTCTCTGATCGAATCCATTCCGAATATTGAAAAAGAGATCGAGAAAGACTTCGGATTCAAACCGGTTATGGAAACAGCAAAACATCACCTTGAAGCCAACGACAGCGCAGGAAACACATTCAAGGCAACGGCAAAACCTGTTCTTATCGGTACGGCGGTTGTCGGAGCAACAACAATGATTTTCTCCCTTATCCTTCTTCTCAAGAAGGCACTCGGAGTTGAGCCTGAGATGATTCTCAACCTCCTCAATCCTTATACCCTTATCGGCCTTCTCTGCGGCGGCTGCGTAATTTACTGGTTCACCGGCGCTTCAACCCAGGCTGTTACAACGGGTGCATACAGAGCCGTTATCTACATCAAGGACAATATCAATCTCGATGAGAATGCATCGCTCAGCGCTTCTACTGAAAACTCGAAGGAAGTCGTCAAGATATGTACGCAGTATGCACAGAAGGGAATGATCAATATATTCATCGCAATCTTCTGCTTTGCACTTGCCTTTGCATTCCTTTCAGCTCCGACATCGACAGATAACAACACAGTCAGCTTATTCGTAAGCTACCTGATATCTATCGCCGTATTCGGTCTGTTCCAGGCAATATTCATGGCCAATGCCGGCGGATGCTGGGACAATGCAAAGAAGGTTGTCGAAGTCGACCTCAAGGAAAAGGGTACAGAGCTCCACAAGGCAGCGGTTGTCGGCGACACGGTTGGCGACCCGTTCAAAGATACATCTTCTGTTGCACTTAACCCGATCATCAAGTTCACAACACTGTTCGGACTCCTTGCAATGGAAATCGCCATTGTTCCGACACTGCAGGGTACTGCACAGTATATCGGCATTGTATTCCTTGCCATAGCAGTATTCTTTGTCTACAGGTCATTCTACGGAATGAGAATCCCCAAGGATGTAAAGTAATCCAAATTACTGAATCAACAAAAAAAAGGCGGGCAATTGCCCGCCTTTTTTTATTTCCTGCAAATAAAAATATCTTATTTCTTGATAGCTATTGCCTCGATCTCAACAGGATAATCCCCAGGTATGGCTTTTACCGCAATGCAGCTTCTTGCAGGTGGAGCAACAGGGAAGAAGGTCTTATATACGTCGTTCATTTCATTAAAATCCGCCATATCCTTTAGAAAGACTGTCGTTTTAACAACTTCGTCAATTGAACTTCCGCACTCAGAAAGGGCCTTCTTTATATTATTCAGAATAAGTTCGGTAGCCTTTGAGACATTATCTTTGATTGTAATATTATTTATTGTATCAACGGGAAGCGTTCCGGACACGAACAGAAAACCGCCTGCCTCCACTACATTAGAGTACGGACCTACTTGAGGCAGCCCTTCAATCATATAGGTCTTTTTCTCCATAACCACCCCTTTAGTTATTTTTTCTTTTTGTCCATTGCAGCCTGGAGTTTTGCTGCAAGCGGGCTCATGATTTTTGTTTCGGTCGCATACTGTTTCCAGTCCTCACCATCTTCACCGGCAGGCGCAAGGGTTATTTTCCGCTCGTTTGCATTTATCTCTTCCGCCCTGACAATAATTTTGTCTCCTGCGGAAAGCTTCTCGATTACCGATGGGTCCTGCGCTTTGTCAATCCTTGATTTAGGCATGAGTCCCGTAATTCCAGGTTCAAGCTGAATGAACCATCCGAACCTTTCCTTTTTCTCGACAATGCCCGTTACTGGCTTGCCAATAGGATATTTATCGTCAATGCCTATCCAGGGGTCGCCCTCGGCATCTTTAATGCTGAGGGATATCTTCCGGTTTTCTCCATCAATTTCCTTGATCATTATATCAACGACATTGCCCGGTTTGACGACTTCAGAAGGATCGTTTATCCGCTTCAGATAGCTCATTTCGCTTATGTGAACCAACCCTTCAATTCCGGGTTCAAGTTCGACAAATGCACCGAATTTTGCAAGCCTGGTCACCTTGCCCTTCAATTTCTGTCCGGCTGCAAATCTGTCCGAAACACTGTCCCACGGGTCGGCAGACACCTGTTTGACCGATAGCGTTATCTTTTCCGGGGTAAGAGAAATTATCCTTGCGGTAACCATATCACCTTCATGAAGCAGGTCTTCAACCTTTTCAACGCGTGCCCATCCCAATTCAGAAATGGGAATCAGACCCTCGATCCCCGGGGTGAGTTCTATGAAGGCACCGAACGGCATAACCCTCACCACACGGCCGGTAACGGAACTTCCTTCGGCAAGATCCTGCCTGAATGCAGCTTTCGTCTTCTCCTGTTCCTGCTCGAGAAGAACCCTTCTTGAAAGAATTATATTCCTGCCCTCCTCGGCAAATTCGGTAATAAGGAAATTTAATGATTTACCGATAAAATCCTCCAGCTTCCCGGTATACTTGATATCAACCTGGCTTGCCGGACAGAAGGTGCGTCTCTTCATAACCTCGACCTCGAGACCACCCTTGACAACCGCCTTCACCTTGCCCTCGACAGGGATGCCATTCTCATAGGCCTCTTCTAGCATGTTGAGACCGCCTATTCCGGAAAGTGCGCGGGAAAGGACTATGCCCCTCGAACGTATAGACATTACATAAAGCTCCAGCATATCACCGACGCTGTAAGGCAGGTTGCCATTCTCGTCCAGAAGCTCCGCAATCTCTACAGTACCGTCTATCTTCATACCGGTATCGACAAATACCGTATCCTTACTGATAGAAATGATCTCTACCCTTACCTTGTCACCCACGTGAAGCCTTTTCTTCTCTTTCCTGTCATATTCCTTCAAGAGATCCGCCATTGTTGTGCTGCTGTTCTCGTCTGACATATACCCTCCTGTCAGCAGGGATATATAATCAAAGGATTAACTTGGCAATACGGGAATATAAAAAAACCCGGTGAATTGATACTTTCACCGGGTTCTCTGTAACTTACGGATATTTTTGCCTGTTTAAAAATCGTACTGGAAATGAACGCCTGCAAGGGTGGTGTTTCCAAGGTTGCTGCGGTTGACGTCATACCCGTTGTTCATGAACACTATTTCCGGGGCTATCGAGAAGTTTTTAACCAGCATATATGTATAATTTGCATACATGCCCCAGGTATATATGTGCTCGGTATAGCCGTGATCGGTAATACCTGTCTGCGCCCTCTGCCCGCCTATGCCCAGCCTGAGAAGACCGGGGCCCGCATTCATCGCCGCCTGAGCCCAGCCTCCAAAGCTCTGGTTGTTCTTTATACCTGTCGATAACGTGCCGTCCGCATAGTGATTTCCGACAGGCGCCCCGAAAACAGGGGAGTCCTCAGAAAGATTGAACCTCTTGTCGTTGCCGAATATCCCCAGATTGACCCCCCACCATATCCCGCCTGTCAGTTCTACCATGTTGATCCTGGCGTCGGCATTTACGCAAAGGCCGAACGTGGTGACATCGATATCGTCCGATACCAGGCTGCTGTCGGCTTTCAATTTGTAATACTGAAAATAAAGATTCGGGATTATGGAGATATCATTGTTTATCTTATATGTAAGGCTTCCTACTATCGCAGGAAGTATCTCGTTCGCTTCGTAAAGATTTCCCAGATCGAGACCTGTCGGATAAAGCTTGAAATCTTGCTGATTGTTCTCCGCTGCCTGCTGAATGGCCACCTGTGCCGTAATCCTGTTCTGCCTGAAGGTGTAGCGTATCTGGGGATACCTGTCGGACATTACAACACCGAATCCTTGCATCCCGTTATCATCATAAAGATACTGCTTCGGGGTAAGCTGGCTGAACAGGCAGTCGGTCTGACCTATCAATATTTCATTGTTGATGTTGAATGCATACTGTCCATAGGCATACCTGAGCCTCACCGCTCCCTTGTCCTGGGGATAATTGGGACTCGAGTTATAGACATTTAAATGAGAATTTGAAAGTCCCAATTCCACATATCCGAGAAGGTTTCCATTTTTCGCCCTTAAATATAGATTCGTATCAGACGGTATGGTCACGAACATCTTGGTATTGTTGCCTGCCTCTCCATCACCTACATCCCCCTTGTCGTTATATTGCCAGCCCGCATCGAGACGTGCGCTTCCGCCGACACTCAAATCAGTGCCGCCAAGCCTGAATTCTACGGCATAAGCAGCTGTGGCAAGAACAAGCACCAAAAGCAACGAGGCCGTAATAATCGATATCTTTTTCATGTATACCCCCTCTATGATAAATGGTTTTAATGATTAATTTTAAATTGAAAGACTTAATCGTGATGTAATCTGATAGTAACCCAACTGGGGTGCTGTTTCAATTGTCAAAATCAAATATCTTTTAATTACTCCTAATCAATCTCTATGCCTATGGGACAATGATCCGACCCCATGACATCATGTAAAATAAATGCACTTTTTATCTTCGATGAAAAGGCCTTGTCAGAAAAAAAATAATCAATCCTCCAGCCGACATTTCTGGCCCTTGCCCCGCTTTTTATGTCCCACCAGGTATAGTTTCCACCGCTCGTGTCAAACATCCTGAACGTATCAACAAACCCGGCGGCAAGAAATTTATCAATCCAGGCCCTTTCCATGGGCAGGAAACCGGATACCTTTTCATTTTCCCTGGGTCTTGCAAGATCGATTTCGGTATGCGCGGTGTTCACGTCGCCGCAGACAACAAGGCCTTTACCTGTTGACATATATCTTTTCATTGTTTCAAGAAAGGCATCATAAAATTCCATTTTATAGTCAAGCCTCTCCTCAGATTGCTTGCCGTTCGGGAAATAGACATTGAATATGAAAAAATCGTCATATTCCGCTATAATCATCCGGCCTTCGGAATCAAACCTGGGAATGCCCATCCCGAAGCCAACGGTCACGGGATCTTTTTTCGTATAAAGAGCAACCCCGCTGTAGCCTTTTTTTTCGGCCGATGAAAACCAGCTTGAATATCCCGGTATCTCAAGGATGGCTTTTTCCAGCTGCATGGGCGACGCCTTCGTCTCCTGAAGGCATAAGACGTCAGGCTGTCCTGTATTAATCCAGTCAATGAGCCCTTTCTTTGCAGCAGACCTTATCCCGTTTACATTCCACGATATTATCTTCATAAACCCCTCCTTCAGAACATGTGCCCCAGATAAAAATAAAATGCATCCTGGCCGCCTTCCGCCCTGCCATAGGCAAGATATATGGGCCCTATCAATGTCTCCAGACCGACAAATACGCTTCCCGCTCCGATAAGATCATTCAAGGAACGATCGTCCGGATCATTCCATACATTTCCGGCCTCCAGTGTAAAACCTGCATAAATATTTTTACCTATGATCTTGGGCAGATGCCATATCCTGTAAAAATACTGAAGCTCGCCGAAGAGCATCTGATTGCCCTGTATCTGATACGGATACATCCCGGACAGGTTCTGGAAACCCCCGAGCGAAAAAAATACGACTCCGTCGAGTTCCGTATCAAGGCTGTGGCAGCTCCCTCCTTTAACAAGCGGCATTATCGTGTTCTTGCCGAATGTCAGTGGAACGGCGATCTTGCCCTGATACATGCCGTAGGAATAATCCGCACCCAGGTTCGTATCGGATAAAAAGCCATCGGCCTCGAAATAAAGGCCATATCTCGGGAAATTAAGGTTATCGATGGTGTCGATCACAAGCTTGCCGGAGTATCCTGCATCGGCAATCTGTTCATCAGGCCAGTCGAAAGGGGCGATCTTGGGAGTGATGTGATAACTACCTCTGCCAATTCCAATTCTTATTTCTCCGAAACGGCCGAACTGGAAGCCCAGATCGAATTTGCCGGTAATTTCACGCGTGCGGTATTCAGCAACCTTCTGCGTTTCATCATATATATAAACCGATGTGTTTTTAGCCTCGAACCAGGGGGCTGCAAAAGGAGTCCACAGCTTGGGACTGAAGGGCTGATAAAACTCGGTGAAAAACCGGTTTGTCAGTCCGAACTGGGCCTCGTTCTTCCAGTCGGCGCCAAAGCGGTTTATGGAATTCATTGTATAGCCGAACAGGACATTGTAATTGTCGTTGCCCTCGATGTCGTCTTCGGCCTCGAAACCGAATTTTAAAACATCAGGCTCCCATTCCGTGGTTTCTGACTTTAAAAGCAGCCCCTTTTTGCCGTCTTCTTCAATGACCGAAAAATCCACAGTGCTGAATTCCCTGTTTCTAAAAATAATGCGGTTGACCAGTCTGGTGTCAATGATCGTCTGAATATCGCTACTCTTTACATCAAGGTCTTCCCTGTACTCGCCGAAAGGCGTTTCAACTTCAATGAATTCGAAAGGCTTTTCCGCCGGCCTTCGCTGATTGTTTATATACCTGCCGAAGGCTTCTCCGGTTACGGAATATCTGCTGAGTGCGTCCCTGACGTTTAAAGCAGCTTCTTCGCCCTTTTCGATCTCCTGTACAGTTTTCGAAAAATCCATGTTCGTAAAACCCTTGAGATCGGGTACGATCAGAATGTCATCTTTCCCGAGCAGGTCTTTGGCATCGAAAACGGTTCTGTTGGTAAGTATCCTCGAAAGCTGGTCGGTAATATCTATGATCGAATTTATCTCGGAGGCCTTCTTGAGTTGGGTACCGACATTTACGGCAATTATTACTTCCGCACCCATCTTTTTCGCTACATCCACCGGAAGCTGATCTGATACGCCTCCGTCGACCAGCACCTTGCCGTCGATCTCAACAGGCTTGAACACCCCCGGCACGGCCATGCTGGCCCTCAAGGATCTTGCCAGATCACCGTGTGAAAGGACTACGGTCCTGCCGGTTTCTATATCGGTTGCTACCGCCCTGAAGGGTATCCTGAAGCTGCTGAAATCTTCAGGAGCCCCTGCAGTCCAGGCCCTCAGCCTGAATTCGAACTTCTTCGCTGGTATCAGGGCCTTGGGCATAATGAGACCCTGTTTGTAATCTATGCCCAGATTCACGAAGTAGTTCTTTTCATCCGGTTTCTTTCTGTAAGGCAGCTCGGCCCGTGATTTTTGATCCTGAAAGAGCGCTTCCCACGGAGTCTTGAGTACCATTTCCTCAAGCTGCGCCGGAGAATACCCGTTAGCGTACAGACCGCCTGCTATTGATCCCATGCTCGTACCGACTATCATGTCGACGGGAACCCTTAAATCTTCAAGCACTTTAAGGACGCCTATATGGGCAAGACCCCTTGCGCCGCCGCCGCTCAATACAAGCGCAACTTTCGGTCTCCCCGGGATGGCAACAACTTCTTTCCCCCATAAAAGCCCGGGCATTAAAACACTTAATAAAACCATAATCATCAACAGCCTTGGTTTCACTTTATAATACTCCCGTCTATCCTTCTCAGACCGGCTTTTACTGCATATACCAGCGCATCGGCATATTCTTCCCTGGTTATGCGCTTTGCAATCCGGCTGAACCTGTTCGCATTATAACACGGCCGGTACTGATTCATTATATTGACATAGGTGTTTTTTGAAATCTTCCCGGCAACGAAATTCATTATCTCCCTTGTTCCTGCAATTCCCTCGGGCATTACCAGATGCCTTAAAAGGATGCCTCTGACGGCAACCTCACCTTCAATTATCAGGTCTCCGGTCTGCGTATGCATTTCAGCCAATGCAGCGCATGCTATTTCCCTGTATCCGTCAGAATTGCAGAAAAGCATGGCGTATTTATTGTCCCAGAATTTAAAATCGGGCATGTAAATATCTATTACACCCTCAAGCAGCCTGAGAGTCGCAACATTATCATAGCCTCCGGTATTGTATACGAGCGGGATGTCGAGGCCATTATCTATAGCTTCGGGCAGTGCTTCAAGTATCTGCGGCACCACATGCGACGGGGTGACGAGATTGATGTTATGGCAGCCCTTTTTCTGAAGTTCCAGCATGATTGAGGCCAGAACGGACGATGTGACATCCTCTCCGATATTGCCGTGGCTGATGTCATGGTTCTGGCAGAATGAGCAGAGCAGGTTGCACGATGAAAAGAATATCGTCCCTGAACCGCGGCTCCCTGAAAGAGGCGCTTCCTCACCGAAATGGGGGCCGTAGCTTGCAATCCTTGCAAACCTTCCCGTCCTGCAGAAACCGGCTGAAGAATTGAGCCTGTCAGCTCCGCATTCCCTGGGACACAGCCTGCATTCATTAAGCGCATTGATTGCATCCTTTATTCTTTTTCCGAGGATGCCCTCTTCGTGCAGATGTATGTAAGCCGGCTTTCCACCACTCATTTCTGCCCTGCAAGCGTGAAATATTCATAGCTGTACCAGAGGTCTTCGGTCATGGCTATCGAGTTCCAGAAGGAGAAATTGGCCTGGGTTACATGGGAATAGAGCGCGAGCCGCTTGAGCTTCTTCTCCTTGCTGATATCAACACGGATGGTCGGTTTTGATTTATCGGCTTTCGAATCCGACAGTGCAAAGATCATGTTGTACTTGTACCTGCACGATGTCATTGTCACGTAGTAAAGCCTTTGCGCCGTTGACTCATTGAACGCCTTTTTCGCAATATCGCTGCAGACGATATGGTCCGGATGTCCGGAAAGCTCGAACGGGTCGTTGGTGATAATCATTGTTGCATTATTGCTGTTGATTTCATTGAGTACGCGCTTCAGCATAACATCTTTGTCAGCAGGCTCCAGCCCCTGGTCGTCATAATCCAGACACACAACGCTGTCCGCGCCGAGCACCAGACCTGCAAGATTGAGTTCCTCTTTTCTGAACTTTCCAAGCTGGTCCTTGGTGATTCCGAGATTCTCCTTGGCCTCATCCATGTTGCCGTTGGTAAGGCATACAATATGCAGTGTCACCCTCGGGTCTTTTTTCATCTTGATGAGCGTGCCGCCCGTGTAGAATGTCTCGTCATCAGGATGGCTGAAGACCGTAACAATGTTTATCTTTCCGTCAGGCCCCGGCTTGATCCCGTCAAGAAGGCTGCCTGTGGGAACATGCGAACATCCCGAAAGTGCAGCCAGCCCGGCTATAACAGCGACAGCCGAAATAATTCTTTTCACTTTTGTCTCCTTATGCTGGAATTAAAATTCATTACCAATTTTTTTCACCCTTACCGGATGGTCGATATCAATCCCAAGCATCAGACTCGCCTCAATCAGCAGATTCCAGGCTGCGGCCATCTGAACATAGCATTCAAAACCCGGTGCTTCTGCAACAGGTATGGTAGGGAAAATGGTCTGTCTCTCCGAGATTGCAATGACATTTACGCCGATATTTTTTTCAAGCCTTTTTCTGATTACGGCCTCTTCCTCTTCAAACGGGTCGATAAGCACAATGAGTTCGCCCTTATCCATTATCTCTTCTATTCCATGAAGAAGCAGAGTGCCGTCAAGATACCTGGTCTTCTTCCGTAAAAGCTCGCCTGTCTTCAAAGACAGTTCTTCGGCGACACCGTTATTCCACCCGGCAAAATATATGAAAGAAGCCCCGGCCGTCAGTTTGACAATCTCAGGAGATATGTCCCATGACAGCGTTTCATCAAAGGCGCTTGCGGTCTCCTTAAGGCCGTCCAGTGAAATCCCGGCCATCTCAAATATAAGGGCATGATAAAACAAGGCCTGCTCTATGAGGCTCTTTGTGGCAGGTACTGCCTTTTCCATACCGCAGGTAAGTATATATGACATGTTTGAAGCATCAATTACTGGAGTTCCCCGGGAGTTTGTAATTGCAAAAAGCCCTTTGTGCCCTTCAGAACCAAGTTTTTTTAAAAGCCTTACGGTCTCTTTTGTCCTGCCTGAATTTGTCGCTGCAAACACGGCGCAACCTTTGAGGTCAAAGAGAAGTGCCTCTGTCGAGCCTGCCGAAAGGACCTTTGTCAGACCTTCATTAATCAAGGAAAGCCACGCCGCATGACCTGCAGGAAACATCCTGCTGCTGCCTTCGCCTGTAAGAAAGAGTGCGTCATATTTCTCTGCAAGCTTTGCAAAAGGTTTTACGGCTTCCGGATTAAAGTTCCTTATTGTCTCTGATGCCTCAAACATCTCCTTTATTACATTGAAAACCGGGGCATCCTTTTTCATCAGACTCCCCCGAGTTTTTCCATACGGTTGAGGACGTCATCTTTGAACCTGTCGATTAATCTTCTCACAAATATGCCTATATCAAGGCCGGGATTTTCTATCAAAGGTTTCAGGTCAATTGCATATGTTAGGGCATCGGTTGAATCAGGTTTTACTGCATTGTCAAAAGTTGCATTCGCAAGTCTTCTGCCCAGAACGGCAAGGTCATAGTGTTTGCCCGATCCCATCTGCGATTCAAATATGCCCAGTAGATCTCTCGCCAGTTCAGGCCGCAACGAAACATCAATCGGTATGCGGTCTTCCGGCAGAAGCCAGTCCAGACTTCTCCACACCTCGCAGCCATAGACCTCTTCGGGCGAGTACTCATCAGAAAGGCGCCTGAGGGCATCAAGTGTCCTGATCATAACTGCAACATGCGTGTCATGTGCGTCAAAGGGATTGTGCGTATATATGAAATCCGGTTTGGCCCATTTCAGAATATTCGTCAATTCATCCGTTACACCTGCATGGCCTGGCCTTTTAACAGTAGCACTTGGATGACCCATCAGGACAAGTGCCCCGTAATCCCCCACCCTGGCTGCCTCTTTCTGCTCCTTGTTCCTTATTTTTACAAGCTCTGCAGGTGATATTCCCGAATATTTGCCCTTTCTGGTGCTGCCCGCACCATCTGAAACAATGACACATGTGAACCACTTGAAAGGGTTGTCAAAGCATTGCGAGATTATGTCATGCGCAATAATTTCGGCATCGTCCTGGTGTGCAACTACCGCCATATGTGTTGTACGGGCAAGGGCGACCCCAGGCTCGATCCCGTCCGGGACGTAGATAATAGATTTTTCTGAAATCTCCATTTAAGGAATTATATAAAAAAAATACATGAGTTAACAGCGGATAGTAATTTTAGCAGTCCTTACAGGTTCATACCTTATCGGAACCCGGAATGGCAAATTGCATTTCAATCCCGGATTCCCATGATAAGGCATTGAGACTCCCGCCGCTGTTTTCAGCAATCTTCCGGGCTATGGTAAGACCAAGCCCGGTTCCCTGCTGCATGCTGCCGGGAACCCTGTAAAAAGGGACAAAAATTTTATTGAGTTCATCGTTTGAAAGTTTCTCACATGTGTTCTTTATTCTTATCCGGATGTTGCCCGAATTAAATTCAAGCCCGATCGAAACCGGACCTTTTTTATCCGAGAATTTGATTGCGTTTGCAATCAGGTTGTCCAGGGCTCGTCCTATGTCGTCCTTGATTGCATGAACCATAACAGGGGAGTCTGAAATATCAGAATCAAGTTTAATGCCTGAATGCTCGGCTGATGTATTCCACCGGCCTAGAAGCTCTCTCAACAATTCCGCAATATCAAAATTGTCTTTCTGTGCGCTTGCTGCATTCATATCGAGTTTACTCAACCTCAGGATGTCGCCTATCATTCTGTCAATCTCTGATGTCTCTTCCCTTATACTTTGAAGATACCGCCTTACGTTTTCTGACTTTCCCAGATTCTCCTCGAGCAGTTCTTCGGCAACCAGAATGCGTGCTAGAGGCGAGCGCAATTCATGCGAGATATTTGCAGTAAGCTCGCGTGTTGATTTCACCATGCGCTCCACATTATCTGCCATTTTATTAAAGGCATTTGCCAGGTCTCCTATCTCGTCGCTGCTCTCAACATTAACGCGCGTTGAAAGATTGCCGCCGGCAATGCTCATTGCAGCTGCCTTCAGTTCAGAGAGAGGTCTCGCAATAAACCTGTACAGCGGAAACAGCATTACAGCAATCAGCGCACCTATTACCGTAAGTCCCAGGGCGAATGTGCTGTCGTGAGGCCTTCTGTGCGGCTGTTTCATTGACATGTGAAGAATGCCTGTACTGCCGTCGGGCAGGTTAATGGGCGTCGAAAAAAGAAGCTTCAAAGAAGGGCCCTGATGGCTCCTGATTATGTAACGCATGCCGTAAATATTGCCTGGTTGCCTGAACGGGGCATTGAAGGAGCTGCATACTATCCGGCCTTCCTGTGTAATCCAGAGCTTAGCGTTATAAACCCTGCCAAGTTCAAAGAACAGTCGCCTGAGTTCAGGATTATCCTCGACAGGGATCCCGGGTGATTTCATGAAACGGCCCTCTATCAGGTTTGTAAGCGTGTAGCGGTTTATGTTGGCTATTCGTTTATCCATGTTGCGGCTGATGATAAAATGGAAAAAAGAAAATATAATCATTTCGGTTACTAAAAGGATCGCTACGAAGGTCAGGAAAAATTTAAGATAAAGCTTTCCGGTTTTCATAGCACCTTTGTAAAGAGGTATCCTGAACCCCAGTGTGTCTTTATCCAATCACGGCTTCCTGTGAGTTCCTCCAGTTTAGCCCTCAGCCTGCTTACATGGACGTCAATGCTGCGGTCAAAGGCCATAAAATCCCTTCCGCGCGCAAGATTCATCAGTTCATCCCTGGAAAGCACGGAACCCGGCCTTTGAATGAAAGCCTCCATTATCTTGAATTCGGTTGTAGACAGTTCCGATTCGCTCCCTTCAAAGACTATCTTCTGCCTCTGTCTGTCAAGGGTAAGGCCTCCAGCTTTTAGTATATCAGAATTATCCGTAACGGTATCGCTTTCAATCCTTCTGAGCACAGCT
>CAYNVT010000028.1:0-41117 GCA_964400685.1 uncultured Bacteriovoracaceae bacterium | reverse complement strand
CGGAATATACTGCTAATGAACTTGAATGATTTATTATTGCAAAAGGTCTGCGTTTTCGAAAAATAAAATGGTATAAAGCTTTCAGGAAATATAGTTTTTCTGTGGAGGGGGGCATGTATTTAAGAAAGATGAGCTTATTTTTTGTTGCGGCTTTAATGTTTGTGATTGTCGGGGCCAAAACCCCTGATGCATATGAAATACTTGCAAAACAGGATGACCTTTGGAGGGGTACTTCTTCAAAAGGGAAGATGGTAATGAATGTTAAAACATCAAACTGGAAGCGGTCTCTCACGATGGAAATGTATTCGAAGGGAATCAACTACTCCCTGGTGAAGGTCCTTCTGCCGCTGAAGGAGCAGGGGACAGCCACCCTGAAGGTCTTTGACGAGATATACAATTACCTCCCCAAGACTGACAGAACAATAAAGCTTACCGCGGCCATGATGATGGGCTCATGGATGGGCAGCCACTTCAACAATGACGACCTTGTCAAGGAAAGCAGGCTTTCCGATGACTACGATCCAAAGATCACCTTTCAGGGCAGACGGGACTCCCAGGATATTATAGAGATAACGCTTACGCCAAAGCCCAATGCCCCGGTCGTATGGGGCAAGATAGTTGCTACGGTCCGCACCTCCGACTGGCAGCCAATAAAGAATATATATTATGACGAGGACGGAAAAATCGTAAGGATCATGACATGTTCTGATTACAAGACCGTCTCGGGAAGGCTGATACCGACAAGGATCGTAATGACCCCGCTGGATAAGCCCGGCGAATATACCGAGGTGATCTACAGCGATTTGAGGTTCGATGTCGTATTCAGGGAAGGATTTTTCTCCATTTCCGAACTGAGGAGATAGTATTGAAACCGGCAGTCATCTTCAAGCTTTCTTTCAGAAATGTGTTGAGGGCCAAACGGAGGAGCGCCATAACCACTCTCGTAATGGCGTTTGTCCTCGGCATGATGATAATATACTTAAGCCTGATGAACGGATTTAAAATGAGCCTGGCCGATAATGCCGTTTCCATGCAGATGGGGAGTATCCAGGTCCATGCTCCGGAATATCTCGAGACAAGATCCATTTATAAAATCATGCGTAATCCTGACGATTATGTCAGGGCTGTTAATTCCAGGGGGTTCAAAGCGGTTCCGAGACTTTTTTCAAGCGGGCTTGCCGCGAAGGATGAGTCATCGGCCGGTGTTCTGATAGAGGGTGTAGATGCGTCCGCAGAGAACTGGGCGTTTGGGATGCCCGGACAGATGATGGAAGGAAAATGGCTGGACAATGCAGATACTAAGGGGGTTGTCATAGGTAAAAGGCTTGCCAGGAGCCTTTCCGCAGGCGTCGGTGACGAGATCGTAATAGTCTCGCAGGCAGCCGACGGGTCGATTGCAAATGATCTGTTCAGGGTAAGGGGCATTCTCAAATCGGTCAGTGAACTGACCGACCGGGCGGGATTTATAATGCCGATAAACACGTTCCGGGATCTTATGGTGATGCCTCAAGGGGCTCATGAGATAGCCGTCATGATACCGGCCGGATATGACCTGGACTCTGCTATAGGTATTGTCAAGGACATATGCAAAGGCCAGGATATCAGATCATGGAAGCTCCTTAATCCGGCGCTGGCGAATATTATAAATTTATTCGATATAGTCTTGATTTTTTTGATGATCATTATTTTTATCGCAATCTCCATTGTAATACTCAATGCAATGCTCATGGCCGTGTTCGAGCGAATCCGCGAATACGGGATGATGAGCGCCCTGGGGGTAACGCCTGTTGATGTCTTTTGCATGGTGATCCTTGAAATCCTTGTCCAGACGACTGTTGCAGCCATAATAGGCATGTCGGTAGGCATACCTCTTGCGATAAGTCTTCAGACATACGGGATCGACCTTTCAGTGCTGTTCGAGGGGGGAACGGTATCAGGGATAGCAGTTAACGTAGCTCTGTTTTCAGACATATCGGCCTTCGCTGTTTTGTCTCCGCTTGCCTCGCTGTTCATCTTTTCGCTGATAGCAGGCTCAATACCGGCAGTAAGGGCTGCAAGGCTCGATGCTGTCAAGGCTATACATTACACATGAGGAAATCTCGATGATATTAAAACTCGCCTGGAGAAACCTTTGGCGGAATAAACGCAGGACTATAATCACCATTATTTCAATCTCATTCGGATTCCTGTTGACGATCGTTTTTACAAGCCTTTCCGACGGTTCATACGGCAGGATGATAGACATCGCCGCAGAGATGGGATCAGGGCATATAACCGTAGAGCCGTCGGACTACAGAGATCATCCTGGTTCCGACAAAGTCTTGTCGAATACTAGAGAACTTATGGAAAAGCTGTCGCAATTCAGAGGTGTTACAGCATGCAGGGAAAGGGTTGTCGGCCAGGGAATGGCTTCTTCAGCAGTCGATTCGACAGGGATGGGGTATATTGCAATAGATCCCTCCAAAGAAAATGATAACATGTATTTCTTCAAGCACATTAAAGCCGGCTCCAGTCTTCCTCAGGAAGGCGCATATGCGCTTATCGGGTCTTTGATGGCCAAGCAGCTCGATTTAAGACCCGGAAAGAAGCTTGTCATAACCACCACGGACAGGCACGGCCAGGTCGTCAATTTCCTTGTAAAGGTCTCAGGAATATTTTCAACAGGAGTGAATGAGGCCGATAGTAATCTTGTAGTAATGCCGATCGGTTTTGTACGGACGCAGATAGGATATAATCCGGGGGAATCCAGCCATGTCGCTGTTTACGTAAAACAGAGGTGGGATTCTGAAGTTATAGCGAAAAAGATGATGCCTATGACGAAGGAATACGGCGGTGTATCTCTGCCATGGTCCGTTCTCATGCCGGATTTCTCAGGATGGATGAAAATGGATATGACCTCTTCAATAATCTTTCAGATATTCCTGTTCCTTGTGATCGCTGCCGGTATACTGAATACGATACTTATGGGAGTTACGGAAAGGATGCGCGAATTCGGGATAATGATATCAATGGGAATGACTCCCGGGAAGATCATAGGCCTTATCATGGCAGAGGCATTCTGGCTTGCCGTAGCAGGTCTGATTGCGGGCTTTATTATAACTGCACCCGTGTACTGGTACCTCCAGGTTTACGGAATCGACTTTTCCGCTTTTCTCACCCCGGGAGACAACACTGTAGGAGGGGTCCTTTTCGAGCCGCTTTTAAAGGCTGCCATTATTCCCGTGCATCTTGTAAATACCATCGTAGCTATACTTGTCCTTATCATGACGACAGGTCTGTATCCGGCATTCCTGGCTGCAAGGACAAATCCGGTCGAGACGATAAAGATAATCTAATATGGAGCGACAAATTCAGGGTTCGGAGTTTGAGTATGAATGAAGAGATCATAAGGCTTGAGGACGTAAAAAAGATATACAGAACAGGCGATGTCGAGACATATGCGCTTAATGGCATTTCTCTTTCGGTAAAAAGAGGCGAGTTTGCAGCCCTCTGCGGACCTTCGGGCTCGGGGAAAACCACGGCCCTCAACCTGATTGGGGCGCTCGATACGCCGAGTTCAGGAAGGATAGAAGTGGAGGGCAGGAATATAGCCGAGATGTCAAAGGCAGAGCTTTCAAAGATGAGAATGAACCGCATAGGGATCGTATTCCAGGCATATAACCTTATCCCTGTACTTACCGCCTATGAGAATGCCGAATTTGTTCTTGTTCTCCAGGGGAGACCCGAGAAAGAAAGGAGAGAGAGGGTGATGGCCATTCTTGATGAGGTCGGCATGGCCGACCTTGCCAACAGAAGGCCCAACCAGCTTTCAGGAGGCCAGCAGCAGCGCGTCGCGATTGCAAGGGCCGTGGTATCGGATCCAGCCCTTATTCTTGCCGACGAGCCAACCGCAAATGTCGATTCCAGGACAGCCGAATCCCTGCTGGTGCTTATGGAGCATCTTAACCATGACCACAACTCCACATTCCTTTTTTCAACGCATGATTCAAGGGTTATGGAGCGTGCGCACAGACTCATCCTGATGAAGGACGGGGAGATAGCAGGAGACAGAAGACAGGAGACAGAAGACAGGAGACAGGAGACAGGAGATAGAAGGCAGAAGAGAGGAGGCAGGAGATGGGTGACAGGAGATGGAAGAAGAGAGTAATAAAACCGATCCTTATTGTTATGGCCCTGACTTTCATCCTGCTGCCGGGAAAGGCCGGAGCATTTTACGAATACAAGGGGGATAATTCAAATTTCAGGGGACGCCTGGCAGTTGACCTTATGAGCGGATTCACCCATTATCCGCAGCCTGAAATCATTTATCCGGAAGACACAGAGGGTTTTAACAGCGCAACATCGAGGCTCCTGCTCGATTCGACAATAGCCGGAAACACTCGCCTGGATTTCAACGGGTATATCTATGCGAGCTCTAACGAACAGACATATTTCTCTAACTACAGCAATGAGAAGGACAGTCCATACAGATTTCCTGAACTGTACTGGGAAATATCGCAGACCGGCAGTTCGAAGATTATAGGCGACATCGACCAGTTGAGCGTCAAGTATCATTCTGAGAGGTCTAACCTGACGGCAGGCAGGCAGCCTGTAAGCCTTGCCAATAATTTCATATTCACACCGAACGATGTTTTCTATCCTTTTTCCGCAACCGCGGTAGACAGGGAATTCAGGCCCGGGGTTGATGCATTGCGTTTCGATTATGACATTACAGACCTTTCCACCATAACCGCTCTGGGTGTCGCAGGTTATGACGGCAATGACCCTTCATGGGAAAGATCCGCTGTGATGCTGCGCGGCTCAACTAATGTGAAAAGCGTCGATGTCTCGCTTATTGCCGGCAAGACAGACACCAGAAGGCTCCTTGGAATGACGCTGAATGCTGAAGCTCTCGGGCTGGGGTTAAGGCTCGAAGGTAACTATTCCCATCCGGCCGAAGGCGAGGCACATGCTGATTTCTTTCAGATTTCGGCAGGTATTGACAAGAGGTGGGAAAATTCGCTTCATGTGATACTGGAATATTTTTATCACGGAAACGGCAAATCCAATCCGGATGATTATATGGAACGCATCGTGGACTACCCTGATATCATGGACCCGTATCTGGCCAGGAATTATTTCGGGATATTCGTCATGGGAGAACCAACGCCCCTGTTCACACTGCAGGGTGTACTGCTTGCAAACCTTGATGACGGATCCATCCTGTTCGGCCCGGGCGTTATCTACAGCATAAGCGATGAGGCGGAGCTCATACTGGGAGGGGTTATCCCGTACGGAGAAACCTCTTTTTACAATGCAGGTAATTTCGCCCTTGACGTTAAATCGGAATTCGGTCTTTACCCGAGGTCGGTTTATCTGCTGGGAAGGGTTTATTTCTGAGATGTCGAGTATATAGCCGGGGAGAATGAGTGAACCAGAAAATACCATTTTTCTTTTTTGCAATGTTTCTATCGGTGTTACTGCTTGTTCTCATATTCATGCCTTATGTGAGCGTGATCCTGCTTGCAATGGTTTTCGCAGCATTAATGTATCCTGTTTATAAAAGGGTTCTCGGGTTTATGAAAGGCAGACGCACTATGGCATCATTTCTGGTGGTGGTGATGTTTACAGCCATTGTGCTTATCCCGCTCGTAATTATCGGCACATATGTCATCAGCGAGGCATCGGAATGGATGGGCGACATACCCCGGTATCTTGACAGGCCGCCTGCAGGTATAAAAAGGATATTTTATTATACTAACAACTATCTTCACCTGTCCGAGAGGACAATAAGGCAGCTGGTCATGAGCCAGGTGTCTCATCTCGAATCGTTCATAATAGGAATCAGCGCAGTATTAATGACCAACACCATAAAGATTGCGGCAGGCATTCTGGTGTTTCTCATGTCCATGTTCTGCTTTCTGAGAGACGGCTCGGCTATGATAAGGTTTCTGATCAGGACAATACCCCTGCCGGGGCATCAGACTGTGAAGATAATGAAGAAATTAAGAGGTGTCAGCATATCTGTTGTCAGGGGGATGCTGCTTAATTCGCTGGCGGTTGCACTCATATCCTTCCCCGGATTTTACTTCACCGGACTCCCGGTTTTTCTGTGGTGCCTGGCCGTTGCAACCGGGATAATGATTCCCATTATAGGCTCGATTACGGTATGGACATCAGCGGTCATAGTCCTGCTCGTGACCTCGGGGCTGAAAGAGGCGCTGTTCATTGCATGCTATGGAATAGTCGTGATAGGAATATGCGACAATGTGCTGGGCCCTTACCTTATGAAGGGATCGGAGGGAATCAGCCCGATATGGATACTGTTCTCGGTTCTAGGCGGGATTCAGATGATCGGCGTCCCCGGTATCGTGATAGGTCCGGTTATATTTGCAGCAGCCATGTCTTTCTCAGAGGTGTACAGGGAAGAATATACATCCGGGGACTGAATCCAGGGATTTACCTTAACAAATATTATTCAAGTTCATAGATCATATATTCCGAAATATAAAACAGCATCAGTTTTGAGAAAAGAGAGAGGGTAAGTCATGGCAACCCCGCAACGGTTTGAAATCACTTTTTTTGATCCTGATCCGTATTCACTCGGAAGTAATCTTCTTTACCGTGAGCATTTAGATACTGAGGGAAGCATATGGACGTAAAGACAATTTTCCTGACCAATATCTTTGTCCTCCTCGTAATGGCCGGTCTGTTGTTCTACTATATGACCGTCCAGAAGACCTATAAGGGTTTCGGGTTGTGGACATTGACCACTCTGCTCACAGCTGTTTTTGAGGCCATGATGTTGTCAAGGGTTGTTTTCAAGGGCGGGTTGGCGGATTTCTTTACGATGATTATTGCCGGTACAGGCATATCAAGCGTATTGATCCTCCGGTTCGAGGCTGTAAGGATGTTTTTCGGCCGGAAAAATATTTCTGCGGCGTATCTTGCCATTCCCGTACTTGCATTCTTGAGCCTTTGCTACTTCTATTATATCGTAGATGACATACAGATTCGCGGTTTTGTTACCACTCTGGCTTTTTCCTTTATGACAATAGTAATCGCCTGTGAGTTTATAAAAAACAGGGCATCAGGCAGCAAGCGGCTCAACATCATGATAGCTGTAATCCACCTGGTTTACGGGACGATCTTCTTCACACGTGGCCTCATTATGATTTTCTCCTGGAATTATGTATACTTTGCAAATAATCCGTTTGATATATTATTTTTCATGACCATCCTGCTTGCAGAGATGGCCTGGGATGTATGTTTCGTAATGCTCAACAGCCAGCGGATAAACTGCGAGCTTGAAGAGGCGATAGTCGAAAAGGACAAGACCGAGATTGCGCTTAAGGAGAGCGACAGAAACCTGAGGGAGGTCCTCGATAATTCCTCAGATGCGATATACCGGCGCAGCTACCTAAGCGATGCCTTCGAATATATGAGCCCTGTCTCTACACAAGTACTGGGATATACCCCCGAAGAGATGAGGACAATGCCGATTAAGGATGTGTTAAACTGTATTCATCCCGAGGATATTGATAATGTAAAGCGGATCCTTGAGACCGCCAAAGAAGAAGGCGGCGGGTCTTATCATGTTGAGTTCCGCTTCAGAACAAAGGCCGGGCATTACAACTGGGTGGACGACAGGTTTACAATGACGAGAGACGAACTGGGAAATCCGCTTTACCGCTTCGGTAACATACGTGACATATCAATACGAAAAAATGCAGAAAAGGCATTACATGAGAGTGAGGAGCGCTACCGGGCCCTGTTCGACGGGATAAACAACGGGGTCGCCGTTTACGAGGTGGTGGATGGAGGCAGGGATTTCATATTCAGGGACTTTAACCGCGCCGGCGAGGTCATAGACAATGACGACAGGACGAGGCTCATCGGCAGGAGCATATTCGATGTCCGGCCCGGCATCGAGAAATTCGGTCTTATCGATGTTCTCAGGCGCGTATGGGAGACGGGAATACCTGAAAACTTTCCAGTGAAGCTGTACAGGGATGAACGCCTGCAGCATTGGTACGACAATTTCGTCTACAGGCTTCCCTCGGGCGAGATAGTGGCCGTTTTCGAAGATGTTACCAAACAGAAACTTGCGGATGAGGCGCTCAGAGAATCTGAGAACCGCTTTAAAAGCATATTCGACTTTGCAAATGACGGCATCCTGCTTGTTGATATCGAAACCAGGAAGTTTTTAATGGGAAACATGTCTTTTTGCAGCATGTTCGGTTTTCTGCCTGAAGAGATATCGAATTACGGAACGGGCGATATCATTCCTGAAAATGAAAAGAGTTATGTCCTGGGTCTCTTCGAAAAACAGGCAAATAGGGAGATTGTCGTAGCAAGAGACGTCCCGTTGAAGAAAATTGACGGTACGATAATTTATGCTGATGTGAGCTCCTCTCTGATAGAATTAGGCGGGAAGACTTATATTTGCGGATTTTTCAGAGATATCACCAAGAGCAAGATGGCCGAAGAGGAACGCCGGAAGGTTGAGGAAAAACTTCAGCAGACACAGAAGCTGGAAAGCCTGGGCGTGCTGGCTGGAGGCATCGCACATGATTTCAACAATATGCTGATGGTGGTGCTTGGAAATGCCGAGCTTGCCCAGATGGAGATATCCGAGACGTCTCCTGCAAGGCAGAGGCTTGAAGACATAAACAATGTCGCGATAAAAGCGGCGGATCTATGCAAGCAGATGCTGGCATATTCCGGGAAAGGCCGTTTTGTAGTGCGGCCCATAGACCTCTCCGAGGTCGTAGGCGAAATGGGCCGCATGCTTGATGTATCTGTCTCGAAAAAAGCGATACTCAATTACAGCCTGGAAAAGGGGCTGCCCCCGATCGAGGCCGATGCGGTTCAGATACGGCAGATCATCATGAATCTTATAATTAACGCCTCCGAGGCCATAGGCGAAAAGAGCGGCGTCATATCCGTTAAGACAGGCCTCATGGAATGCGACAGTAAATTTCTGTTGGAAACGCAATTTCACGGCGATATCGGGGAGGGGCCGTACGTATATCTGGAGATAGCAGACACCGGTTCAGGCATGGACAAGGATACAATGGAGAAGATATTCGACCCGTTTTTTACCACCAAGTTCACGGGAAGGGGTCTCGGCCTTGCAGCCGTCCTCGGTATAGTCAGGGGGCACAAAGGTGGCCTCAGGGTCTCGAGTGAACCCGGTAAAGGCACAACATTCAGGGTAATGTTCCCGGCGGTCATATCGGTGCCGGAAAAAACATCGCCAGAGAATATAAAGAAGACAGACATCTGGAAAGGCAGCGGTACAATACTGCTTGTGGACGACGATGAATCTATTAGAAACCTGTGCCGGCTGCTGCTTGAGCGCATAGGCTTTGATGTGCTTCCCGCCAGTGACGGTAGGAATGCCATTGAGGTCTTTAATGAGAACAGGAATAAAATCCGCTGTGTTATTCTTGACCTGACCATGCCGCATATGGACGGGGAAGAAACCTTCCGTGAACTGATTAAGATCGATCCCGATATCCGTGTCATAATGAGCAGCGGGTACAACGAGCAGGAAATCGCTCAGAAAATTTCCGGCAAAGGCTTTACAGGATTCATTCAGAAACCCTACAGCCTGAAAAACCTCACTGACATTCTTAAAAAGGTGCTTGGAGGATAATGACACCTTGGGATCCGATAAATTACTGAAGGAATATTTGATAAAATATGATACTTGATTGCACTGTCGTCAGGCTATGAAAAACACGCAGGCAGTGACTGTCTGAATACTGAAAGGAAAATACGCATGGGAATATTATCGAATACAGTCAGCATATCTCAATACAGAGTGAAAGGGCCAATGCCTTCGGATATAGAATCGTGGCTTGCCGACTGTCTCTACAGGAACAGGTTCTCTCCGATAGACAACCTTCCCGATGAAGAGACAGCCGGCTGGGTCAGCCTTTTCGACTACAACGACAGCTCATTCAGCCTCGGCTCTCCCAGGATTGGCGATTATATCGGCCTTTCATTGAGGAAGGATAAAAGAAGTGTTCCAGCAGCCGTCATCAAGAGCAGGCTTGATCTTGAGTGCGGAAAATGGATGGCGGAGCATCCGGATATAAAGAAAATGCCGCCTAAGCGAAAGTCGGAAATCAGGGACAATCTTGTGGCCAGCCTTGTAACAAGGTCGCTGCCTGTGCCTTCCGTGTGCGACCTCATATGGAATATTGAAACGTCGGTCGTAACGATTGCATCCGTAAGCGCAAAAACCCTTGAACTGGCGGAAGACAAATTTATGCAGACATTCGAGGGACTCAAGCTTGTTTCGATATATCCCATGGCAAGGGCGGAGCTTGTAATTGACGAAAGCATGCTGGCGTCACTTGCGCATGAAGACAAGTCCTCGACAAAAGATGTCCTGCAGCAAATAAACAAGAACAGGTGGCTAGGCCATGAATTTCTGCTCTGGGCAATGTATTCCACAAGCATATCACAGGGCGAATACAGGATTTGTACAGACGGGACTTTCAATAAGGGAGAGGTTTTTGTGGCTTATCTGCACGACTCGTTCCTTCTTGCGGGTGAACCGGAAAAGGGCGTACGTAAAAGCAGGATTATAGGTCCCCAACAGGATTTCGGCGAGGCGAAGAAGGCGCTTGCAGCCGGCAAGAACATCTGTGAAGCTGCAATTTATTTTGAAAAGTCCGACCTGAGCTGGAGCCTCAACCTGAAAAGCGACACTTTCGTTTTTTCATCATACAAATCTCCTCCGGTAAGAATAGAAAAAGGGGAGCTTATCGACGACCCTGCAGCAGAGCGCGAGGCGGCATTTCTTGAGCGCATGAGCCTTATGGAGTCAGGGCTTCAGTTATTTGACAGTTTCCTGGGGGCGTTCCTTTCAGAAAGGCTTTCTAATAACTGGCAGGACAGGATGAAGGCAATCAGGAAATGGATGGGGGAATGAGAAGTTCACGGGAGCTCTCATATAGCTGCAATCAATGCCAACACTAATACAACCGAGAATGCGACTGCCAGTACGGCGGCAGTGCCAACGGCCACTCCACCGACTAGAATGGTCGACTTCAGGTAATCTGTAATTACGAGGTTAATCTCGGTTATTTTCCCGGGTTCGATCTTGAATTTCATATCCCTGGATTTAGTGTTGTCGATCTTTCCTTTTTCGTCCTTCCAGCCTTTTATTCTCAAGTAGTATTTGCCCGGCAAAAGATTTTCCACACGCAATATCGGGCCTTCTCCTTGCTGAATGATCTTGGAGTCATCGTCATCGGGGTCTCCGTCATATACGGCCATAATCATCTGATGAGAGGTCGGATTGTTGCTTTCCATGTCGCCTTTGGTGTCAAAGGAGGTCACAATCAAAATACCTTTTCCTGAAAGGTCTTCTTTTGAGGGGATCTGTTTCACATTAACCGTCGAGCAGCCTGATGCGAAAAGCGCAATGATAAAAATTGATAGAATGTATAGTCTTGTCTTCTTCATGTAAGGTATAAATAGTACAAAAATTGATTTTAGTACACAAGTATAAAGGAGCTTTTAGTGAAAAAGAAAAAAAATAAAGTATTCTGTTCAGATAGAAATATTTTGTTCATACTAGGCGCAAAAGCAGTAGCTTTTTACGGCAGGATTTTTATTAAGAAGTCAGTATGGGAAAAGATGAGTCCTTTATACAGATCAGCGTTATTGATCCATGAAACTACCCATCTGCTACAGCAGGAAAAGTATGGTTTTATCTGGTATCTGAAATATGCTTTATTAAAAAAATTCAGGCTGGAACAGGAAATAGAAGGTTTTGGAAACGAAATAGTGTTCATAATCAAAGGATGTCCTGATATGAAAAAACAGCTGTTGAACCGATATGCTGAGCATTTAAGCGGCAGAACATATCTTTATATGACGGATTTTGCCCGAGCGATCTCCAGGCTGGAGGAATACATAGCAAATGAAAATAATTTTAAATAGAAGTTATGCATAGAATCATGATCTTTCTGCGGGGCCTTGCTGTCTGTATGATTTGGGTAGTTGCAATTTGCAAGCAAGATTGATAATTAATCTGAAATTTCTAATTCAAGCGGGGGGCTTTAAATTTATGAACAGGGTTTTGAACGATTTGCTTGATGAAATGGTTTTCAAACTTTTCAAAGAGGTACACAAACTTGAAAGCCTGGATATGGAGAGGTTCGGTCTTTCCTGGCGTGACATACATACTCTCAAATTTCTATTAAAGCAGTCTCCCTGCAGGGTAAGCGACCTGGCAAATGAATTGAACATGCCGCTTTTCGCTGTTTCAAGGCTGCTTGCAGCCATGGCGGAAAAAGGTCTTGTTGCCAAAGCAAAAGACGACGTAGACAAACGCAACACAAACTTGAGCCTGACGCCTGAAGGTGCAAGAATCATAAAGCAGGTACAGGCCCATCATTATCATATATTTTCATCATATCTCGAACTTATGAGTGAGAACGATGCGTCGACAATGCTTTCCTCAATGGGAAATGTGGGTAAACTGCTTGAGACTATCAGTACGAAGAAAAGGGCTGATGCGGCTGTTTCTCGCAAGAAGGAACCCGGTGCCGTCGAGGTTGTTTTCTAAGAGTTTAAAGGAAAAAGGGTTATGATGAAGACCCTGCCGTATGTGGCGGCAGGGTCTTTTCTTTATATTACTTACTGAAGCTGTCTATGACTTCACCGTCTATGTTGACCGCGCTTCCGCTCAGGTGATCGCCGTCAACGTCGATTATCATGAAATGATGCTGCGACTCGATGACTTCAAGCTGAGGCCAGTCTATCCATGCCTCGGTGTCAAGACCTCCTCCGCCTCCTCCTGTTACGACATAATAGGTAAAGGGTTCACCGTCCTGGGGCCATCTGCCCCGTTCATATGCATGCGTGTGTCCGCTGAATACGATATCGACGCCAGATTCCTCGATAGCCGGGACCAGAAAGTCCCTTGTGAGCTGGTCACCGTCATAATAGTGACCATTCCAGAGTTCCGTATAAGGAGGATAATGGAAGAAAACGAATTTATGTGCGGCATTCTTGAAAGCATCTGATTTGACGGTATTGAGAAACCACAGGTGCTGGGGGCCGTATGGGAAGAATATGACGGAATCCAGCACGATGAATATGCTGTTTCCGTAAGAAAAGGAAAACCAGTGGTCATTGCCGGGCTGAGAAAAATATTTATAGAAGTAAGGTGATTCGCTCTCATGGTTACCTATCGCAGAGAACACAGGGGTTTTTTTGCGAAAATCTTTCATGGGTCCGAAATGTTTCAGGTCCCATTCGGGAAGCTCCCATCCGTCAGATACCAGGTCGCCTACACCGACTGCAATATCGGGATTATAATCTTCCATCAAGTCGATGAGCTTACCGAAGATATCCGGATTATCCTGGGAGTCGCCCCAGACTGTGAAGCTGAAAGGGGTATCAATGTCCGGTGCGGTTCTGAATGTTGAAGAGGGGCCCGGCATATCCACCCATTTTTTAAACAGGCTGGATTTTACTTTATTGATTATCTGATAATCGTAACGGGTTTCTACTGATAGATTTTTTAGCCTGATTTCATGGAAAGTCCGAGGTATGTCCTCAACAGCAGTAAACTGAACTGCCTGGGCTGAGCCTGAAACCGTGTAATTAACGGCGCCCAGACAGGCCGAAGTCGTTTCCCAGCAGACGGTCATGCCATCAGCAGTCACATTCTGAAGGTAAGGGCCTTTTGTGATTGCAACTTCAGGACATCCGCTCAGTAATAAAACAGCAATTGATAAAAACACAGACAAAACCAGGTTTCTTGAACCGTATTCTAGATGTCTCATTTTATATCTCCTCATATGCTATTGTATTCTTCAGGAAGTAGCAGATTGGCCTTTTTTTTAAAAGTATAAATTTGTTGTTTGATGGTATCTGTCAAGTCATGGGTTTTGAATGATTAAATAATGTGTTAATGAACTAAATCATTATTCAGTGATAAAGGAGTAAACATGAAGGTTATTGCAATCAACGGAAGTCCTCGAATAAACGGCAATACGGGAATATTGATCGGACATGTTTTCAGAGAGCTTGAGAAAGCCGGTATTCAGACAGAGATGATTCAGCTTGCAGGCGTAAAAATCAGGGGCTGTACGGCATGCTTCAAATGCGGAGAGAATCTTGATAAAAGATGTGCAGTGAAAAATGACCCGCTCAACAGTTATATCGAGAAGATGCTTGATGCTGAGGGGATAATTCTGGCTTCTCCTACTTATTTCACTGATGTGACGGCAGAGATGAAAGCCCTGATCGACCGTGCGGGCATGGTTGCAAAAATGAACGCCGACATGTTCAGGCGCAAGATCGGGGCGGCTGTCATTGCGGTCAGGCGTGCAGGTGCAGTGCATGCGTTCGATACGATCAACCACTTTTTCTTCATAAACCAGATGGTTGTACCCGGCTCAAGTTACTGGAATATGGGCATAGGGAGAGAACCCGGAACCGTTGAGTCTGATGATGAAGGTATAGCCATCATGAAGACTCTAGGGGAAAATATGGCATGGCTTTTAAAGAAGATACATTCATGAAAAGGCAGCTTCTTGCCAACTTTAAAACGTTGAGATATATCTGGCGCCTATGAAATTCATAGAAACTCCCCTTTCCGATGCATTTGTTATTGAACCGAGAATATTCAATGACCAGCGTGGTTTCTTCACTGAAACATACAACAAAAGGGTTTTTGAAGATAACGGGTTCAAGATTGATTTTGTCCAGGACAACCAGTCGTTTTCAAAAGAAAAGGGTGTGTTGCGGGGCCTTCATTTTCAAAAGCCGCCATACGCCCAGACAAAGCTGGTCCGTACATTAAGGGGAAGCGTCTATGATGTGATAGTTGATTTAAGGAAAACTTCTCCGACGTTCGGTAAATGGATTGGTGTGGAGCTTTCTGATGAGAACATGAAAATGCTTCTGGTTCCGAAGGGATTCGCGCATGCATTCTGCACCCTTGAGCCTGAAAGCGTCGTTTTTTACAAGGTCGATGATTTCTATGCGCCGAAATCCGAAGGCGGTATAATATGGAATGATCCTGATCTGGATATTAAATGGCCTTTTAAAGATATACTTTTATCTGACAAGGACAGGCTCCTGCCGTTAATGAGTCAGATCGGAGATGTTTTTTAAACAATAATGAAGATGAAGGTGCTGATCGTAACAGGCGGTGAAAGGCCTGAAAAGGTCCTGTTGGAAGAAAGGGCCAAATCCACTTCCATGGTTATTGCAGCAGACAGAGGGGCTGGATATTGTCTGAATGCCGGCATTCTTCCCGACATGGTCGTCGGTGATATGGATTCGCTGCCAGCAGGGGTTCAGGATGAGCTCATTTCAAAAGGTATAGAAATCCGCAGGTATGATTGCAGAAAGGATATGACCGATACCCAGATTGCCGTCGATACAGCGATCGAAAAGGGCGCAGACGAAATTGAAATACTTGCAGGGACAGGCTCTCGGTTTGACCATAGCCTGGCGAATGTGTACCTTCTCTTCAGGGCGATGAAGCAGGGTATTAAAGCTAAAATTATTACAGGGATACATGAAATATTCCTGATTGATAAAAAATCAATGATCATGAATGAAACCGGTGAAATTGTCTCATTCCTTCCTCTTGGGCCTTATGCAAAAGGAATAACCTTGAAAGGATTCGAATATGAGGTGGATAATATCGATATGGATATGAGTTTCCCTGTGGGCATCAGCAATGTCATCTGTTCGGATTCCGCCGAGGTGAATGTTTCGGATGGTATTCTTATTGGAATAATTACCAGAAGCGGGGAATGAAGAGCCCGTTATGACAGGATTAAGACTGGCTAATGTTCTATAATCAATAGTGACATAAAAACTCAATGATGCTATCGTCTTTCCAGTTTTGACTACACACCGTAAAAAAAGTTTAAGTATTGATAAAAAAATTTTAAGAAAGATTAGAAAGGAGAACATGGTGAAAAGGTTAATAATTTTACTGGTTGTATTGGGATTGGCCATAGTTGGCTGTTCAAAGGGTACTGAGGGTGGAAAACCTGCGGAGCAGAAGGCTGTCAAGTTCAGCAATCCGCATGTAATAGCAAAGATAGGGTCAACCGAAATAAAGGATTCCGACCTGGATGCAATACTGTCTCAGATTCCAGAGCCTTACCGTGAGCGTTATGCGACACCTGAGGCAAAAAGGGAAATCATAGAGAAGATGGCGGAAGTAAAGATGATGGCAATGGAAGCGAAAAAGAAAGGCATTGACAAGAAGCCTGCAACAAAGCTGAAACTTGAGTATATAGGCGATCAGATTCTTGCCCGTGATCTTGAGGAATCGACTGTAGAAAATATTAAAATAAGCGATGCGGACATCACAAAGTATTATAACGATAACAAAGACAAGTTTGAACAGGGGCCAAGGGTAAAGGTAAGGCATATCCTTGTAGCCACTGAGCCTGAAGCTAAAGCGATTCTGGCCCAGCTCAAAAAAGGCGCCGACTTTTCCAAACTGGCAAAAGAAAAATCAAAGTGTCCTTCGAGCCAGAGGGGTGGAGACCTTGGATGGGTGACACAGGGGAGAATGGATCCTCAGTTTGAAAAGGCCGCATTTGCCCTGAAAAAAGGTCAGATGAGCGGGATTGTGAAATCCTCTTTCGGTTATCACATTATTATATGTGACGATGTCGAGGCCAAGAAAGAAAAGAATCTTGCTGAAATAAAACCCCAGATAGAAAGGCAGCTTCAGAGAGAAAAGAAAGAGGAAGCCATTAACAAGCTTAAAGAGCAGGTAAAGAAGGATTTCCCGATTACAATAAATGAGGAATACTTCAAGAAGGCGCAGGAAGAAGCAGCCAAACAGGCTCCTGCAACTCCAGGCGCACCAGGTGAAGCAGCTCCCGGAGCACCGGCTCCACAGAATGCACCAAATGCAGCACCTCAGCAGGCAGCCCCGGCAAAGTAAGGAGTAGCCTTGCCACTATACAGCTGGACAGGTTATACCGATAAAGGTAAGACCGAAAAAGGGATGCTGGATGCAGCATCCCTTAGAGAAGCGAAAGTCAAGCTGAAGGCAATGGGCCTTTTTGTAAGTTCCATTAATGAAGAGGCCCCTGTTGGTGCCGTACAGACCGGCACGGCAAATATCCGCGACATCCTCGGCAAAGTCAAAAAAGAGGATGTCGCAATTATTACAAGGCAGCTTTCAACCCTTATAGGGGCAAGTGTCCCGCTGGTTGAGGCTCTTAGCGCCCTGTATGATCAGACAGATAATCCCACTCTCAAAAAGACAATGGCCCAGGTAAGGGATGCAGTGAACGAAGGCTCCGGTTTTGCAGACGCACTGGCTCAGCACAAGAAGATATTCCCCGATCTGTATGTAAACATGGTCAGATCAGGAGAGGCCAGCGGCGCCCTGGACATAGTTCTCGACCGTCTTGCGGATTTTCTCGAAGGCCAGCGCAAGCTCATGGCAAAGGTCCAGTCGGCAATGATATATCCTGTACTTTTGCTGTTTGTAGCAGTCGGCATAGTATTTTTTCTTTTGACGACGATTGTTCCCAAGGTTGTCTCGATGTTCGAAAGCATGCATCAGACCTTGCCCCTTCCCACGAAGATTCTGATTGTGATCAGCGCTTTCCTCGGGAAGACGTGGTGGATTATAATACTTCTGTTTGTTGTTGCGATGTTTCTCTTCAGCCGTTGGAAAAAGACCGACAAGGGTGCCCTTAAATTCGATAAGTTAAAGATGCGCATGCCTTTGTTCGGACCTGTATTTATTAAGGTGTCGGTTGCCAGATTTGCAAGAACGCTGGGAACGCTTTTAACGGCAGGGGTCCCTATTGTCGAGGCAATGAATATTGTCAAAACGATTGTCCAGAACAGGGTTATGGAGGCTTATCTGAGCGAGGCGACAAACGATATCATCGAGGGTTCGACGCTAGCGGCGCCTCTTAAAAGGTCGGGGATATTTCCGTCAATGGTGTATCATATGGTTGAAGTGGGAGAGCGGAGCGGCACCCTTGAAGAAATGTTAATCAAGGCCGCGGATGCCTATGAAGACGATATCGAAACATCGGTTGCCGGGCTCACTTCAGTGCTCGAACCTGTTATGATTATATTCATGGCGTTTATAGTAGGATTCATTATTATTTCTGTCCTGTTGCCGATGATACAGATGAGCACAGCAATCAAGTAGAAAAGGGGGAAGAGAATGCATACTGATAAAAGAGGATTTACGCTTATCGAACTGCTTGTGGTCGTGGTTATTCTTGGCATTCTCGTCACATTTGTCGCCACAAATCTGATGAAGGAGCCGGAAAAGGCAAGAATAAACCAGACGAAGATTCAGATACAGACGCTTGAAGATGCGCTCAAGCTCTACAAACTGGAAAATTTTGAATATCCGTCGACCGAACAGGGACTCAAGGCCCTTGTGGAAAAGCCTGTTGTAGGAAATATTCCCAAGAACTGGAAAGAAGGCGGTTACCTGGAAAAGGGAAAAGTTCCCAAAGACCCCTGGGGAAACGAATATATGTACTTGAATCCCGGAACCCATAATGTAAATGGTATTGATATATTCTCTTACGGCCCTGACGGTCCGGGCGGAGATCAGAGCAAAATAATAGGGAACTGGGAAAGTGAGACGCAGGAACAGTCCCAATAGGGGGTTCACTCTCCTTGAGCTGATGATCGTCATGGCGATCATCAGTATTGTTCTTGGATATGCAGCTCCCCGTATAATAACCAGTCTTACCAATTCCGATATAGACGTAGCCCAGAGGATGCTGGAAGGCCTGTATCTGAACGCAAAGACCTATGCGGTAAACCAGCACAAGCCCTGTTATATCCAGTATGATATCGATAACAGGACAGCCGGTTTCTATCCGGTGCCGGAAAGCTCCGGAAAAGAACCCGAACTGGAAAAAAAGGTCACACTCCCTGATTCAATCGAGGTTAAGGGCGTAAAGACCATGAATCAGCCGAAAAAAGATCAGGGCAAAGCCGAACTAAAGGTAAATACAGACGGAATAATCGAGAAGAGCCTCATTTATCTTGAAGGTAGTGGAGACAAGATATATACGCTGGAAGTAAAGCCGTTTTCAGGCAAGTTCAAGGTTCATGACAGTTATATCGAGATGGGATATGGCAAGGAATAACGGATTTTCTCTGCTTGAAGTAATGATTGCCATGGTTTTTTTAAGCGTTATGTTCATGGCGCTTCTCGAGGCTGAGGCCGAGGGCATAAAAATGTGCTCGCAGTCAAAGTTCATGACAACGTCGACACTTCTTGCAGAAAGGCATATTTCAGAGGTTAAAGCAGGCATTACTGAAGAGAAGCCGACACCGGGACAGAAAAGCGGAGATTTCGGAGCGGATTATCCCGGATACACGTACGTAGAAGATGTCGAGGCTACACCACTGGCTGCCTACTATAAATACACGCTGACAGTAAAATTTGGAACAGGCAGAGATGCCTACCAGAATAAGATCATAACTTTCATGTATGCAAGCTGATAAAAATAATCTTCATTCAAGCGCAGCCGTCAATGGTAATGTCGCCCCGCGCATAACAACAATGAATTCAGGGCAGGGAAGAAAGGGCTTTACCCTGATAGAAGTGATACTGGCGATTGCCATATCCGCTGTTGTCATGGGTACGGTCTATGTAACCTTTTACCAGTCGCATAAGGTGACAAGTACGGTTGCGGTCCAGACAGAAGTTTACCAGATGGCGAGGCTATGTCTTGACCGGATGATAAAGGATCTGAGCTGTATATATTTTTCCCCGTATCTCATATTGGACGATGACATCAAAAGCAATGAAAAGGCCAACGAGCTTGCCCAGAAATACAGGTTCATAGGAAAGAATGAGAATGACGGGACGAATGATACGGACAAGATATATTTCACCACCACGAGCAGTATCGGCCTTGGCGACATAGACGGCATTGTGAACGAGGTTGACTACGAGCTTAAAGAAGACCCTGACAATAAGGGGCTCTATTTTCTCATAAGACGTGAGGACAACAAGCCCCATGACGGGATAACCGACTCAGGGAAAAACCCCGGCATGGAAATCGCCGAGGACGTTCTTTCAATGAATATAGTCTATTTCGACAGAAGCGGAAAAGAAACCGATGAGTGGGATGCAACAAACACCTCCCCTCCGGCTCTGCCATATTTAATCAAGATAACGATAAACTTTAAAAACGGCAACGATACATTTTCGTTTACCGGGGTTGCCTCTCCGGTGATAGCAAAGATGCAGTTGCAGTCAAGCGGGGAGAAGCAGGAATGAAACCGCTTGCCAGGGATAAAAAAGGGGTGGTGCTGATACTCGTGCTGGCTGTATGTGCGCTGTTCTATATACTCATATTCAATTTCAAAACCGATCAGGGTATGGACAGGGCGCTTGCCTATAACTTCAAGGGTTCCATCCAGACGCAGTATCTGGGAAGCGCCGGGGTGGAGGCTGCAATGTCCATACTGGCCGAAGACGACAACGAATATGATGCAGATGATGAGGACTGGGCAAAATTTTCTCAATTCATGATGGTTGCGAGCGGCAGCCTTGAAGACATGATCATTGAGGGAAACATCACCGATGAGTGCTCGAAGCTCGATATAAACAGTCTGGTTGAGCTGAGTGGAGACAAGTATGTAAAGAATGAATTAAGGGCAGCACAGCTTCAAAAACTGATGGTTGAAGTGCTTAAAATAGATATATTACCCCAAGAGGCTGAAGACCTTATTAATAACATCTGCGACTGGATTGACATGGACAATGAGCGTCAGGAATCAGGAGGCGCGGAGGATGAATATTACCAGAGTCAGGACGAACCTTATGACTGCAAAGACGGGCCTATGGACTCACCGGAAGAGATTCTTCTGGTTAAAGGTATGAAAAAGGAATGGTTTTACGGGACAGAGGACTACAAGGGCATAGGGCAGTTTGTCACGGCCGGGACAGGTCCAATGGGCAAGGGTGTAGTCAATGTGAATACCGCTTCGAAAGAGGTTCTGGAGAGCCTTGCTCCAGGGATTGACGAAGATATGGTTGAACGGATCATTAACTGCAGGCCGTTTAAAAAGATAGATGAAGTTTTGAAATGCATCGGAAATTACAATTCTTTGGTGGATAATCCGGAAGTTAATGGTCCTAAGTTACAGGCAATGGTTGATGTTAAAAGCACCATGTTCAGTGTGACCATTAAAGGTACAATAAAATCAACGGGTGCTACGGTTAATACAAAAGCAAAGCTCTTTATGATTGATAATAGTGCCCCGCAAATAGTATATTACAAAATATATTAAACAAGGGGAGCGGCTCATATATGGCAAGATACTCTCTGGGTGTTTACGGAGACGATACCGAAATACAGGCCTGCCTTTTGAACTCTGGAGACTCAACCATAGAAAAGCTTATAAGACGAAGGAGAGATGTAACTCAAGGCCGTCCGGTCAAGAGCCTTGATGAGGACATAAAATCACTTGTCTCGGAAATTGGTTTTCGTGCCGAGAAAAATATAACAGCCTTATCGGGTCAGTATGTCATGTACCGCCAGATGAAAAGGCCGTTTACCGACAGAAAAAAGATTGCGGAAACGGTTGGCCCCGAGGCTGAAACCCTGCTCCCTGTCGGGGATGATCTAAAGGTGGATTTTGTAATAGTCGGAAAGGATGATGCGGGAGAGACGCTCATCGAGGCTGCTGCGGCCAGAAAGACAGAGGTCGAAAAAATAATATCGGGTCTGAGAAGCGCTGGCATTGACCCCGAAGTTCTCGAAGCCCCATCATCGGCAATAGGCGCCGGTGCCAGGAACATATTCAATCTCGGAGAAGAAAAGGGATATGTCGTAATCCACATGGGCTGGAGAGACACATCGATCTGCATACTGCATGGCAACGTTGTCAAACACATGGGTTCCCTGCCTCAGGGTTTTGAAATGCTTCTCGAGTCCGTGGCGAAAGACATGGCGATAACCATGAACGATGCATTTGAAAAGGCCATGAAAACAGGCATTGACGGAGGCGGCCACCTCGACAGGCTTATAATGGAAGTGATGATATCGCTTTACAAGATTCCGCGGGAAGTTGAGAACTATATAGCGATTCCTGCGGGTTATGCCACGTGCATCAACGATTTTTCAGCCATGCTTGAGAGTTCGGAAATATACAACAGCCAGCCTTCCTTTAAAGGTATCATATATGACGGCTCAACAAAGGACATGATGCTCTCGTTCATGTCGGTATCACTTGCCTTCAGGGGAGAAGACAAGGCGGACATGGTGAATTTTTATCAGAACGCCAATCCGTTTTCAGCTCAACTGGGAAAATTGAAGGCGCAGTTCGGTGTATGGATAAAGGCAGCCATAGTTCTTATCGTGCTGTGGGGCATCGGCTATACGGCGGACACTGTCTTAAAGAGCAGGATCAGCCACAAGCTCGATGCGCAGGTTAAAAAACAGTTTACAATGCTTATGCCGCCCGGGTCGCCGATGGTAGACCCTGTCATCCAGCTTGAGCAGAGGCTCAAAGACCTTAATTCCGACTATGGAACTGGCGCTGGTGCTGGAGAATCACCCCTTGTCGTCATGAGGGAACTGAGCGAAAAGATTCCGGCGGATCTGAATACGATAATTGATTCCCTTACGCTCGATGAAAACGCACTGACACTCTCAGGCACAACGGATTCGTATGAAAATGTCGAAAAGATCAGAGCAGGTATTTCAAAGATCCCGTTTATAAGAGAAGTGAAAATCATATCCGCAAATGTAAACAAGAATGACCAGAAGGTCATATTCAAATTAACCTGTTCCATGGGCGGTCCGAAATGAAGATCAATGTAAGGGATATGATCAGAATAAAAGATGAATTGAATGATAAGCTGAATGAGAAGCTTACCAGAAGAGAGAAGCAATATCTTTTTGCCGGCGGTGGTTTTGCCATGCTGTTTATTCTTATTGTTTTTATAGTACTTCCCCTCGGAAGGCTCAATGCAAGGATGGAGAAAAATATCGATATAAAGGAAAAGCAGTTAAGCAAGGTGTATGAAATCGGCTCGAAGATAAAAGCGATTGAAGCAGCAAATGCAGGCAGCCGGGCGTCGAGGGGTGATTTTACCGTGTTCGGATATCTCGAGGACCTTGCCGAGAAGCAGAATATCAAGAACAAGATAGAGTATATGAAGCCGGTAGCGCTGGCGGATAATAAAAGAGAGGCAGTAGAAATAAGGGTAAAGGGTATTTCCGAAGGAGATCTGATAGGATTTCTTTATGGTATAGACACCTCGCCCACGAGCCTGAAATTCAATCGATTCAATCTCAGAAAGTCGGAAAAGGATAAGACCATAGATGTCACTTTTCAGGTGCAGATAAATGGTTAATACTATTGAGGTTAAATCTAATTTCTGGAAAAAATTTCTTTATATTATCTATGGGGTGTTCTGTGTCCTGCTGTTTTCATACCTGCTGTTCCCATATTATGCGCTGAAACCGAAATTCGAGGATGCGTTAAGCAGGCTCACCGATATGAATGTTTCAATAAATGCAATAAAACCCGCACTGCCGATAGGCTGGACAATGATGGGACTTGATATATCGGATGAGCATGCCGTTGACAGCCTTACATTGAAACCGAAGATACTGCCACTGTTCATCGGCAGGTTCGCCCTGGGTGTTAAAATGACAGAAGGAAAGGGCTTGCTTAAAGGGCGTTTTGCAACGACCTTTTTCAAAATCGGAAACAGGATTGATGTTGAGCTGAGCATGAAGAAATTTGAACTGTCCGTAATCAGACATTTTTCAAAAAAACTCGACGAATTGTCAGGCACGGCCAACGGAGATGTGGATGTTACGTATATTAAAAATCAACCTGAAAGGTCAGAAGGCGAGATAAACCTTATTGTCGAAAACGGTCAGATACCGCTTAACATCCAGAGCTTTCCTATCGCCGCCATCCCATTCAGCAAATTTGAACTGAAGGCAAAGATGGACGATGGATTACTTAAGATTTCAAAAGCGGACCTGACAGGAAACGATGTTTCCGGGAATATGCGCGGCGATATGAAAATGGGAGGCAGTCTTGATGCTTCTGACCTGAATCTGGTGGTCGGTCTGAGATTGTCTCCGGCATACAGGTCTTTTCTTGGTTCGTCAGGAAACGAAAATGTAAGGATTTCGATCGGAGGAAAGCTTGGATCGCCTCGTACGACTTTCAATTAGAGAATTGCAAAAAACAAAATAATATCTTTCGAGGATATAAACGGGGGGAGACAAAAATGGATTCAGAAAATAAGAAAAGCAAATTTCCAAAGGCAATAAACATAACCTGGGATGATCTGGAAGCCCTGGTCTGGGATGTCTATTTGAGCCTGAATGAAGCAGGCTATGACCCTGATGTGATCATTGCGGTTGCAAGGGGAGGGCTGGTCCCCGGACGGATACTGCTCGATTACCTTCAGAAAAAACATATATGCACATTCCAGATGGGGCATCTGACAGGCGACATGACAATTACGGAAAAGCCCGTGCTGATATATCCTCTTCCCGAAGTTAATCTTACCGATAAAAAAGTGCTGGTCGTTGATGATGTAAGCGATGAAGGCATGACTATGAAGGCGGTTGTAGATTACCTGAGCTCAAAGGTCGGGGACATCAAAACAGCTGTACTTGTCAGTAAGAAAGATAGCAGATTCAAAGCTGATTTCTGTCCGAAGGTTATGGAAGACTGGCGATGGGTTCTGTTTCCATGGTCCAAGCATGAAGACCTGGTGATATTTACCGAAAAGGCTCTCCAGATGACAGGCGGGGCTACGATTGAAGAGATAATAGGGATACTTGAAGACTCCATGAACCTGGAAATAGCCACACGAGATATAGAAAAAGCTCTCTCGGATATGAGCATATCGGGAGAGATCGAAGAGCGTGACGGGGCATGGTACCTTCTCTGAGAATGGCCGGACTGGAGGACATTAAGAATAAGATAAAATGAACAGTGTAATATCTTTCGACCTGGACGGAACTCTTACCACTCGTACATTTGCCGATGCCGTCTGGGAAGAAGGAATTCCTTCCCGTGTATCACAGAACTATAAAATCCCCAAGGAAATGGCGAGATTTTTATGCCGGAACGCATACGAAATCATAGGAGACAGGTCAGTCAGATATTACCAGCTTCCTTACTGGCTCAAACATTTCGGGCTTAAAGATGATGCAGAAGATATAATAAAATCCTTTTCCGGGAACATAGCACTATACGCAGATGTTATCCCGACATTGAGAGAACTCAAGCGAGAAGGTTTCAAGCTGGTAATATTTTCGAATGCCACGAGACTTTTTCTTGATGAAGAAATGGACAGAGGCGGGTTGAACTCTTATTTCGAACTTGTCGTTTCTCTCCCGGACGACTGGAATATGCTCAAGTCCGACCCGCGTGCTTTCAGCAGGCTCGAGAATGCTGCAGGCCCTTTCATTCATGTGGGCGATAACATCCATCATGATTTTGAATCCCCGGTAAAGGCGGGCTATACCGCTTGCCATGTTTTCCGGGGTGAAGGTCAAAGGCATGAAAGCTCGATAGATTCGCTTGATGAATTAATAAATATTGTAAACGGATGAATACTCCTTAGTGGTTGCCGATAATCAGGATAATAAATTATTATATTTATTCCTTTTTGGTATTCTCTTTATTGCCTATGAGGTTATATCTGTATTAGATTCTTATAAACAAATTCGAAGGCGGTAATAGACCATGCTGACATTCTATACAGCTGGGGAATCTCACGGCAGAGGGATATTTGCATTTTTAGGCGGGATACCCTCGGGGCTTGAGGTTTTAAAAGAGGCTATTGATAGAGACCTTGCAAGACGCCAGATGGGGTTTGGCCGAGGCGGACGGATGAAGATCGAAAAGGACAGCGTCGATGTCCTGTCCGGCATTCGCGGCGGCATAACGCTCGGCAGCCCTGTTCTCCTTGCAGTCTGGAATGCGGATTTTGAAAACTGGAAAAGTTTTATGGACCCGTTCAGCATAGTTCCTGGAAAAGAGCTTTACACTCCCAGACCCGGGCATGCAGATCTTCCCGGCGCTATAAGGTTCGGACACAGGGATTTGCGTAATGTCCTGGAAAGGGCAAGTGCAAGGGAAACAGCCGGAAGGGTCGCCGCAGGCGGACTTTTAAGGTGTTTTTTGAATGAACTTGGCATCGAGGTTCGCGGATTTGTCACGGAAATAGGGAAGATAAGATTCGACGGCGAGTTCGATATGATGAAAAGGGATGCATCGAGCGTTTTCTGCCCTGATCCTCTGACATCAAAAGAAATGGAAGAGGAAATTGAAAATGCCATCAGGGAAGGTGACACCCTCGGAGGAGATTTCAGAATAGAGGTCACAGGGCTTCCTGCAGGCATCGGTTCGTCTTCACAATGGGACAAAAGGCTCGATACAGTGATATCCGCATTCATGATGTCCATACCTGCTATCAAGGCGGTACAGATAGGAAAGGGAGCGTTGTCGGGTGAAATGAGAGGTTCAGTTCTTCATGATGAAATATATGCAGGAGGAAAAAGGAGAACAAATAATGCAGGCGGTATTGAAGGAGGAATTTCAAACGGCGAGAATATCGTTGTCTCATGCACGATGAAGCCGATCCCGACGCTTTTAAGCGGACTTGCATCTATAGATATAAGAAGCGGCGCAGAAGTAAAGGCACAGTATGAACGCTCCGATTACTGCGCAGTGCCTGCCGCGAGTGTTGTTGGTGAAGCGATGATGATTATTTCAATTGCCAGCGCAATAATGAACGATTTCGGGCAGGCTAACATTGACGAGTTGAAATACGCATTTGACGAACACAGGAGGCGTTCGATACTTAAATGATTTATCTTACGGGATTCATGGGAACGGGAAAGACGACAATAGGCGGCGAGCTTTCTAAGATAACGTCTCAGCCGTTTATCGACATGGATGATCTTATCGTTGCAAAAACCGGCGCAACCGTTCCCGAGATATTCAAGTATGCCGGTGAGAAGTCGTTTCGCATGATAGAAAGGGAGGTCCTTTTTGAGGTCGCAGGCAAAGGCCGAGGGATTGTTGCAACAGGCGGCGGCGCGCCTGTGAATCCTTTTAACCGTTCGATCATGAAGGCCTCAGGGACGATAATAAATCTCAGAGCCCCGCTCGATACACTCAGAAAACGTGTGGGCAGAGACAAAAACAGACCCAACTGGAACGATGGAGTCGAAAAGCTTTTCAAGTCACGTCAGCAGGCTTATTCAGATGCCGACCTTATAATCGATACAGATAAACTGAGCGTAAAAGGATCGGCGAAGATAATAAAGGAATTCATGGGTACTGTACCCGAACCTGTGCCTGTGCTCCTGGAAAACCAGCCTTACCCTGTCTATATCGGAAAAGGGATATTCGACGGGCTTGAGGCCCTTATCAGCCGCCATATTAAACCTGAAGGTCTCTTCTGCCTTGTCGATGAAAATGTAATGAAGCTTTACAGGAAAAAAATCAAAAAGGCCGTCTCAGGTTTGAGGCATATTGTAATGGAAGTCCCTGCAGGCGAATGCTCCAAAAGCAGTGAATTTCTTGATAAGGTTCTTTCGAAAATGCTTTCATCCGGTATGAACCGGCAGTGGGCCTGCCTGGCAATCGGCGGGGGAGTTACCGGCGACCTTTCGGGATTTGCTTCAGGCATTTTCATGCGGGGGATTCCGGTGGTTCAGGTGCCGACCACACTGCTTTCACAGGTGGATGCAAGCATCGGAGGCAAGACCGGAATAAACCATGAAATGGGCAAAAATCTGATAGGCCTGTTCAAACAGCCTGAATTCGTCGTGTGTGATCAGGCATTTTTTGATACCCTCGAAAAGGAAGAAATAAGAGGCGGTATGGGTGAGGTCGTTAAGTACGGCATCATCATGGACAGGGTCATGTTCGACGGTCTTGAAAATGGAAGCCTCGATATGGATTCTGTTGTCAGGATGTGCTGCAGGGACAAGGCTTATGTGGTAGAAAGGGATGAGCTGGAAGGATCACTGAGACGAATCCTCAATTTCGGACATACGCTGGGACATGCAATCGAACAGTATTATGAATATGGAATGCATCATGGCGAAGCTGTTGCCATGGGGATGGAGTTTGCGTGCTTCCTTTCCGGTGAACTTTCTCTGATGAAGAGCGGTGAAATTTCCAGGGTTAAAAGACTTATTGAGAAGTACGGCATGGTGTCGGGCAGATATGGTCTTCCTCCGGCCGGCAGAGTCGGCAGGGCGATGGCGGTTGACAAGAAGTCCGCTTCAGGAGGCATCAACTTCGTTCTGGCAAAGGGGATAGGCGGCTTCGAGGTCAGGAAATTGGAACTGGATTTCATACTTGATGCATATAAGAGGTATTCGCGTGGATATAAAAAAGGCGTTTGCTGAGGGAAGATATCTCGAGATAATCGAGGCATCAAATGAGGTTTCGACGACTAGGGATAAGATAATTCTGGGCATGTCGCTGATGAAGATGGGCGAATATCAGCAGGCGGCCCTTATCCTTGCCGGCATCGAAGCGCAGATAGATGAAATGGTCGATGCCCTGAAACACCTGGGAGCCGTTTATGCAAAAATGGGCGAGGCGGACCTGTCCAGAAGGTGCATTGAACGATATATTGCATTCAGGCCTGAAGATGATGAAGCGCTGGACCTTCTTGAAGGAGTTCCCGAAAGTGAACTGGTTTCGGGCCAATCGATTGAACTTGCCAGAGTATATGCAGCGCAGGGGCTTTATGAGCAGTCGCTTGACATATTTGCAGCGCTTGACGAAATCAGGACTGATGCCGAAGTAAAAAAAGAGGCCACTGAGATACAGAAAATGTTCATTATCAAAACTCTTGAAGAATGGCTGGGGAGGCTCAAAAATGAAGGTTCTGATAATTAACGGCCCGAATCTCAATATGCTCGGAAAAAGGGAGACATCGGTTTACGGGGCGGCCACGCTTGCCGATATTGAGAAGATGATCAGGGACAGGGCACAGGTATTGGGAACAGAAATCGATTTTTTCCAATCAAACCATGAAGGAGAGCTCATTGACAGGATTCACAAGGCCGGGATTGAAAAGATGGATGGCATCATTATCAATCCGGGCGGTTTTACGCACACCTCCGTTGCATTGCGCGATGCCATGCTGGCAATAGATATCCCGTTTGTCGAAGTCCATATTAGTAATGTAGCTAAGCGTGAAGATTTCAGGCACAAGAGCTTCTTTTCCGATATCGCGATAGGGACCATAGCAGGTCTCGGGCCCATAGGATACTGCCTGGCACTTGAGGGACTGGCCAGATGGAAACAAGGCTAGCCAGGGCCAGGGCATACCTGTCAGACGGCCTTGATGCGCTTCTGTTCGTATCCAGGCCGAATATATTATGGCTCACCGGTTTTACAGGTACGGATGCAGCTCTAGTAATTACGAGAGATCATATAAGGCTCTTTGTCGATTCACGCTACACAGTCCAGGCTGAACTCGAAACGTCTTATGATGTTCAGGAAATTTTTCAGAAATGGGAAGAAATTGGCCTTTTTCTGACGGAAAGAAAAATCTCAAGAATGGGTTTCGAGTCGAATATTCTTGATTTCGATATGGCAGTGAAGCTCAAGGAGATATTTTCAGAGATAGAACTTGTACCTGCCGGGCCCATGCTCAGAGATTTGAGGATAATTAAAGACACCAGTGAGGTGAGTAAGATAATTCAGGCCGCAAAGATCTCAGAAGATGTAATGAAGAGCATACTTGAAAAAGGCATCAGGGGAAGGACTGAAAGGGATGTTGCAATCGAGATAGAATATGAGATGAGAAGGTTCGGGGCCGACGGGCCCTCATTTGAGACGATTGTGGCATCGGGCCTGAGAAGTGCGATGCCTCATGCCTCTCCGACGGATAAGATAATCGGCAGAAAGGAGGCTGTAGTCTTCGATTTCGGATGCATATTTGAGGGGTACTGCTCGGACCAGACCGTGACCGTATACACCGGGGAACCGGATGCCGAATTCAGGGATGTTTATGTAAAAGTGTGGGAAGCTCAGCAGAAAGCCATCGAAGGAATAGCTCCGGGGAGAAAGGCAACTGAAATAGATATTCTTGCCAGGGGCTATCTTGATGAAAACGGGCTTGAACACTGCTATGGCCATGGTACGGGTCATGGAGTAGGCATTGAGGTTCACGAACCGCCGATGATTTCTCCCAGATCAGGCGATTCAATAAAAGAGGGGATGGTCATGACAATTGAGCCTGCCGCATATTTCGCAGGAAAGTTCGGCGTGCGCATTGAGGATTGCCTTTTTGTGACAGATAGCTCTTGCAAGCACCTTACAAATATTGCTAAGGGTGCTATAATAATTGCAGATTGAAGTAAAAAACTGTTAAGAGGTCGCAATGCAATATTCGACAGCAGATTTTAGAAAGGGACTCAGGATAGAGCTTGACAAAGAACCGCTCATTATCGTTGATTTTCAGCATGTCAAACCCGGAAAGGGCGGGGCTTTCGTAAGGACGAAAATGAAAAGCCTTATTTCGGGGCGTGTCCTTGAAAAGACATTTCGTTCAGGTGAAAAGGTTGATGTGCCCGACCTTGAAGATAAGAATATGGTTTACCTCTATAACGACGATTCCGGTTATCATTTTATGGACAACGAGACTTATGAGCAGATGGCGCTTACCGAAGACCATATGGGTGATACTCTGGGCTATCTGAAGGAGAACTGCACTGTTGATATTCTCTTCCATAACAAAAAGCCCATCGGTGTCGAACTCCCCAATTTCCTTGAGCTTAAAGTTGTCGAAACCGTTCCTGGAGTGAGAGGCAATACGGTCAGCGGCGGAACAAAGCCCGCCAAACTGGAAACAGGCGCTACAATACAGGTTCCCCTCTTTATCAATGAAGGGGATCTTCTCAAGGTTGATACAAGAAACGGGACCTATATCGAGAGAGTGAGCTGAATGAACCTGAAAACACTCAAAGACATTATAGATATTATCAAGGGGACAGATATTGTCGAGCTTGAATGGACACCCGACAGGATTCATGTCGTAAGAGGAATAAAGCCGCAGCCTGAAAAAACTTTTTCAGAGCCAAGGTCAATGAACAAGGTTGAAGAAAAACCGACTATCACAGTAACATCACCCCTCGTTGGTACCTTTTACAGGGCTTCCGTCCCTGAGGCGCAGCCGTTTGTGCAGGTGGGCGACAGGGTCGCAAAGGGGCAATGCCTGTGCGTAATCGAGGCAATGAAGCTGATGAACGAGATCGAGTCTCATGTGAACGGCACCGTGTCGGCGATATTGAAGCAGGATGGCGAAAGGGTCGGTTACGGCGACCCTTTGTTCATAATTGAAGGAATATAAATCATAAAATGATCTCGACTGAAAATGCCAGGGGGAGACAATGACCCCCTGGTTTTTTATTTCCGACGGCAGGCATCAATCTGAGATGAATATGGCAAGGGATGTGGAACTTTTCAGCCGGGTCATGTCAGGAAGCATCCCGGGCTCAGTAAGGTTTTATAACTGGGAAAAACCGGCAGTGACAACAGGTTATCATCAGAAGAATTTCAGGTTTAACGACAGCAAACTGATCCTCCCGGTATTGAGGAGGCCTACCGGTGGCGGGGCAGTACTTCATTCAAACGATATAACTTTCAGCATAAGCGCCCCGTGTGCCGGTTTGTTCAAGGGTGATATTCAAAGCACATACAGGGAAATCTCAAATATATTTCTTGGGGCCTTAAAGTTTTGCGGCGTTAATGCCGGGGTTCATGATTCTGAAGGCAGCTTTTCGAATATATGTTTTAACAGGGCAGCAAGGCTTGAACTGAAATACCTGGGCCATAAAATCATGGGAGCCGCCCAGGTAAGGAAAAAAGGGGTTTTCCTGCTTCAGGGAGTAATACCCCTTGCTGTTAATGCCCGGCTTTATGAGATGGTTTTTGGCGAGGATGTCAAAGTTCCTGTCGGGGTTTTAGAAATGGCCCAGGGATTCTCTGAAAGTGTTTTCATTAAGGCGGTAAAAGATTTATTGTGCGAAAAACTTGATATTGAATTTTCAAATTGGGATTGAGGATTGAAAACTTTATTGTAAAAAACAAAATTTTAAAAACAAAAAGTCTCTTCAGGGAGTATCATATGAGGATGTCTTTTCCGGTTATAATAATATGCATTGTTCTTTTGACTGTCTGCTCATGTTCTGAATCTAAAGATAACCAGTCTGTATATCAACAGTTTCCGAACGAATATAAAACCGGAAATGATCCATTGGCCCAAAAGGATATTTCCGAATGGATTGCTTCAAAGCCTTATCTCCTGAATACGAGCCATTGGCGGCAGGATATTGACATGTCTGACAGGCCGCAGGTCAGAGAACTAGGATGCATGGGTGTCGGAAACGGGAAGGTTTTCGGCATTCTTGGCAACCAGTACCCGGTTTCCTCCTGGCATAATCTTGGCGGGCCGACATACCAGAAAAAGTCAAAGTGGTTTTCGGACAAGGTCCCGATACTTGTTGCGGACGGTAGAATCAGTCTCTCAAAGAGGCAATTCATAAGAAGACTCAAAAATGCCCCGGTTGTAATTGCAGGCTCGGCAAACGATGATCTTGAATGGACGAGTGTAAATTTTGCCCCGAAATATGATCAGGATATAAGGACTGAAAAAGCGCTTGTCAGTGTCTGGATCGTACGAAACACATCTGGGAAAGGGTTTAAAAGGGTCTTTTTAAACATGTACTCAACGATCGGCTTTTACAGTTTTGCCGGGGGTGCGGCAATAGAAAGCGACGGCGGCGACAGACTGCTTACGATGAGGCCGATAGGTGCGGAATATTCACCCGGAATAGACCTGCGTACATTAAGCATTCATATCGGCGCACTTGGACCCGGCGAAGAGAAGGTCGTTTTCCTGCCCTATATTTTCACACAGGGGACAGAGAAACCTGAAGAACTTCTCGAAGCGCTTGAATCAGCTGGCGCGAACAGGCTCCTTGAATCGACTGTGGACTGGTGGGAGGAATGGGCTTCGCATATAACACAAATCAGAACACCTGATGAAAAATTCAATGACCTGCTCAGGGGTCTTGCGATTGCCATTAAAGTCAATCAGGCAGCTTCAGGAGGACTGGCTCAGATGAGCGAATATTCCTTCAGCTGGCTTCGGGATACGCACGGTCCGTCGCTTTTCTATCCTCTGATAGGACTGACTTCCGATTACAGAGCAATGCTCGATTATCTTTGGGCAGGCTCGCTCCATGAGGGAAACCTGTCGAACGCTTATGAACTTGAATATGACATTACGGCACTGCCTCAGGAGCCCGACTGGCCTAAACTCGGAACCATGACCGGCCGTACTCGCGCCGAAGGGCCAAGCACGCTCGTTCTCCAGTATGAAAACTATTACCGTGCAACAGGCGATATTGCACCGGTCAGGGAACGCTGGGCCATGCTCAGACATGCACTTCTCGACCAGCAGTTTGTTGACGGCTGCCTCTTGCACTTCTCAAGTGACGAGACATTTGAAGACCTGATGGAGGCTGTGTTCGGCGAGAATATGCTTAATGAACCTGATGGATCGACGCTATCATTATATTCTTCGCTTCTCATGATCCGGGCTTCATACTTCATGTCAGAAATGGCGGCCAGACTTGGCTTTTCAGATGATATGAGACTGTTTGCCAGCCTTGGTGACTCGGTTAAAGAGTGTGCTGAAAATACATTCTGGATTAAAGACAATGGATATTATGCCGTCAAGGTGGCGACTGATTCGCGCATCCAGCATATACAGCCGTACGAGGACGTTAATACCATGCCTCTCTGGCTGGATTCGCCGCTTGAAAGCTCAAGGATTCAAAGCAACTTCGATCAGATTATTAAACAACTAGGACATTCTGACGGACTGATGTATTCCGGACTGCCTTGCATATATAAGCTTCTTTTCCCTGGTATAAAGAAGGGTGTGCTTACCGGCATGAGCCATGGATACTGGCTCAATAACCTCGATAAGATGTTTCACCCGATGGCTGATGCAGCATTCGAGCGATGGAAAGACGTTTTTTCGGAAAGCGGCAATCTTGATGAGGCCGTGGTTGTTGATGATTTCAGCCATCTGGGCATATTGAGGGAACCTTTCGGATTTGCCGGAGACGTATCCGCCCGGTTCAGAAGCTGGGAGGCCGGCATCATGGGGTACGCCTTTCTTTTCCATCTGACCGGATATGTTCCTGATGTGCCTTCCGGCAGGATAAAACTTTCCCCCCAGCTTCCTCCAGGGTGGAATGAAATGTCCTTCAAAGGCCTGGCATATGGCAATTCCAGATTTGATCTAGATGTAAGAAGAACTGCAGGTGACAGCCGGGCAATAACAATAACAACAGGATCGGGAACTGGATTTGTTCTTGATTTGACTTTCCCGGTGTCTGGAAATGTTACATCGGTTATGGTAAACGGAAAAGCGGCGGATTATACATCAGCAGTCAATCCATATAACAGGACGATTGTGATAATTGAAGGTATCGACATTCCAGCCGGGACAAGGATAGAGATAACTGTTTCATAAACAAGCTATGTTAACGGGGACTGTATAATGGGAAAAAATGTAAGCAAACCAGAGAAAAAAGAGAAAAAAAACGTACTACGTGAATGGGGAGAAGCCCTTGTCATCGCTTTTGTGATGGCAATGATTATAAAGGCATTTCTGCTGGGATCATACTGGGTACCCAGTTCGTCGATGGAAGATACGGTATTCAGGAATGACTGGCTTCTGGCCACCAAGTTCAATTACGGTTCCACCATACCGTTCACTACGGACAAAATCTGGGGGAAGGATATAGTTCCAAAAAGAGGTGATGTTGTCATCTTTTCGTTCCCTCTGGATAAATCGGTAGATTATGTGAAGCGTGTCGTAGGTTTGCCCGGTGAGAGAATTGCGGTTAAGGATAAAATAGTTTTTATCAACGGCAAAGAACTTATTCTGGGACATGAAAAATATACTGAGCCGGTCATTAGAAGCGGCGATGTCGCCATTAGAGACAACATGCCTGAAATGACGGTCCCGCAGGGCATGGTCTTCGTCATGGGCGACAACAGGGACAACAGTTTTGACAGCCGTTTCTGGGGGCCGCTTTCCATACAGAACATAAAGGGAAAGGCCCTTATACTCTACTTTTCGTGGGACAAGGACCACATCCTCAAGCGGCTCGGCAGGATAGGCCATGTGATAAGGTGATTTGAACAAAAAAAGGAGAAGACAATGGAAGGCTGGAGCGAGGAAGAGATAAGAAACAAGAGTCTTATGGCGCCATGCGGCCTTTATTGCGGGGCATGCGGGGTCTATATAGCGACCAGGGACAAGAATGAAAAATTCAAGAGTGTCATGGGGAATCTCTACGGCACTAAACCTGAAGATACCGAATGCCTGGGCTGCATGCAGCCTGAACCTCCAGAGAAGCTGTACGGCTACTGCAAAATGTGCTCAATCAGGGATTGCGTGAGGTCGAAGGGCTTCTATTCCTGCCATCAGTGTACGGACTGGCCCTGCGAAATGATAGAGAATTTCGGATTCGCAACGGGCAGGCGCGTCATGAAAAGCGCTATCCCTGTATGGCGTGAAAAAGTTGCCGAGCTTGGCGACGAAGAGGGCAGCGTGGAGTGGGCCCGGTCTGTCTGCGAGCGCTATCACTGCCCGGAATGCGGCAAGCCGCTTTTCCGCGGGGCCAGAACATGCCGTAACTGCAAGGCGGATGTTGCGGAGAAACTTGACGGAAAACTTTAAGAATAAACATCTCATTATTTGAAATATTTTTCGTTTTTTTAACAGGAGGATAGAACTATATGGATGAAATACCTGATTACACAAAGTATACTTTGGATGAACTCTATGATGTACGTGACCATGTTGATAAAGACAAGTATCCGGAAAGATATGAACGAGTAATACATGAAATAAATACCCGCAAGAATGATCCAGTAAAGGTAAATCTCAGGAAGAACCCTGTAGAGATAATTATAATCCGAATCAGGTATATCTATTACATATTAATAGTTTTTACTCTGGGAGGAGTTGCTCTGGCGTTACAGTTTTGGAAATCCGACTTTTCTATATATATTGGAGCAGGGATCAAGGTTCTTGCATATATTCTTATCTGCTATGGGCTATTGAGGATAAAACCATGGGTTATTCCGCTTGCGCTTATAGTCTCTGCTTTAGGTATAATAAATGAGGTGTTTGCTCTCTATATATCTGCAGAAAATAGTTTCGGTATAATTATCAAATTTATAGGTGTGCTCATTATATGTTTTTATCTCTACCAGATTTATTTTTTCAGAAAAAAAGAAATTGCCAAATTCTTTGAATCTGAAAACATGGATATTTTCTGAGAGCGTTTTTTATCTTATTGATTTGCTCGATATAGAAAAATATTTCTCAGAGAAAATCAGCCTTTAATCATGCCTATTGACGAATCTGGGACCCATCCGCGTTTATCAGCGGTGAGCCTGATCAATGTCCAGCCGCCCTCTCTCTTATCCGTCCTTACGACTGTTCCTGCATGGAGCCTGAAAAGTTCAGTGTCCTTCGTGTCCGGTCCGGCCAGGACAGAGGCCTCTTTTGAGAGGATGACGGCGCGGTCGTCATACGCAGTCTGATAGCATTTAACGCCGAATGAAATGCCTGCGCCGAGCCATGCCACGAGCAGAACAATGAGCATTACGAAAGCCCATTCCTCCTTTATGAAGATTCTGAGTATCAATGCTGCAAAGAAAAGGAGGTTCGCGACGGCGAACAGGAAAAACAACTCGTTCGGGCTCATGGAATCAAGCCAGAAGAATACTGACTGAAGAGGCGGTCCGGGAGGCTCGGCAGCGTCCTGCAGCCTGTCCCTGACATAGCCGAGGTTGAAGTTAAGGTCCGCATCCCTGGGAAGGAATATCCTGGCCTTTTCATAATTGAGTATGGCGCCTCCTTTGTCTCCGAGCCTGTAATATGCATTCCCCAGATTGTATAAAATATCTGGCGACGGGTTTTCTTTGCCGGCGAGCTTTGAATAAAGGTGTACGGCTTCCGCATACTCGCCGTTCCTGTATGCCTGATTGGCCTTGAAAAAGTCATCTTCGGCGTTAGTTGCGTATGCGTTTGAAATGCCGATTACAAGGAGCATTGAGGTGAGCGTCAATACGCTCATGATGAAGCTTTTCATTTTGCCTCCCTGTCAATGCGTTTTATCAGTCTGGCCAGATCGATGCCGGTTTTGGCAGGCATGTCGCCTTGCCCGGTATAGACCGACTGCTGGAGGTCTGAGAGGGCCCTTTTGAGCTCTACGGCATCCGCCTGTGTGGCACCGCGATCAGTGATGATGCTGTAAGCCTCTTCCGGCGTGATGATGCCGTAGGAGAGATTGAACCTGTCATTAATAAAAATGCGTACGGCTTCAATGCTCTGGTTTGCGCTGAGCTTTTGTCCTGTAATGGATGAGCAGAAAGCATCAGCCGCCTTTCTGGCCTTAATAGCGCCTTCATTCCTGATGCCCCATTTCCTGCGTCTGACAATTAGCGCTATTGCCAGCCAGACGACTGGGGGAATGAGGAGGATTATTGATGTGACAAGGACGTTTCTCATGGCGCTGAAGCCCTGTCGCATATCCCCGGCATCGGTGTGTATGGGAAGGATATCCCTGCCAAGTTCTTTTACTTCAGATTTGGGAGTTATCCCTGCTGCCGGTTGCTGGCTGCCGGTGGCGGGTGCCTGTCCGGAATCAAACTCGCCCTGGGAAACATCAAGCCTTAGCACAGGCGATTTTATAGTCCTGTAGCTGCCTGAGGCCGTATCGAAATATGTGAGGCCCAGCTGAGGCAGCTCGTAGATGCCAGGCTTCTTCGGCACGATGGCCCATTTCATGGTCTTTGATCCGGTTTCCCCGCCTGATGTCGTGTCCGATTCTATCTTGGGCTGGTCAGGATATACCTTGAGGCCATCCATATCGGCCAGGGCGAGATCCGGTATCATGTTCACATTGCCTTCGCCGCTTACTGTTATGGTAATGTTTGCGGAGTCGCCGGTTTTCACTTGTGCAGGGTCAAGCTGTGTCTTCATTTCGAACCTGCCCACAAGACCCGTGAAGTTTGACGGCTTTCCCTCCTGCGGAAACGGCCTTACGCTGAGTTTGAGCATCCCGGACGACACAGCTGCCGGTCTGCCGCGTGATTCGAAGAAGGGATCATTGAAAAAGTCCTGTCTGCTGCGGCGCGACTGGTCATAGACGTTCATCCGCATCGATGCGGGATCGATCCTGTATTCGCCGGGTTTGCTTATGCTCAAGAGATATCTGACTTCAAGGACCTGAACGGCCCTTCCTCCCGCTGTCGTCTGGTATTCAGACGGCTCGCCCAACTGCTTGAAAGATATCCCTTTCATCTCCGGGAGCTGAACCGAGACGTCGCTCACCCTGATTGAACGGAAGAGCTTGAGCGTATATACTATCTGCTGACCGGGATAGGCGGTTGCCGAAGACAGGCTTGCAGCAAGAGAAAGCGGTCCTGCCGCACTGGTGTTTCTGTTTGCCTCTCTGGTAACGCTCAAATGTACGGTGTTGCTTGAATATATCCTTCCCGAGACGGTTATGCTTGCCGGTCCTATGGTAAAGGTTCCGGTCTTTCTTGGCTGGAGTATGTATGTGGTCTGGTTGGACCTGGTCATGCTGCCGTTGATGATCTGTATCTGCGAGGATGTTCCGCCCCTGCTTACGGTAAAATCCTGAAGTCCCTGGATTTGAGGCTCGCCGGAACCCCCTTCGATGCTGACGCTCAGCTGCACCGTGTCACCCACGGTTGCCTCGTTGCGGTCGAGTGAGATGCTTATGCCGGTCTTGGCCGAGACCATTCCCGGCACGAGAAGGCAGAATATGAATATCAGTATTATCGAAATATTTTTCATTACCAGTACTTGCCCGATTTTGGTGACCCGCTTTCCTGCTGTGACTGGTTCTGATGGTAGCGGGACCGGTCCTCCTGGATGTTTCCCAGCAGCGCCTCGGCCTGCGCCCTGGCAGGCGAGTTCGCCTGCTGCTGTTTCTGACCCGTTTTGCTCTGTTTGTCAACCTGCGCCGGGTTTACGGCCTTAAGTTCTCCGGCCAGATTCTGCGGCTGCTGCTGGTTCTGCTGTTGTTGCTGTTGTTGCTTGTTTTCCCCCTGCTGCTGTTTCTGTCCGGACTTGTCTTTGCCGGTGGCGTTACTGTTATCCTGCTGCTTTCCGTTTTTCTGCTGGTCATTCTGCTGTTTGTTACCGGACTGATCCTTCTGCTGTTTGTTGTCCTGTCCATCCTTGTTCTGCTGGTTCTGCTGTTGCTGCTGCTTCTTTTTTTCCTCTTCCTCTTTTATTTTTTTAAGAGCCAGTTCCAGGTTGATGCGGGCATCGCCGCTTCCGGGCTTCATGCGGAGCGCTTCCTTGTAGAATGACACAGCGGACTGCATATCGCCTGCCATGAAGGCTGTGTTGCCAAGGTTGTATGCCGCCCTGAAGCGCATATCATCGTCCTTTGCCCTATGATAAACGCTTGCAAACGCCTCCTGTGCTGTCTTGTAGTCTTTGAGCTGATAGGCGGCGCAGCCTTTGTTGTAGCGGTATGATATGTCTTTGGGGTTTTCAAGGTCGAGTTTTGCGTATGAGGACTCGGCCTCTTTATATTCCCCCTTTTTGTAAAGCCTGTCGGGATTGGCGGCATGCGCGGCCTCGAATGCAGAAATGATTGTGATAAGCATGACCACGATAAGGATTAATTTTTTCATGTTATTCGTCCTTTACAAGATCCTGCGGTTTGCCGCGCTCTTTTAAAAGCCTTTCGCCAAGGATCAGCAGGATGGCAGCCGCAATGAACCAGACGAACCTGTCTTCATAGACCTTTATCTTTCCGCTCTTGAGCTCGCTTGCCTTCGTGTGTGATTTGATGCCTGCGAAGTAGAGCATGTCCAGATCGAGATCTCCTGCCGCGGCGCGGACATAACTGCCTCCCGTAAGCCGGGCGATGTCCCTGAGGCCGTTTTCGTCGAGCTTGGAGAGCACCATGTTTCCCTCGCTGTCCTTTGCAAAGCCTCCGTCCTTGGTTTCCGGCACTGGCGCACCTTCCGGGGCCCCTATGCCGAAGACATAAATCTTCACGCCTTTCGCCTTTGCTTTCTCTGCCGCCGCCTTTCCCCTGCCTTCGTTGTCCTCACCGTCAGTGATCAAAAGTATCACCTTGTCCGTGACGGATTTGTAGTCGAAGGCATCCAAAGACTTATCGATGGCCTTTCCGAGGTCGGTTCCCGGTACAGGTATCATTGACGGCTCGATCTGGCCTAGAAACATCTGGAGTGCTGAATAGTCAAGCGTGAGCGGACATTCGAGAAACGCCTCGCCTGAAAACGCGACCAGTCCGACGCGGTCTCCCTGAACAACCTTTATGAAATCGGAGACCTCGCGCTTCGCCTGTTCGAGCCTGCTGGGTTTGACGTCAGAGGCAAGCATGCTGGGACTGGCATCCACGCAGATTATTATGTCTACCCCTTTCTGTGTCACTTCCTGATAGTGAGACCCCCAGCGGGGGCCAGCAAGCGCAGTAATCAGAAGCCCCAGTGCGGCTATGACGAGCGCGCCCTTTAAGAAGGGCACCCCGGGTATCGGTTTTCCCGTGAGACGCACGAGAAGATCCGGGTCAGCCATCCTCTTAAGCCTGGCCGCCCTCAGCCGCCCGGATATAACGAGACCGGCCGCAACAAAAGGCAGAAGCCACAGGAAATGAAGTATCCATGCATTGCTGAAGCTCACGGCACCACCCCTAATATGCTCATTTCCAACACGAGGGCCATAAAAAGGAGAACAAGAGCAGGGATGAGCAGCCAGCGGTAGAGTTCCTTGAAACTGAAGAATTCCTTTATCTTGACGTCGCGTTTTTCGGCCTTGTTTATGATGCCGTAGATATCCTCGAGCCCTTTGGTGTCGGATGCCAGGAAGAAATGTCCATCTGTCGTTTTTGCTATGTCGGTCAGCGTGCTCTCGTCGAGGTCGTCATCGATATAGCCTACCTGCTGTCCGAAAGGCGTATTTATTACTATCGGAGCCCTCCCGTGTCCGCCCACTC
>CAYNVT010000027.1:35193-41688 GCA_964400685.1 uncultured Bacteriovoracaceae bacterium | reverse complement strand
TGATCCGATAGAAGCCTCAGGTGCAATAATAACGGCAGCAGTCTTCATCATCATGGAAACCTTCAAAAATCACCTCTGGCTTTATAACTGATTATCAACACATCCGGTTAATTCATTCTCTGTTACAGTATCAAAAGGGAGTTGTCGCCATCGCCATATGCATGAGGTATGTAGCTGTCAGCCTCCCAGTCGTTCTCCCACCTGGTATTGTCGATGAGATACCGGAACTGGTAGGCCCTTCCGGGTTCAAGGTAGAGGGTAATGGAAAATGAACCGTCTTTCTGTTTCTTCATGAAGTCCACGTCCGCAATCCAATCATTGAAATCTCCTGCAAGTGCAACCTTTTTTGCATCTGCAACTGCTTCTTTAGGTATGGAAAACGTAACTTTGAACAACTGTTTCGACTTCACATATTGTTTTTTCAATGCCATTACGTGCCCCTCCTTTTACTGGCAGTCTTTCCCGAAATGAACCTGTTAGCCTCATTATATGACATATATAATATTATGACTAAGCACATTTGCAAGCACCCTCGTTTTAATACTTAATGTCTTTCTATTCCTCCAGTTTAGCAGAGATAATTATCACAGGTTCTACAGGAACATCACTGTGAAAACCTTTTTTGCCTGTTTTTACGGCCGCAATCTTATCGACCACATCCATTCCTTCAACTACCTTTGCGAAAACCGCATAACCGAAATCACGTACCCCGTGATCAAGAAACGTATTGTCATTGACATTGATGAAAAACTGCGACGTTGCACTGTCAATTGCCGAGGTTCTGGCCATGGAAAGTGTGCCACGCCCATTTTTAAGTCCGTTTTTTGCCTCATTTTTTATAGGTTTTTTTGTATCCTTATCCATCATATCAGGTGTCATTCCTCCACCCTGTATCATAAATCCCGGAATGACACGGTGGAATATCGTTCCGTCGAAAAAACCGTCTTTGATATAAGACAGGAAATTTTCTGTCGTTATCGGGGCTTCATCCTTGAACAGCTCTATCTTGATATCTCCCAGGGTTGTTGAAAAGATTACCATATACACCTCACATTGTTTTATACATTTGTTTTTAAAACATCTTGCGTGTTTAAACAAATATATAATATGAATGGAGTATGGAACAGTTCAAGCTTGAAGATATCACATTCCCTCTCTTAATGAAGGATATCATTGAAGATAAATTTTCGGGAATATTGTTTCTTTCACTCGATCAGTGGAGAAAGGGGATTATATTCAAGGAAGGACGGCTCTGCGCCATACAGTCAAACCGGTCCGAAGAACTTCTTGGTAATATCCTTGTTGAAAAAGACTTTATTACGCAGGAGCAAAACGCAATTTCACTGGAAAAGGCAAGGATTGAAAGAATCAAGCATGGCGCCGCACTCATTCTGCTTGGTTACCTTAACCAGATACAACTGACTGAAGCGCTTATAATTCAGATTGAAAAACGATTTCTGGACCTTTTTGAATGGCAGACAGGTACGGTTCAGGAAGTACCGAAGACCATAAACAAGAATCCCGAACTTACAATGGATGAACTGACCTATCTTCTAAGAAAGGGAATAATTGAAAAATTCAATCCCTCATCATCGATAACTGCGCTTATGCCTTATGCAGCAGTCAAACCAAAGCCGCTTAAAGAGGAAATGCCGAAAGGGATATCCATAGACATTGAAAGCCTGGAGAAAATGACTGTTTCGGAAATTATATTAAAAGACCCCAAATCAGCCATTGATGTGTTTGCACTCTACTGCAGCGGTCTGATAACTTTCGAAGAGAGCAAACACAAGGCATTGATTGACAAGCTGCACAACAAGCTGAAAGAAATCAGGAAGAAGACACCATTCGAACTTTTGGGTATTGATGCGGAAGCATCTGATGATACTCTTAAAAAGGCCTATATAAGGCTCGTAAAAGACAACCACCCCGATTCATATGCATACGCGGCAGATATTGAAGTCAAAGACCTGGCAAATGAAATATTCACTGACATACAAAAGGCTTACAACGATATCCTAAAGGAGCGTCAGGGCAAGCCCAAAATTGACCAGTGGATGAACGACCAGCTTCAAGCCGAATTAATCTACCATCAGGCCCTGGACGAACTTAAGGCTAAAAATTATGAAAAGGCTCTGGATCTGCTGAAATTATGCGTGAAGATGGCACCAGACGAGAAGGCCTACAATGAATCATTTATTAATGCCATGTTCATGAAGCTTCAGGCAACCAACGGCCCTTCGATAGAAATAAAAAATGCAATAAGGGACTCTATCAAACGTTTTCCTCAAACTGACTTTTATTATCTCATTCTCGGATGGGTCCTGAAAAGGGAAGGTTCCATAAAGGCAGTCGATGCCTTCAGGGCAGCATTAAGGATTAATCCTAAAAATGTCGATGCAAGCCGTGAACTCAGACTGTATCGCATGAGAGGAAAGGTTTAGCCGGATTCCGATATGAATCGCATCGGATTTATTTTAAGGCTCAGGCCCGATAAAATTGACGAATACAAAGAGCATCACAAAAAAGTGTGGCCCGAGATGCTTGAAGCGCTAACCAGAACCGGATGGCACAATTACTCACTGTTTCTAAAAAATGACGGGACTTTGTTCGGATATTTCGAAACACCCGGAACACTCGAAGATGCAATCGCAGGCATGTCGAAGGAAGAAATAAACTCAAAATGGCAGGCATTCATGGCACCCTTTTTTGAGAACCTTGACGGTTTGCATCCTGATCAGGGCATGCTTGAGCTCGAAGAAATCTTCCATCTGGATTAGCCCCGCTTACCTCTCTGATAAGACATCCTTCTCGTATCCTCTGATTTTATCAAGCCAGTTTGAACCGGCAGGAACATTATTAAGGGTACACCAGAAATCCCATACAGCGCCGAAAGGCATGGCTTTGAATCCTTCCATCAGCGCCAGTTTTCCTAAGCCGTCCCCTTTTAATTCGTATTCCCTTATTATATCCAGCGGCTCAAGCAGGGCAAAAAGAACTGCCATGAGGGCTGAACGCGCGCCTGTTACCCATGCGCCAATCCTGTTTATTGATGCATCGAAATAATCAAGCGCAAGATGAGTCCTCTCAATTGCCCCGGCACTTATTATTTCAAGCATCAAATCCTTTACGCCATCATCAAGAATGGCGACATGATCGGAATCCCACCTCAATCCACGGCTTATATGCAGAAGCAACTGCTGCTGAAACAAAAGGATGGAGGATATCTTGTCCGCAACGGATTCGGTCGGATGGAAATGCCCCATGTCAAGACACAGAAGGATATCATCATTATTTCTTGAATTATAATCGGATACCCACTGCATGTAGAACTCATGTGAACCCGCAACAAAGGCCTCTGATCCTATGCCGAAGAGTTTGCTCTCCACACTGTCCCTAAGGTATTTTCTGTCATGGCGCACTGAATATATCTCTGATAATGACTGCTTGAGCCTCTCCCTCCTCTCAAAACGCAGCATGGTACTGTCCTTGCAGCCGTCAGGTATCCATAGATTATGCATGCATGGCTTGCCAATAGTTTTTCCGAAATATTCTCCTATTTCGCGGCATCTTTTCACATGCTCCACCCAGAAGAGCCTTTTCTTTTCCTCAAGCGAACATAAAGTCCACCCGTCCGATGACTTTATATGTCCGAAGCATGTGGCATTGAAATCCAGCCCCAGACCATGAGCTTTTGCCCAGTCCACCCAATGAGAATACTGAGAGTAAATCAGTGAATCCCTGTCTGCTGTGACTTTTGAGAAATCGCCATATATTGCATGCAGGTTTAGTCTGTGCCTGCCTGGAATTAGTGAAAGTGCAGTTTCCAAATCTGCCTGAAGCTCTGTAACATTTCTTGCCCTTCCGGGGTAATTGCCTGTTACAGCAAGACCGCCGCCAGGTTCCGAGCCGGACATTTCGAATCCCCTGACATCGTCTCCCTGCCAGCAGTGTATTGATAATGAAATGTTATCCAGCTTTTTTATAGCTTCAGATACGCTGACACCATACTCGGCGTATCTCTCGATTGCAATTTCGTATGCTTTCATAATTGACGTTTCATTCATCCGTCCGGCTCCGTTCTATAATTGTTTTATATCTCTCGAAGGCTGCTTCCCATTCTTCCCTGTCATCTGATACATCATATCTCTCTGTTTCAAATGAAAATGAAACAATTTCCCTGAGTTCATCAAGACTTCCTATATGGCCCATGGCAAACGCCTGCATGAGAAGGTTCCCTGTTGCTGTCGCTTCCATCGGACCGGCAATAACAGGAAGGCCTGAAGCCCCTGCAGTGAACCTGTTCAACAGCGCATTTCTGCTCCCGCCGCCTATTACATGAAGCCTGTTTATTTCCGAATCATAAAGATTTCGAAGCTGTTCGAGCACGAACCTGTACTTAAGGGCCAGGCCTTCAAGTATTGAACGTACGATCTCACCCCTTGACTGAGGGACAGGCTGGCCGGTTTCCCTGCAATATTTCTCAATAGCCAGGGGCATATCTGCCGGGGTTTTAAAACCTCTGCAATCAGGATCAATCAATGAGGTAAAGGCCCTGACCGATTCCGCTTCCCTGATCAGTTCTTCGTAAGAAGGAGTTGCTCCCTTTAATCCCCATACCTTCCGGCATTCCTGCAGAAGCCACATTCCGGAAATATTTTTAAGAACCCTCCATCGGTTCTCAACCCCACCCTCACTGGTAAAATTTGAACGGAATGATTCATCATTAATTACAGGACAGTCCGTCTCGACACCCATAAGTGACCATGTGCCTGAACTTATATACGCCCAATCGCGGCCATATGAAGGGACTGCGGCAACGGCTGAGGCTGTATCATGCGAGGCAACGGCAATGACCGGAACTTCATCTATGCCGGTTTCTTTTGATATTTCAGGAGACAAAGTTCCAAGGATTGTACCCGGTTGCACTATGCCCTGAAACAGGGACGGGTTTATCCCGAGCGCTGATATAAGAACCGGGTCCCAATTAATCAATGACGGATTGAAAATCTGTGAGGTTGTAGCATAAGTGAATTCTGTCTTTTTTTCCCCGCACAGGAAGAAGTTCAATATGTCGGGCATGAACAGAACACCATCGGCGATGTCCAGTATGGGCGATTTGTCTCTGACCATGGATTCAAGCTGAAAAAGCGAATTGAATTCCATGAATTGTATGCCCGTTCTTTCATATACTTCCTCTTTGGCGATCTTTTTGAAAAAGGAATTTGCAGCACCTTCAGTGCGCCTGTCACGGTAGGAAAACGGCAGACCTATCAATTGCCCGCAAGCGTCAACAAGACCGAAATCAACCCCCCACGTGTCAATGCCTATTGAATCAGGAACAGTCTTTCTGGCGCACAGATGCAGGGCTTTTTTGATTTCTTCAAAAATCCTGTAGATATTCCAGTGCAAGCTGTTGTTAACATTAAGAACCCCGGTCGGAAAACGATGAATCTCTTCAACGCTCAGCCTCTTCCCGTCGAGCCTTCCGAGCATGGCCCTCCCGCTGTCCGCTCCCAGATCTATTGCAAGATGAACTGACATGATAAAATTGTCCTTAACATGAAAGATTGAAAGCCTGTTTCAGTTCCGTGAGTTCGGTTCCGGACAGGCCTTCAGGCACCTCGCCCGCATTGAGGCAGGCAAGCAGCACCTTTGCACCCTTATTCAATATGTCAATTGTATCGAATCCGCTGACCGGACAATCCGAAATTGCCAGACAGCCATGCTTCTGCCATATGACAATCCTGAAACCCTCTTTGATCTTTTCAAGGGTTGATTTGGCAAGCTTTTCGGAACCCGGAAGGGCATAATCAACAAGACCTGCGCCTTTCGGGATTATTACTTTAACTTCGGGCAGCATTCCGTGAAGCTTTGTATTAAATTTCTCTTCTTTCCAGAACCGCTTTATCTGGGAGAGCGCCACCAGTTCAGTAGGATGCGTGTGAATGACTACCTTTTCTTTCAAATCCATTTTCCTGAAATAGTTGTGAAGCAGCAGGTGCGCCGCAAGCTCTGAAGTGGGTTTTATGTTCTTATTGAAGCCACAGGCATCCAGGATGAAGCATTTTAAACCATCCTCAGATATCTGGATTATACTCATCCCGTTCTCAGGGTCTTTGGCAATATCCCTGAATCTGCACCCTGATCCGGTTATTAATATTCTCCTTCCTCCAAGGTTTTCATATCCTTCCGGCCTAAATACTACATTTGATTCTGGTGTAATTTTCTTTTTATGAAATTTCAGACAGCTTTCTGTTACATCAATGGAAAGATTCCCTGCATTTGCCTCTGCCCATCCTTTGTCCCAAAGCATTCCGGCTACATTTTTGACCTGCTGAACTGTCGCAGCAAACTGTTCATCAATTTTTTTAAGTTTTCCCATTTCATCTCCCATTTCTGTTTCAGCTTTCAGTGATTATGAGATAAGGGCTTATTCAGCTGTTTTATCAGGTATCGTTTCGGTTTTATTTTCATCGGATAAGGTGTTGCCGG
>CAYNVT010000027.1:0-35183 GCA_964400685.1 uncultured Bacteriovoracaceae bacterium | reverse complement strand
GAGCGCCTCGGCAATAAGCCTGTTGCGTTCCTGCCAGACGGTATTTTTATCATAGATTACAATTATTTTACCATCAAGGCGGCATACCCCGCCCCTGCGGTTTATTCTGTCTTCAATGATAAATAATCCGGCAGTCTCTGCTTCATCGAGGAGTTTTTTATTCAGGTCTTTATAGTATTTTTCGCTGTGCATGATCAGGCCCTCCCGAAATCGTCCTCCAATCTTATAATATCATCTTCACCAAAATAATCTCCCATTTGAATTTCAATGAATATCAAAGGAGAATCACCCGGGTTTGTAATACGATGGGCAGCCCCTTTTATTATATCAATTGTTGAGCCTTCATTAAGTTCATGATTATTATCGTTTAGGGTCACTACCCCTTTGCCGGATATTATTATCCAGTGTTCGGATCTCCTTTTATGAGACTGAAGACTAAGTCTTTTACCCGGATTTACCGTGATCCTTTTTACCTTATGATCATCCATATCGGAAAGAACCTCATAAAAACCCCAGGGTCTCCTGTCAATCGATGCCGTTTCTTTTTTAATGTTCTCATAAATACCATAATATGACGCGACCATATCCGGACTGGTTACAGGAAACGTCCTATCTAAAATTTCCTTTGGGATAATGGACATATCAAATGATGCGAAATAACATCTCCTGTTTGACGCTTTTACAATCATCAGATCATCATCACTCAGGGAAGAATTTAATATCGTTAAAAAAGGCGTTTTAATCCAGGGATTGAAGACAAGAGGTAATGTTCCCAATTCATTATGTATTACATCACAATCGGTTTCATAAATGAACCTGGATAATTTCATTATATCGATTGATTCTGATTTATCATGGGCTGTTAAGCTAACTGTATCACAGCCCCTTAATTTAAGGCCTTCCATAAGGTTTTCATGCTGAGCATCATCTTTGATAAGAAAACCTATCTTCATGCAACAACACCCCTGTTATGGAGGTATACTTGGTGGTAATGAGAAGGCAAGAAAAAAATAGGGGCACCCGAGGTACCCCTATTTTCAGTTCGATTATCTTTAATTCCTATTCGAGTCCAGCCGCCTTCACTACCAGTTCGGCAATATCATAGCTCTGAAGTTTTTCTTCAAATCCCAGTTCTTTGATACCGTCAGAAATCATCGTGAGGCAGAACGGACATGCGGTACAGACAGTCTTTGCTCCGGTTGCCAGAGCTTCCTGTGTTCTCTTCTGGTTTATACGTGTCCCTAGGTGCTCTTCCATCCACATCCTTCCGCCGCCAGCGCCGCAGCAGAAGCTCTTGGCATGATGGCTGGCCATTTCCACCAGAGAACCGCTCTTAAGAGATGTAAGGATATTCCTCGGCTGCTCATATACCTTGTTGTAACGCCCGAGATAGCATGAATCATGAAGGGTAATGTTACCAAGACCTTCAATCTTTTTTGTCATCTTGATCTTACCGCTCTTGATAAGGCCGTCAAGGATCTCTGTATAGTGATAAACCTCAAAATCTCCGCCAAGCTCTTTGTAGTCATGCTTCAGCGTGTTGTAACCGTGAGGGCACAGGGTTATGATCTTTTTGACATTGTATGTCTTGAAGGTCTCTATGTTGGCCATGGCAAGTGCCTGGTAGATGTATTCATTTCCTATCTTCTTTGCCGAATCGCCGCAGCAGCCTTCTTCCGTGCCCAGTATTGCATAATCAAGGCCTGCTTCATTGAACAGTTTGGCAAGTGCTATTGTGACCTTCTTGTTTCTCTCGTCAAAGGAACCGGCGCATCCGATATAGAACAGATACTCGGCCTCTCCCTTTTCAGACATGAGCGGGATATTAAGTTCCTTTATGGTCCCGTCTCCAAGTGTGATAGAAGTACAGGTTTTTGTCCAGTCTCCGCGGCTGTGAGCTCCAATGCACCACGGATTGGAATTATTTTCAAAGCCCTTGAATACGACCTGAACTTCAGCCGGGAAGTCGGACATCATCATGACCAGGTAGCGTCTTAGGTCAATGAGTTTCGGGAACTGTGTAATATAAGCGGGACATGCCTCTACGCATGCCATACAAGTCGTACAGGACCATAAAGTATCAGGAGAAATTGCATCACCGATAAGCTGCGGGCCTGTATACTGCTCATCAGGTATCGCTCTTACCTTGCCGTCAGGGCCGATGATCAGCTTTGACTTTGCTTCAAGATGGGACCTCAGGTTCTGTATAACATCTCTTGGCTTAAGCGGTTTGTCTGTAAGGTTTGCCGGGCATACTTCAACGCATCTGCCGCAGCGTACGCATGCATCTGTATCAAATATATCTTTCCAGGAATATTCTTCCACGTTGTGAATCCCGAATGTCTCGGCATTTTCGAACATCTCCGGAGGCATAATCTTGATCTGGGGAACGGCAGCATCTGACTTGAGCAGAATGTTTGCCGGAATGGTGAATATGTGGATGAGTTTGGTGTATGCAATCACCACAAAGAATACAAGCGCGGTGATAAAGTGTACCCACCAGACGAACAGATGCGTTGATTTCGCTGCCTGTACACTCATGGCGCTGAATATCAGAGAAAATGCATAACCAAGATAATTGGCCCATACATAGTTATTCATGGGATCTCCTGGCTGAACCTCCGTAGCCTGGATACGAAGCCCCTCTACGAGAAATCCGGTAACTATTATGCCGAGAAGCAGCCAGAGTATCCATTTGTCTTCTGGCTTTTCATCAAGCCATGCAGGCTTCATTATATAGCGGCGGTAAAGAGCCATGAGAAGACCTATTATGACCATGAGGCCGGCCGTATCAGTCACCAGTGAATATGCAATATACAAACCGCCTTCCATGAAATGCCAGTGGAATATCGGCTCAATTATATCGACCTGCAGAAAATCTATTCCGGCACCTGCAAAAAGTATTACAAACCCCCAGAATATCAGGAAGTGCATTATACCCTGGAACGGCTCTCTCAATATTTTTTTATGGCCGAATACGTCAACTATCGTATCCCAAATTCTTTTTCCAATATTATTGAGCCTGTCTGTTTCTGGACCGGTCGCTTTCATGGCTATCTTCAGCCTGGTCCAGAAACCGCTGACATACATGCCATGGATCATAAGCACAATTGCAACAAGTGCCAGTATGTATGTAAGTGGCTCGACAATCGGGAATCCGTCTCCCTTAACGTTCCAGAATATCTCTCTTGTGATACCAGAAGTAGCGCTCATATATCCCCCTATAATACTTTGATAATCACTGCCTTGTTCCCAAAAACCGGGCCGCATGCGATTTGTGATATCGCATACCGCCCCGTATCTGAGAAATAAAAAGGACGGGAAGATTCCCGCCCTTTTTTATTGTTACTTAAGCTCCCTTTATTTTCTTTACCTCGTTGGTAAGTGCAGGTACAACCTTGAACAGGTCATCGACAACACCAAAGTCTGCCTTGCTGAATATCGGTGCTTCGGCATCTTTATTGATTGCCACTATAACCTTGGATGTGCCCATACCGGCCAGGTGCTGGATTGCGCCAGATATACCGCATGCAATATATAGATTCGGGCTGACGGTTTTTCCTGTCTGTCCGACCTGATAACCATGACCGATCCATCCGGCATCAACTGCTGCACGGGATGCACCGATTGTTGCCGTTGGCCCGAGTGCTTTTGCAAGATCTCTGAGAATACCGAACTCATCCGGTCCTTTCATTCCTCGGCCACCGGATACTATAATTTCTGCTTCTGTCTGATCCGGTTCTTTGGATTCCGCAACCTCAACTGATTTTACAGCCGCTTTGATCTTGGAGGCATCAAGTGCAACCGCAACATTTTCAATTGCCCCTGCGCCGGCAGCCTCTGCAGCCATAAAAGAGTTAGGCCTTATAGAAATAACCTGCGGATCTGCCAGACACTCGACCATTGTATATGCCTTGCCTGCATATATCGGTCTTTTAGCAACAACTTTGCCGCCTTCCAGGCTGAGGTCGACTACATCGGATAAGCAACCAACTCCAAGTCTTGCTGCCAGTGCAGGTGTGAAATCCTTACCCTGTGCCGATGCTGCTATGAGTATAATTGACGGACTGACCTTTGCCACAACTGCTGCAACAGCCTGAACATAGGCTTCTGTTGTATAGTTGGCATATTCAGGTGCATCCACAACAAATATTTTATCAGCGCCGTATTTTGCAAGATTGCCTGCAAGGCCCGCAACACCGGAACCGACAAGAGCTACTGAAATCTCTCCACCAAGTGTTTTCGCCTTGCTGGTGATTTCAAAACCGGCTTTTTTGAGTTCGCCTTTCTGAACTTCCGCTACTATTAATATTCCTGCCATTGTCCTGTCCTCCTTCCCCTAGATGACCTTTGCTTCTTCGCTAAGGGCTTTAGCAAGTGCTGCTGCCTTAACGTCGGCATCATCACCCTCGATTTTTTTACCAGCCTGGCGGGCGGGCGGAAGGGTCATGTTCTTTATAGCGGTCTTCGCTGCTGCGCCAACACCAAGGTCTGCTGCCGTCTTAACATCAACCGGCTTCTTCTTTGCCTTCATAATGCCGGGAAGTGATGCATACCTGGGCTCGTTAAGACCCTTCTGTGCCGAGAAAATGGCAGGAAGAGGTACTTCGATAACTGCCTGACCACCTTCAATTTCCCTTGTGACAATGGCTTTATCGCCTGCTGCTTCAAACTTTACAACCATTGTGATAACAGGGAATCCAAGCATTTCTCCAAGAATTGAAGGAACCTGGGCTGCATCATCATCAATGGCCTGTTTGCCGCACCAGATAGCCTTTACATCTGCAACTCCCTTTATCGCTGCAGCAAGTGCCGATGCTGTAGCATAGGGATCTGCTTTGGCTGCAAAATCGGCATCCTGTATATGAATACCGTTGTCAGCACCCATTGCAAGGGCTGTCCTGATGGTCTCAATTGCCCTGTCCGGACCGAGTGATAAAATTGTTATGGTACCGGCTCCGGCCTTTTCCTTCTGTTTAAGGGCCTCTTCTACTGCAAATTCGTCATAGGGATTCATAACCCATTTGACACCGTCCGTAGCAATCCCTGTTCCCGAGCCGTCAATTTTAATCAAAGTCTCGGTATCAGGTACCTGCTTAATGCATACTACACTGTTCACATTAAACCTCCTTACCGTTTATTGGCCTAAAGCCTTGTTTTACATATCTCTGAACTTTGCAGTGCGTTTTGTCAGGAAGGCATCGACACCTTCCACTGCATCAGCGGAGACTTTAACGCGTGCAAAATTTTCAGCCTCGATCTCACATCCGTCTTCGAAGGATTCCTCGTATCCATCCATTACAGATGTCATGGCGGATAAAACGGCAATCCTTCCTTTTTTTGCTATTATCCTGGCCAGCCCTTTGGCTTCGTCTATCAACGACGCCAAGGGAACAACCTTATTAACCAGCCCCATAGATAATGCCTCCTGGGCATTAACCGGTGTACCTGTCAAAATCATCTCAAGGCCTTTTGCCTTTCCGACAATTCTGGGCAGCCTCTGTGTCCCTGCAAAACCAGGGATTATCCCCAGATTTATCTCCGGAAGACCAAGCTTGGCCGAATCAGCAGCTATCCTGATATGGCATGGCATCGCAACTTCAAGTCCACCGCCTAATGCAAATCCGTTTATGGCGCATATAACGGGTTTATCCGAACCTTCAATTATATTGGTCATCAACTGGCCGCGTTCAGAGTATTCCTTTGCGCCACCCAATGTTACAATCTGCTGGAATTCCTTTATATCGGCACCTGCAACAAATGCTCTGCCCTTGCCTGTAAGAACAATTACCCTTACTGAAGGGTCAGCTATGACCTTAAGCATGCAGTTTGATATATCATTAACCGTTTTGACGCTTAAAACATTCATCGGGGGATTTTCTACTGTTACCAATGCAATCCCATCTCTGTCCACCTCATACGTACAATTGACAAATATGCTTCCACCATTTTCCAGTTTTTCTATTGAAGAAGGCAATGTGAACCTCTCAGGGCTTGTTTCAATGGCATACATCTCAGCAATGTCAGCAATATTTGACCAGCCTGCAACCTCTTCAGCCCAGTGCAACGGCCCGTATGCCACCTTGGTCGGGAAATTCGTTCCGTAAACCATCCCTGTGTCAATATCATGGGCACCCGCAACTCCCTCTTCAGCTATCAGAAGCGCTTCTCTCACCTGAACGGCAAGCAGCCTTTCTGGCTCGAAATCCAGGCTGTCCGGGGGATTTTCTTTCCACAGTTTCTTTAAATATTTCTCGACTTCGGAGTTTACTGTTTTGTTGGACTTATCCGAGTAATCATAGAAGCCTTTGCCGGTTTTCTGGCCAAACATTTTTTTATCAACAATAGTTTTGAGGATTTCCGGCACAGGAGTTCTTTTTCCAAATGCCTCTTCAAGTGAAACGGAGGCATGCATTGCCACGTCCAGTCCTACAAGGTCCCATAGTGTAAAAGGTCCCATAGGCATCCCGAACTCAACCATTGCTTCATCAATTTCCTGCATAGTTCCGGAACCGTCCATTAGAGCAAGCAGGGCTTCATTCATGTATGGAATAAGTATGCGGTTAACTACAAATCCGGGTGCATTTTTGCATTTGATAGCTGTTTTATCGATCACGGTTGCAAATTTCATCATTTCTTCAAGGGTTTCGGCCGAAGTATTCGCATCATATATGACCTCAACCAGTTTCATTACATGTGCGGGATTGAAGAAATGAAGCCCGATAAAACGGTCTTTCCTGTTGATTTCTTCAGCTATGTCAGTAAGACTCAACGATGATGTGTTAGAGGCAAGTATTGTTTTTTCGGGGCAAATTTTATCAAGTTCAGCGAAAATCTGTTTTTTAAGTTTGAGAATTTCGGGTACAGCTTCGATAACAAGGTCAACATCTTTCATATATTCAAGGTCATACTGTATGCCGCCTTTTAACATCCCCTGTTTCTTTTCCGCTTTGTCAGCAGTCAGTTTACCCTTGGCAACGAGCTTGTCATAAACACTCTTAGAAAGGTCTACAGCCTTATCGACAAACTTCTGATCAATGTCTTTTACAAAACATTCAATTCCAACCGAAGTCAGAAGATGGGCAATTGACCCTCCCATTGCCCCGCCGCCGATAACAGCTGCTTTCATTATCTGCATAAACAACTCCTTTATAAAAAACCCTGTTTATATAATTGTTAACAAAGTCCGTTTATAAAATAACCGGCAACTTCTATTGCCACATCACGGACATCAAATCTCTTTCTTTTTGATGTTACAAGATACGTGGACAGTTCGTCGAGTGAGCCGTAGATAGCCCTTGATGTGATTTCAGGTTTTATATCTTTTCTGAATACACCACGCTGTTGTCCGTCGATTATTATCTCCACAACTATATTAAGATAAGCAAGGAAATGCTTATTTTTATACTCTCTCATAAATTTATTCGATTGTTTTAATTCAACCTGGATTACCTCGGCCAGAGGTCTGTCAGATTCAACCATTCCGAGGTGCGTCTCGAAAAACCTGATTATCTTTTGCCGGGGATCATCAATCCCCTCAAGCTCATCCTTTACAAGTTTTATTATTCTTGTGAGCTCTTCTTCAAAAAGAGATATGAGTATATCATCTTTATTTTTAAAATATAAATATATAGTTCCGTCTGCAACGTGGGCTTCTCTTGCTATTTCCGAAACTTTAGAATTATAAAATCCCTCTTTAGCAAAAACCTGCTTGGCTGCATTCAATATTGTTCTGTATTTTTCTTCACCTCTCATACAGATCCCTTCACCCTGCGCAGAAAGTTACGGTAAAATTTCAGAATAGCTAATTTCTAAATCCGGGGGCATGGAATGCCCCCGGCTCCAAAAGCTAAATATTAGTTAAGCTTCTTTCTCTCATCGACCAGAATATTTACAACATTCGGATCAGCGAGTGTTGATGTATCGCCGAAATCAGTAAAATCAGCGGCTGCAACCTTTTTGAGAACACGGCGCATGATTTTGCCTGAACGTGTCTTTGGAAGGCCATCTGCCCACAGGATTTTATCCGGAGTTGCGATAGGTCCGATCTCTTTACGAACATGATTGGTAAGCTCTTTCTTGAGATCCTCGGTCTTTTCGACACCTGTATTCAATGTAACATAAGCAAAAATGCCCTGCCCTTTGATGTCGTGTGGGAATCCGACAACTGCTGCTTCCGCAACCTTCGGATGAGAAACAAGGGCGCTTTCGACCTCTGCCGTACCCATTCTGTGTCCGGATACGTTTATAACGTCGTCAACACGGCCAGTAATCTTGTAATAACCAAGGTCGTCTCTTTCAGAACCGTCGCCTGTGAAATATTTGCCGGGGAACTGAATGAAGTATGTATCTTCAAAGCGCTTGGGATCGCCCCATACGCCTCTCATCATTCCAGGCCACGGCCTCTTGATGCAGAGATTGCCTCTCCCTACACCTTCGATTTCCTTGCCGTCGTCATCAACAATACAAGGTTCGACGCCGAAGAAAGGAACTGTAGCTTTTGCAGGTTTGATATCGATTGCGCCTGGCAGCGGAGTAATCAGAATTCCGCCTGTTTCGGTCTGCCACCATGTATCAACAATTGTGCACTCGCTTCTTCCGATCTTCTCATAATACCATCTCCAGGCTTCAGGGTTCAGAGGTTCGCCGACCGAACCGAGAATTCTGATTGATGTGATGTCGTGCATGTCAACCCATTTGTCGCCTTCTTTTGCAACTGCGCGGATTGCGGTAGGTGCTGTATAGAAAATGTCGACTTTATACTTTTCGACTACTGCCCAGAATCTGTCGTAACCGGGATAGCTCGGAACGCCTTCGAACATGATTGATGTTGCTGCATTCGCGAGAGGGCCGTAAACTATATAAGTATGACCTGTTACCCAGCCGATGTCAGCTGTACACCAGTAAATGTCTTCGTCATGATAATCAAATATGTACTGCTGTGTCACTGATGCATACAGAAGATATCCGCCTGTCGTATGTACAACACCTTTGGGTTTTCCTGTTGAGCCTGATGTGTAAAGGATGAACAGTGGGTCTTCTGCATTCATCTTCTCAGGTTCGCAGTAAGGTGCCGCATCCTTCATGAGATCGTCATACCAGAGGTCGCGGCCGTCTTTCCATGCGCATTTGATCTGGTCGCCCGTCCTTTTGACTACTATCATCTTCTCGATAGAAGGGCACTGCTCAACTGCCTTGTCTGCGTTGTCTTTCTGTGGAACAGCCTTTGCGCCGCGGAATGTGCCGTCGCATGTGATAAGGACTTTGGAGTCGCTGTCCACTATTCTGTCGCGAAGGGCATCAGCAGAGAATCCACCGAAAACTATGCAGTGGATAGCGCCAAGCCTTGTGCAGGCAAGCATTGTGATTGCAAGTTCGGGAATCATTGGAAGATATATTGTTACACGGTCGCCCTTCTTAACGCCAAGCTGCTTAAGAGCATTCGCGGCCTTGTTTACTTCACGGTACATATCCATATAACTTAATGTTCTGCATTCTGAAGGATCGTTTCCTTCCCAGATTATAGCTGCTTTGTTCTTTTTTCCGTTTTTGATATGGCGGTCGAGGCAGTTATAGCTGACATTGAGCTCCCCGTCTTCGAACCATTTAACACTAACAGGTGAAGTAAATGACCAGTTCCAAATCTTTGTCGGTTTTTTGAACCAGTCGAGCCTCTCGGCCTGCTTTGCCCAGAATTTTTCCGGATTGTCGATTGAATCCTTGTACATTGCCTCATACTCTGCTTTACTCTTGATGTAGGCCTTTTCCCTGACCTTGGGAGGAACCGGGAAAATCTTTTCGTACATGCTCATGGTATCTTCTGCCATAAATTGCCTCCTTAATTATTGGTTTTATTCGCAACGTGCCATCATATAACCGAATGCGACAAGCAGGTCAAGGAAAAATGAATCGTCATTCATATGCATCTTTTATGATTATCAGATTTAACAATACCGACTGCAACTGCCAATTTGTTAATCGATACTCAATTGTTTTGTTAAAACATCAGGATATGTTATAATTAATTTAATAACTAGTAATTGGGGGAAAAATCATGAAAAAATTGTTCATCCTGATAATCACAGTAGGGGCTATTTTCTGTATTACATCTCAATTGTCTGCAATGACTATAGACACCCAGATAAATGGTCCGGATGAATTAAAAAACCAGAAGGAAGCCATAAATAAAACAGTTGAAACAAGGTGTCTTGCAAATGGTGTTGATATTGGAAAATTTAATAATCTCGGTATCCATATAAACAAGCTCGGAGATGTATACTCATTTGATGCAATTCTTGACAGTACCCCTCCGAAAGCTTTTCATAAGGACATGAAATCAATCAATGATTTAACATCAACAATTGATGAAATGATTGCTTCACTTTTTTCTGTCCAACCACCCTCAGCACCTGCGGCACCTCCGGCTAAAATTAAAGATACCAGACTGAATTTTAAAGCAACCTCGATCATTCTTTTATATGATAGTATTTATGTTTCCGGTGGCAATACTATTTATCTGGTAAATGATGCACAGGCTACTCCCTGGTGGTCATATAAAGGACCAGGTCCTATTTTCCGCATGTGGCCATACAAGGATACAATCATTGCCCTGATCAGATATAATGGCGGCTATAATCAGGATGTCTTCGTCACCCACCAAATAAAAGATGGAGCTGTCATAAATACCTGGACAGGAGTTGTACTGCCGCTTGGAAATGGCCTGGTAAAAGCAGACATATCCATGCCTCCCGATTTAACCCAGGAAATCAACAGGTGGTCATCAACAAAGGCTGTTGATGGAAATCCTGATCTGTTGCCTGCTTCAATGGACCCTCTGGCATCGATAAGAGCTGACATAATGCCATGGAGCAGCGGAAATGAAATAATAACATTTTCTCCTACCAATGGAAAACTTCTTGTATTCAGCAAAGACATGAAGAATCCGAAAGAGTCTTCAAAGAGCTGGTGGCAAAAGACTAAAGATGCATTCAGCCTCTCAGATGTAGACAAGAAAGCGCTGTGGTCATCGGAAACACAATTTTCACGACTGCCTTTATATCTGGAACAGATTTATGTTGAGAGAAAAACAACTAAATCGGAAGATGTCGAATCAAGGGAACAGGAAGTAGACTACTTCTTACCACCGCGCATTATCGTTGATTCGAACCATATGATTTCAATCGATAACAACCAGGGCCTTTGGGGTATGCTCGATAAAGTTACCATATACAAATCATGCCAGATAAGGGTTTACACCTGGAATGTTAACGACTTTACAGAAACCATGCCTCTGAGATCAACATTGGGATACTGCGTAGATATTGCAGTAAACGGAGACAAGATTCTCGCACTGATTATCACGGATGAAGAGACTCTTTTAAGAACCGTCAGCCTTAAGGATAATATTATATAGGCCAGAGGCCTCTTTTGGGTTTCTTCTCTTCCTTTTTTGGCTGTGTAACTGGTTCTTCAACAACTTTTATGGTGATATCTCTGCTGAAATCGGGGCAGTTAACACCGCCTGACGATTTGAATTTCTTGTTGCAATCTCCTCTCCATGCACAAACCGGACATAATAGTCTATCTCTGCTCATGGAGTTAAAATAGTTTTATAAGTTTCTCTTGTCAAGAACTGAAAGTCTATCTTCATAATTTTTCAGTCAAAATTTTACAGCAGACCCTCATCATGAAGAATCTCATGAACAAACTTGCCCGTGGCAAGGCACGATGTCAGGCCAGGTGATTCAATACCAACGAGATTTATAAGGCCAGGCAGATTTCTGTCAATCTCATGTCTGATAATGAAATCCTTTGTTTTTTCTCCTTTTGCCTGAATCTTCGGTCTTATGCCAGCTGTATCGGGTGTCAGATCATCTTCTTCAACAAACGGCAGGAAATCCTTGACACCAAAATAGAATTCTTTCTGATGGGAAGGATCAACATCATAATCAAACTCATCGATATAAAATGCATTTGGACCAAGGCGGGCTTCTCCTGAAACATCTTTTGTGATGTGTATGCCAAGGCCCGTGATGTCCTTATCCGGACTCGGATAGACAAGACCGTTAATAAGTCGCGCCTTGCTTCTCTTAAGCCTGAAATATTCTCCCTTAACCTTGTGAATTCTGTAGCCGGCCATATCAATATCAATCCCGGCAATTCCTGCAACTGCATCAGAACCCAGACCTGCTGCATTAATAACGATTCTCGATCTGAAAGAATATTCAGTGCAAGGATCTTTTACCATGCAAACATATCCGGCATTAGACATATCAAGGGCTGTTAACTCGGTATTATAAAGAAGTCCTACGGAATTGTTTGAAGCCAACGCCTCAATTACTTTGATGAAAGAGTGCGAATCTACGATACCTGTATCCGGAGAATATAAGGCACATATGCCTCTGACATTCGGTTCGATATTTTTAATTTCTCTTTCATCAATCAGGCATAATTTTTCAACCCCGTTTTTCATACCCTGTTTATGAAGAGATTCGATAGCATCCATACCTGAACTGTCAGTCGCAACGATAAGTTTACCAGTTTTCACTGCTGGTAATTCATATTTGTTGCAGAATTCATAGAGAAGCCTTGATCCTTCAACACAAAGTTTTGTTTTCAGAAAATTCTCGGGGTAATAAATGCCTGCATGAATCACCTCACTGCTCCTCGAACTTACACCTCTGCCCGGACCAGGTTCCTTTTCTATTATTACAATGCTGAGGTCTTTTCTTAAGGACAGCGACAAGGCTATACTGAGTCCGGTAACTCCTGCTCCTATGATTGCAATATCAATATCATACATATCTTAATTGTCCTGGTTATCAGAGCATATCATAAGGGTCTACATCAATCTTCACCTTAAGGGATGAAGGAAATTTCATCTTTTCCAGACGGTCTAGACAGGCATGCAATCTGCTTCTGCTCCCTGATAATAGAATGAGGTTCCAGCGGTAAGAATTCCTGAGCAGTTCTATCGGGGCAGGCGAAGGCCCCAGAATACTGACCCCGCTTTCTTTGATTTTCTTCGATACTTTGATTGCGTATTCCTCGGATTCATTTTCTTTCGGCGAGGAAAAAATACATCTTGCCATATATGCGAAAGGTGGGAACCCGGTCTTTCTTCTTATATCTGTCTCTGTAGAGATCATTGATGTATAGTCGTGTCCTGATATAAAACCCATGATCTGGTGGTCGGGTATCAGCGTCTGAAGAATCACCTTTGTGTCAGGCATCGTCCTTCCCGCCCTGCCGGCAACCTGGACAACCTGCTGAAATGTTCTTTCGGCAGCCCTGAAATCTGGCATATAAAGCAGCTGTTCGGCGTGTATGATACCGACAAGCGTAAGGCCGGGGAAATCATGCCCTTTTGAAATCATCTGAGTGCCGACAATAATATCAACTTGTTTTTCAGATATTGCCTTTAAAGCCTTTTTGAGCCTCAAGGGCGTATCTATTTTATCAGAATCCATCTGCAGCAATTTCGCTTCCGGAATAAGAAGTTGTATTTCTTCAACAACTCTTTCAACTCCAAGGCCAACATGCTTCATCTCGATACATCCGCAACCGGGGCATATCTCGGGCACAGACTGGGTATACCCGCAGTAATGGCAAATCGCATGCCGTCTGGATTTATGATATGTTAGCCCTCTTGAGCACCTCCTGCATTCAAGAACCTCACCGCATCCGGGGCATATCATAACCGAAGAAAACCCGCGCCTGTTCAGGAAAAGGAGCGCCTGCTCATTTTTATCAAGGGTTCCCCTGATGGCATCAACAAGCTCCCTGGAAACAACCTCACTTCGTCCCCGCATATCGACAATGGATATTTCTGGAAGTGAGGCTTTTCCGGTCCTTTCCGGCATCAGGATAAGCGTATGGCCTGTTCTCCCTGCCCTTTCGTATGTCTCAAGACTCGGAGTTGCGGAACCGAGTATCACAACTGCATCGGCTTTGCTGGCCCTCATGATAGCAATATCCCTGGCATTATAGGTAACCCCGTCTGATTGCTTGTAGCTCTGGTCATGCTCTTCATCAACGATAATCAGTCCGACATCCTTTAAGGGGGCAAAAATTGCAGATCTGGTTCCTATTACGAATCTAGCCCTGCCGGATGTGACTTTAACAAACTCCCTTGACCTGTCATTTGGGCGCAACCCTGAATGAAATACTGCAGATTCATAAGGTATTCTGTTGTTTATCCGCATGATGGTCTGCGGGGTAAGGGCTATTTCAGGAACCATATAAATAACCGAACCGCCCATTGATAGTGTCTTTATTGCAGCTTCGATGTATACCTCGGTTTTTCCTGAACCTGTCACGCCATGAAGAACTGTAACATTAAACCGTTTTTTTTCAATCAGGTCTCCAATTGTTTTAATTGCATTCACCTGATCTTTTGTATGTTCTGGAGGATCTTCGATATCCCGGTTACGAACTGTCTTTCCGGCAGGTATTTTTTCTAAATCAATACCTTTCCTGACAAGAGGAGGGAATGCAAGCTGCATTGTGGCGCCAATAGAGGCATGATAATACTTTGAAGTCCAGGCAAGCAGATCTATCATGTCTTCCGGTATGAGGGGAGCCTGATCAAGCGGTTCGATAACATCTCTTAATCCCACTTTCCCTTTTTCTGCTATTTCGACAACGAGTCCGGTTTTAATGGAATTTCTCAGTGGAACCTTAACCCTCATACCCTTGGACAGATGAACGTCCGGAGGAATTCCGTAAGACAGAACCTTCGGCACACCCGAAAAAACTACAACCTCTGCGACATTCATAATATATAAGTATCATTACAATGAATGGCTTGACTACCTTTGTTTTTCCCATTTATACTTGCGGTGTTCGGGCAGGAGGTAAATCAATTGGCATTAAATATGAATGATATCCTACAGGACCTAAAGGACAGCAACCCGGAGATAAAACGGATGGCTGCAAAAGCTTTGACACAGCAAGGCAACGCATCTCAAAATCTGATAATTGAAGCCCTGGAATCAGCCGATAAAGAGACTGCAACAATAATGTACGACACCCTTTTCGACACCCCAGGTAATTTTACAAAAGTGTTCTATAAAGGCACTGAAGAAAGGGATCCGCATATCCGATGCCAGTCGATCAGATACCTATTCAGAAACGGGGCGTTTAAACCTAGCGAAGGAATAGGATGGCTGAATGACCATGATCCCTATGTAAGAAGAAGGGTAATAAGCTATCTTTCATGGATGAATGACCGATCGAGCCTCGGTACAATAATGCACCTAGCTGTAAGGGATTCTGATCCGAAAGTCAGAAAAGACGCACTGAAACTTGTCAGCGTATGGGGCAGAAAAAATGATGCAGGGAATTTAATTGATGCTCTCAAGGATAAAGATATCGAAGTGAAAATCCAGGCTATCTGCACTCTCAAAAAAATTACCGGCGAGGATTTCGGCAATCCGACAGGTGCTTCCGAAGACGAACTTTCCTGGATTGTAGCCAAATGGCAGAGCTGGTGGAAAATCGTCAAGGGTGTATAATGGAACAGCCTAAATATACTGCTAAGGAATTTGCCACTCATATAGGAATATCAAAATCACATCTTACGAAATTGGAATCAGAAGGCAAATTCCCTGAGCCTGTAATCATGGACGGAATACGTTATTACTTACCGCAAGACATCCCTCTTTATCTTGGCAAGCTTGGGAAAGGCCCTCTTGTAAAAACAAAAAGGCGGCAGATCTTCCTGAACTTCAAGGGAGGTACTGGTAAAACTACATTGTCCGCCTTTTATGCATTCAGGCTTGCACAGATCGGCATGAAGGTATTACTGATAGACCTCGATCCCCAAGGGCATCTCACCCAATGTTTTGGCATTTCTCATGATAATTTCGAAGCGACACTCTATAACGTGCTGATTGAACGTATGGATATAAAAGATGTAATAATCGACACGCCAATGTCCAATCTCAAACTCATCCCGGCAAGCCTTGACCTCTCTCCGGTTGAACTGGCGCTGACATCTATGAATGCCCGTGAATTGAAGCTAAAAAAAAGTCTGGCTTCAATTAAGGACCAGTATGATGTCATTGTAATGGATGCATCGCCTTCAATCGGCCTCCTTAACCTCAACGGTATTCTTGCAAGTACCGACCTGTTTGTTCCTGTTCTTGCAGATTTTCTTTCCTATCACGGCCTCAAGATTCTTTTCGAGACACTTTCCGGGATAGAAGAAGATTTTGATTTTATCCTGGATAACATCCACATCATCATTAATCATTACAATGCGGCATTAAATATCTGCCAGCGGGCAAAAGAGGCCCTTCAGGAGCATTACAGCGATTATCTTCTTGAGACCATTATCAGACAGGATACGAAAATGGCAGAGGCAGCAAGCATGGGGCTTCCGATACATTTATATACATCCAAAGGCAGGGGTTCATCCGATATCGATTCCATGATTAAAGAAATTTATCCCGATCTGCCGATTGTTTTTTGATAATTAGGATATTATAATGATTAGAAGCAAAAAAACACTCATGGTGAAATAATCTTAAGAGAAGGGAGCAAATTATGAAAGACGGTTTTGACAAGAATGTTGCAGAAAAAATGCCGAAAATTCAAAAAGTCCGTCCCAACAGACCATGGAATATAAACCCTGTCCAATTGCCGGCCCGTACAGAAGAGATTGAAACTGCAACAGTTGAAACCGCTTTTTTCGAACAGCATGAATCTGAGATTACCTCAACCAGGAAAGAACCTCAGGAAATTGAGCTTGAAGCACCCTCTCAGCATCCCTTAAATAAAAACGCTGCCGAAATTAAACATACCGAAAAAACAATAAAGGAAATCGATTCCCAGTTTACCAGCATGATAATTGAAAAGAAGGAGGCAGAACGTCTGCTTGGCATAAAAGAGGGAGCGCTTAAAGACGCCCTGAAGGAAAATACCGAACTTAAGCAGCAGTTGTCATCCTTTCAAGACACCGCCAAATCTTCAGTTCATCTGAACAGGGAGATCGATTTTCTCAGTGAGCAGATCCAGGATGCCAACCTGTATATACAGGGACTGCTCTCAATCATTAGTGAGAAAGATGCGTCCTTAAAAGAACAGATAGCCCTTAAACAGGATCTGGAAGAAAGGTTTACTAAAATCGGAAACGAGGTGAAAGACAAGGCCCTGCTCGATGTCAAGGCAGCCATTCTGGAAAGGGACCTTGAATCCGCACACAAAAGGATAAAAGACCTTGAATCCATTCTTGAATCGGAGAGCAGAAAACGCAAGCCGCTTGAAGAGGAAATCGTCGAACTGAAGTCCACGCTGGAACAGGTGCATGCGTCGCTCGCGCAGATCAGGCTCAAGGCAAAGCGGGAGGCCTATGGACTCTAAGACAAAGCAGAAGGTAAACGACCTCTTCTCTCTTGTCGATGACATATCAGGCGATGTCGATCTGAACGGCGAAGTAAAAAAACTGCACGACGAGCTGGCATCGCTGAAACAGGAACTGGCCAACCTCACAAAAAGACACAATGAACTCGAAAAGGCCTTCCTTCAGAAAAAGGAAGATGCGAAACAGATCAAAAAAGGTCTGAAGGAAATTCTCAAAGAGATAGAGGCCTGAAGCACTTTTACAGTGGCCTGCCGATCTGCAGCAGGATCACATAATCCGAGCTGTTTATATAATCAGGCCTTACAATCGGAAAAGCTGCCCCGAATCTGAACTCCGACATAACACCCCATGCAATCTCCATGGATGTAACCAGTTCAATGCCGGCCCCCAGCGCGATATCATCCGTCGATACCACGTCGGAGCATATCCCGCTGTCAATGAAGGTGCCCAGCTTCAGCCTGTGCAGGAACAGTGGTATTGTCTTGTAGCCTTTCTGCAGATTGGCAAGCGGCCAGTAGACTTCGGCTCCTGCCGTGTAAGCCTGACCGGCCTCAAATGTGCTGGACGGGAATCCCCTCAAAGGATAAAGCCTTGACGGCCTCCTGGTAAAATATCCTTCTCCTACATCCCCTCCCATCCTGAAAGAACCGTGCCCGGGTTCATAACCACCCCAGGTCTTTGCCGCACTCAGACTGAATACGCTGAATATCTCCTTTCCTGTTTTCAGCCTGAGACTCGCATAGGCAGAGCTCATTCCTCCTGAATAGTATTCATAGTTAAGCGATGTTCCCAGGCTTCCGAAGATCTTATTGATGCTTACCGCGCCCCAGATATCCTCACCGTTATCATCGGGACTTTCGCGGGTGTCCCATCCCAGCCAGTTGCACGAGATGTTGAACCATTCATGTTCAACAGGCCTGAAAAAGACTTTCCCTTCAAGCCTCGACTCGTCGACGCTTGCAATATCCGACGAATAGTCGAGCGGATATCTTGACAGGTTGACACCCAGACCTTTTGCGCTGGCCCCGAGGTTAAAGATGAAATAGTTTTCGTAGAATGAATACCTGAATCCGCCGTTTATTGTATAGTCCGTCGATACATCCCTGCCGAATGTGAGGAGACCGATCTGAATATCGGACGTATCCGCATACATGTCAGGTATCATCCAGTTGGGAAAAAGGCTGTTGAGCGGATTGTACCTTTTCCCTTCAGTTTCATTAAGGGGATCGGACTCGCTGCTGGTCATATCGTATGATGGCAGCTCGTCTTTTATCTGAGCTGTGAGTTTGTACTCATCCACCATCCACCCGTTGTGCACCAGATTGAGATACTTGCCGCTTCTTGGCATTACCGCACCGGAAGGGGCTTGTGTGAGCTGAACCATCCCCTGAGCATATATCTGAAACTTGCCTGATATGTCGGATGAATAAACAAGGGTATCACCGTTCCACCAAGGGTCCATTTCGGTAGAAGGCGCATCGGTAACACGTTCCCAGGACTTGTCATAGACCCATATATCCCAGTTTCCTTTTATATTGGCTGAAACGGCGATCCTGCCGTCCTCGCACCTCACAGGACCCGACATCTGGATAGCCTCTTCGGGACCTGCTATGAAAATCTCACTCTTTCTTAGCATCTCTATGCCCAGTATTTTCCTGAATCTGAAATCGATGAGATAAGGTACGTGACCCTTGCGTGTAACGGCGATATCGCCCTGGCCCGGGTCCCAGACATGCTCCACTTCCGTGATCCTTGAAAACCCGTCGATATATGAGACTATACGGGATTTGCCTTCCCAATCATATTCCTGAAGCCACAGGGTGCCTTCCTGATCCCTGTATCCGTATCTGCTGCATATCGAATTCCTCTCCACTCCTGGGTAGACGCCAGAGTTATTCCAGTAGATGAAGGGTTCCGGCCAGTATCCCTGTATGAACATGCCGGATGCATCTCCATTTTTGACGGCTGCATCTTTCATGAAATCATCCCACATACCGTGCCAGGATTTTCCGAAGACCTCCCTCGCTTTGATGTCGATCTCCAGCGGGATGAAGCCATTACCATGGACCCTTACGAAATCCATCAGTTTATCCATTCCATAATTCTCACATACCCACTCGATGAACGGCCTGCCGAATATCCTGTACGAATAATGGCCCGGCCATATTCCCGGATGATTGCTCAATTTGGCGATATCAGGAGGAAGCGACTCTTCGAATATGGCCCTGTCATAGGAATCAATCACTGCTTTGCCGCAGTACCGCTTGTACATGAGGCTCGAAAACCCGTCGTCAAACCAGGGCGCCATGATGGCGTTCGGAGACATCACAACTCCGAATGCATAATACAGAGCCCCAGGCAGGCCCGACCTGACTGCATATACTGCTTCGAGACACATGCCCTTGAACAGGAAGTATGCCCAGGGGTCTTCTTCCATATAGCCGTCATCGAGCACGCCCGGAGCCTTTATGGGAATCCTTATCTCGTAGTGGGGGATCACATGTACGATGAGATCAGGGAAGTCCTTCTTTCCATCGACAATCACATGCAAGGGTTTTGGAACAACGAGTCCGTATGATTTCAGGAAACTCTTGATCGGATCGATTTTTGCGATAAGGGAGTTTGCAATTTTTTCCTCACCCTTGGGATAGTAGACATAGATACCGTCCTTTTCAATCGACTTCAGGGCAAATGCATTGCCACACAACATAAAGAAAAAAATACATACCAGGAGGATTCTGTTCATTTGGAACATTAGGTCAGAATGTCAGCACAAACTCAAGCGGAAACAGACCCGGTCATCGAATCATCAAGAATGACACTGTCGCCGGGTTTGACAATGCCACCGTTCACCACTTCTGCAAACACCCCTTCCCTTGGCATGACGCAATCACCCACCTGATAAAAGATATTGCAGCGCTGATGGCAGATTTTGCCGATCCTGGTTATCTTTAAGATCACTTCGCCGCCCACCTTAAGCACGTCACCCGGTTTAAGCTCCCACAATAGAATACCTTTAATCGTAAGGTTCTCGGCAAAGTCACCGTTCTTGGCATCATAGCCTTTTTCCCTCATCTTCTCTATGCTTTCCCATGCGAGGAGGCTTATCTGGCGATCCCCCGGCCCTGCATGAGCGTCCCCTTCGATGCCGAGGCAGGTTACAATATCCGCACTGTCGACAGGGGACTTTTTTTCGCCTTTCAACTGACTTGTATTAACGGATATCACAACACCTTTTACAATATTTTCCGCCACCTGCTATCCTTTATGAACGCTCAGCCCGAGAGTGTCTTCTGCTGCCTCTTTAATAAGCTCGGAGAACGTCGGGTGCGTATATACCGGTTCAAGAAATTCGCTTATGGTCATGCCCTTTTTTACAGCTAGAGCCGCCCATGCAATAAGATCGGTTGCATGAGGGGCTGCTATCGTCACCCTTACGAGCCTGCCCCCGCCATCGGCATAAACATTTGCAAATCCGTCATTTGCCTCCGCCGTCCGCGCCCTTCCAAGTCCCGATACAGGAAAAGTCCCCTTTTTAAGCCCCGGGGCATCATGGGACACAACACCGATGGACGCTATTTCCGGACTTGTAAATATTATCGAAGGCACGCATGAATAGTCCATCAGTGCTTCCCCGCCCGTAATGTTCTCAACCGCCGTTTCCGCTTCCCTTGATGCTACATAGGCAAGCATCCATTCGCCCGTGACATCTCCTGTTGCGTATACTCCCGGAACAGATGTCCTCATACCCCTGTCTACCTTTATGCCGCCCGAGGCTTTCATTTCAACCCCGAGCTTCTCCAGGCCGGCAGGTATGACAGGCGACCTTCCTGTGCACCAAAGGACTTTCTCCGTTTCTATCACCTCTGTTTTTTCACCCGACAAGATTGTGGTCTTGAACACTTCTTTTTTTTCGATCCCTTTTACCAACGCTGAAGTCAGGAAGCGGACACTTCTCATCGTCTTAACCAGGAGCTGGGACGCATCCGGCTCCTCTCCCGGTAGAATTCTGTCTAGTGCTTCGACGACAGTGACCTGAACGCCAAGGGCTGAAAATATACCGGCCATCTCCATACCTATGACACCACCGCCAACAATCAGCAATGACTGCGGAACCTCTTTTACCGAGAGAGCCTCATTGCTGGTCCATATACAGGGCACATCGAACGGGCAAGGCCTGGGTTTTGAGCCTGTAGCTATTATCAGGTTGTCGAAGTTATGAATATCATCGCCGATCGACACAGTATTACTGCCTGCAACAGCGGCTTCGCCTTTTATAAGTTCAACGCCGTTTGTCTTCAAAAGGAGCTCGATGCCTTTGGAGAGCCTCGATATAATCCTTTCTTTCCTGCTGTACATATTTTCAAGGCTGAGCGGTTTTGCTTCCGCCTCTATCCCGAACCTTGATGCATTTCTAATTCCTGAAAACAGTTTTACACTCTCGCAATAACTCTTTGTCGGGATGCACCCCAGGTTCGTGCAGGTACCACCCGGTCTGCCCGCCTCAACAAGACCTACTTTAAGCCCTTTTTTTGAAGCCATTATAGCCGCGGTATATCCGCCTGGCCCGGCACCAAATACAAACAAATCATACTTGCCTTTTTGCATAAGGCGGCTATATCACATATACGCGTCTAATCAAAAGCGGTTTGAATCTAATTTTTTAAGGCCAATGAATAAAGAAATGCCACTATAAAACCGATAATAGAATTGCATGGAGGACTTATGGATTCGGAAAATTCATTCGAATATATGGAAGGTGATATCGATACAAAAATCGTTTCCCTTGGAAACCCCAGAATAGACTCGCCGGTCAAAGGCACAATGTTCGTTGAAGACGGCGAGCGCACGCTGATCGACACATCACTCGCCTTTCTGGAAAAGTGCAGGCTCAAAGGCCGGTATCCTTCAACCCTTGAAATAGCGGGGCCAAGAAAAAAGATATTCTTTGACCCGTCAAAGACAAAAGCTGGCATTGTTACCTGCGGCGGGCTTTGCCCGGGTATAAACAACGTCATAAGAAGCATAGTCATGGAATTCTATTATATGTACGGTGTCCGTAACATATGCGGGATACCTTTCGGGCTTCAGGGTTTCATACCTAAATACGCCCACCCCATAATCGATTTGACGCCGCAAACAGTGGAGCACATACATGAAAGAGGCGGGACTGTCCTCGGCTCATCGCGCGGAGGCCAGGACATATCTGAAATCGTCGATGCAATCGAAAGGCTCAACTTGAATATCCTTTTTTTCATTGGAGGCGACGGGACGCTTAAGGCCACTTCAGCCGTGGCCAGGGAAGTACTTTCCAGGAACTACAAGTGTTCGGTCATAGGCATCCCCAAAACAATCGATAATGACATTAGCTTTGTAAGCAAGACCTTCGGCTTCGACACGGCAGTCAAAGAAGCCAAGAATGCAATTATGTGCGCCCATGCAGAAGCCAAAGGCGCACCTAATGGCATAGGACTTGTAAAGTTCATGGGCCGGGATTCCGGCTTTATAACAGCCTATGCAGCGCTTGCCCAGGGCGATGCAAATTTTGTCCTTGTCCCTGAAATGGATTTTGACCTCGAGGGGGAAAAAGGATTTCTATCGTTCCTTGAGAAAAGGATTAAAGAGCGCGGCCATGCGGTCATCGTTGTCGCAGAAGGTGCCGGCCTTAAATTTTTCGACAGCACAAAGGCAAAAAAAGACGCCTCTGGAAATATAAAGATGGGTGATATCGGCATCTTCCTGAAAGAAGCAATCCAGAATTTCTTCGCAAAAAAAGATATACCGATTAACCTCAAATACATCGACCCCAGCTACATGATACGCAGCGTCGAGGCCGACGCAACCGATTCCATATTCTGCGGGCTCCTTGCCCAGATGGCGGTCCATGCGGGTATGTCGGGCAAGACAGATATGCTGATAGGAAACTGGGGAAATAATTATGTGCATATACCCATCGCTTTAAGCGTAAGAGAGAGAAAAAAGATCGACATTGAGGGACCGCTCTGGATGAGCGTTATGGAATCAACCGGCCAGCCGGTAATGAAAAACTGATTAAGAAACGAAGGAGATCATCATGTCAAATGACAATGACGACCTTATCATTGACCTTACCGAATTAATGGATGAAGAAGATTCTGCTAAGAAAGACTCCCCTGCTGCCCCGGCGCCTGATATAAAACCAACCAGACCCGAAACAGCAACATTTGACCTGGGCAGGGAACTTTCAAAAGATGATACCCCGTCGGAAACACCGAAGGACGAATTCGACTTCGACAGGATATTCAGGGAATCGCTGGAAAGCATAGCTACCCCCAAAAAGCCCGAACCTCAACAACCCCCGAAGAAAGAAGAGCAGGAATTTCCCTTTGAAGTAAAGCCCGATGAGGCTCCGGTTGAAGACGTCTTCAAGCACCAGGCAGAAGAGACTTTTGAACAGAAAGAAGAAGAGACATTTGAGCAGAGAGCAGAAGAAACGTTTGAGATCAAGACCGAAGAATATGCGAAGCCTGCAGATGAAAAGACCGTGATCGAAGCTTCCAGGGAATCTCTGGTGAAAGATATCCCTGAAATGGTGGAATCCATAGCAAGACCGGTCATTACGGAACTCATAAATGAAATCGTCACGTCGGTGAAAAAGGACCTGCCCGGAATAATCGAGAAGGTCATACGGGAGGAGATTGAGAAGCTCAAGAAAATAGACTGACCGGCTGACAGGATTTATTATTTCTGTCACATATCAATATTCCAATAATTTTTACACACATACAAAAAGAATATTGAAAGCTGCATTAAAATGGTTAACCAAGGATGCAGAAATATGAAAGGACGTTAGGCCTTGAAATAAGACTCAACGATCAATCTGTCATGGGGTCAAGGCCAAGCACCTTTTATCCTTAGAATCTAATATTGCAGAAGATGGCAGATTTAAAACAATACCTGAAAGATGCCTGTCAGAACAATGTTAAAGAAAAAAGAAATGGACGTTGATTTGGAGAATTAAATATTTACCGATTCTCTTTATATCAGTTTTACCATCAACGTCCTTTTAATGTTAATCCCGGTTTCAGTCCTCAGAAGTAATAGTGAACACCTATGCCTACGTTAATCCCGTACATATCAATTTTGGCATCGACGTCAGAATCATCAATCTCAGCCTTTCCGTTGTTCAGCATATAGCCGACTTCGAAATTAAAGCCAAGCTCAGGTACTGCATCTAAATTGAATTCTGAGCCTATGAATGGCCCGTATGTCCATAAAGAACCTTTCCCGCTGCCATCATCGACATCAACCTTAAAACTTGCATAGTTGACGTTTGCACCGGCATAGAAATTACTGTTCTTCTTCTGAACGAATGCATACATGGCTTTCAGTTCACCTGCCCACATGTTCGCCTTTGTTTCCACACTTCCGCTGTCATCACCGACACCATTAACTTTAACCTTCGCGCTACCCTGTAAGAGATCTGCCTCCATCCCTAAGGGACCTGTCCAAGCCCGAACGCTGAGTCCATTTAATAGCGGGCCTGCATACATACTTTCGAATCCAAGACCAACCTTCCAATCCTTTCCGATCTCGGAAGCCTGGGCACAGCCGGCAATACCCAAGACCAGCAGCGCTACCGTAATACCTATTACCTGTAATTTCTTCATAACTCCTCCTTTGGTTTGTTTAGTGCTATTTATCGTGTTCGGAATTTTAAAATTAAAACTTTAAAAAATTTTCAAAAAATCAAAATTCAGCAAAAAAATATTGTCGGAATAATAATTTAAGGTTCCTGACAGGCTTCAAAACCGCTTTTTAAACCAGCTTTTCTTCTTGGATTATACAGACAGACCGTGCTCTTTCACCCACTTCTCGAAAGGCTGAAATATAGGCCTGACAAAAGGCCGACTGTCGATATCACCGGTTATCGGGTATGCGCCGAACTGCTTCACAGCCTCTACTGCGGCATGGACGCTTTCGACCGGTGTATCCACGGGAACCATGTTGATGAGAATGCCGAACCTGCCTTTTCCTGCGCCTTCTCTGATAATCCTGCGAACCCTCTCGGCGATCTCTTCCGGAGAACCTTCCCTCAAGATATCGTACTGGACATTCAGCATCAGGCAGACCTTTTTCTCATCCGCATAGGACCGGATAAGGGGGATACCGACCTTCTCATAGTCTTCATGCCAGACAAGCAGATAATAGGGCCGCATGAAATGGAGATTATTTCCGGAAAACATCATGTCCATTTTGATATCGAGAACCTCGCCGGGATCTTTCACATGGCCTTCTCCCCAGGTCCCTGTGTCCATGACCGTGCATCTGGGCGTCGATGTCTCCCTTATGATCTTTTCGACATAGGGCAGGCAGAACTCCCGGATCATGACAGGTGACACGATGGGGGGACTCGCCTGCGCGTCGGACATCGCAACCATCGAAGAGCCCGTTTGGTTGACCATGGTTTTTATCCAGGGGACAACAACCTCCATGCTGAGAAAATCCATAAGCTCATGCACAAAACGGGGGTCCCTGTACATATCTACTATGAGCTTTCTGAGTCCGCGTATGAGCACAGCCAGTGTAAACGGCGCACAGCAGTAGCATATAGGAGGCATTCCCATGATTTCCTTGAACCGTCCGTAGACCTCAAGGACAAAAGGCATGCGGCCGCTCTTTCCAGATACTGGTGGTTTCAGACCGATAAGATCCTTTTTCTCTTTTACCAGCGGGTCATGGGTATCGACGTAAGGTTCCCTCTCATCACCCCAGATAAGGCTCTGCCCAAGCGCCTCGGCCTCGATATTGTAGAAGTCAAACACCGGGGACCATGAATCAACCCCGAAATATTTCACCGTATTGTATGATGCGTTGATGAAGGGGACCGGCTCACTGAAAAATTTCCTGCCGGAAAGCCCGTTTAATTTCATGGCGTAAAGATACGGCTGAAGAAGCACCGGCACCCTGTCGGGCGTGCCGTAGATTGCAGCTATGAGCCGCTCATAACCGTCAAGCGCTCCGAGTCTTAAGCCTTTTCCATAAAGTATGCCCCTAGTCAGCTTCCACATGATATTCGCCACTGCGCTCCCCCGGATATTTTTCTATAAAATCCCTTTTTTATGTTTGAAGTTTGCACAGTATTGAACAGGATGCAATATAGCTATTGATCTCACAAAACAGCCTGTCCGGGACATTGGATGTTTATGACTGTAAAAGCAGTGACTGCGTGACAACCAATACGATTACAGGAACCAGAATTTCAGATTAGTGGTTTTTTTAAGCGCCCGGAATCATTTCCGGGCGCTTATTTTAAATAACTCAGCCAAGCCTTTTCGCAAGTTCTTTAAGCTGCTTGGCCAGTCTTTCAGGCAGCCGGTCACCGAATTTAGCGAAGTGCTGTTCAATGTCAGGAATTTCCGCCTTCCATGCGTCGGAATCCACTCTCAGGAGTTCCTTGAGGTCTTCGGCCGGGATTTCAAGACCGCCCAGGTCAAGGTCTTCAGGCTTAGGCATAAGGCCGATAGGTGTCTCAACCGCTCCCACCTTGCCGTCCACTCGTTCGCACATCCATTTGAGAACCCTGCTGTTTTCGCCGAAGCCCGGCCATAGCCATTTACCATCTGAGGTCTTCCTGAACCAGTTGACATAGAATATACGTGGCGCTTTTGCACCGAGCTTATCGCCCATGTCGAGCCAGTGCTGGAAATAATCGCCCATATTGTATCCGCAGAAAGGCTGCATGGCGAACGGGTCGCGCCTTAAATTTCCGACTGCACCGATATTCGCAGCAGTCGTCTCGGATGATGCTGTCGAACCCAGAAATACGCCGTGATCCCAGCTGTACGCTTCGTTCACAAGGGGTACAACGCTGCCGCGCCTTCCGCCGAATATCATGATGTCAATTGCAACACCTTCCGGTTTTTCCCAGTCAGGGCAGATAACCGGACACTGTTTTGCAGGTGCGGTGAACCTGGCGTTGGGATGAGCAGCTACGGCCTTTTCATCGTTCGGCCAGTCGTTACCCTTCCAGTCAATTGCATGAGCCGGGGCCGGCGCATCGATGCCTTCCCACCATATGTCTCCATCATCGGTAAGGGCGCAGTTGGTGAATATGGCATTCTCTTTGATCGAATCCATCGCCGCCGCGTTTGATTGATAAGATGTCCCGGGTGCGACGCCGAAGAAGCCCGATTCAGGATTTATAGCATAAGGCCTGCCGTCCGGCCCTATCTTTATCCATGCGATGTCGTCGCCTACGCACTCGCATTTCCAGCCCGGGATTGTAGGCGTCAGCATGGCAAGGTTCGTCTTGCCGCATGCGGACGGAAATGCCGCTGCAATGTGATAGCGTTTGCCTTCGGGATTTGTAAGCCTTAGGATAAGCATATGTTCGGCCATCCAGCCTTCGCGTCTGGCCATGGCCGAGGCTATGCGGAGCGCGAGGCATTTCTTTCCTAGAAGGGCGTTCCCGCCGTAACCGCTGCCGTATGACCAGATCAGGTTCTCTTCCGGGAAATGGCTTATATATTTTTTGTCAAGAGGGGCGCACGGCCATGATGCGTCCTTTTCTCCGGGTTCAAGAGGCGCACCGACTGAGTGCATGCAGGGTATGAATTCTCCGTCTGTGCCAAGCTTCTCTATAACTTTTGTACCGACCCTTGTCATAATGTGCATATTGCATACGACATAAGGGCTGTCAGTTATCTCTACGCCAATTTTTGCAATCGGTGAATCGACAGGACCCATTGAAAACGGGATGATGTACATCGTCCTGCCCTTCATGCAATCTGTATACAAACCCGTCATTATTTTTTTAAGTTCATCAGGAGCCATCCAGATGTTGCTCGGACCGGCGTCTTCCTGACTAACCGTGCTTATATAGGTCCTCGATTCCAGCCGCGCTACATCGCTCGGATGCGAGCGGAACAGAAAACTGTTGGGCCTCTTCTTGAGAGGTGTAGCCTGTCCCTTATCGAGTGCTTCCTTCATGAGGCGGTCATATTCAGCCTTTGTACCGTCGCACCAGTGTATGCTGTCAGGCCTGCACATTTCCGCCATTTCCTTAATCCACGCATTCAGTTTCTCGTGACCCACCGAATAACTCATTTTTATTCCCCCTTTCTTGTGTACTCAGCCGGATACTATATCCAGAATAATCATAGATTATCAACTTATTTGTTCGAAAAAGGAACTAAGAGGAACCCTGAAGCGGTTTTTATTCCGCTTCAGGGTTTGGTCTATTGCACATTCTTTATAAGCTGTGAATAAAACTGAATCATTCTTAGATAATTTTTTGTCTCAATGCTTTCGTTTGTACCGTGAATCATATCGAGCTGTTTCTTATCCATGAAAACAGGAAGAAACCGGTAGGTATCGGGCGAAATTCTGCTGAAATGCTTGGCATCAGATCCGCCCAGCATCAGATATGGTGTGATGGCTGTTTCTTCTTTGTCATCAAGCGTCTGCCTTACGGTTTTGACAATTGCGAAGAAACCCGCCGAAGATGTACTTGAAACAGGAGATGCCTCGAAATAAGGCGTTATTGCAGTTACCTTCACTTCAGTATCGTCAATCACTTTCTTAACTTTCCCCACAACCTCGGCCGCTGTGTCCCCGGGGAAAAGCCTGAAGTTGACGACTGCGGTCGCTTTTGTGGGGAGCACATTCGATTTTGAACTGCCCGAAGCCTGTGTTGCAGCTATGGTCGTATGGATCGAAGCGGCAGTATCAGGAGATTTTGACATCATGGATTTTACCAGAGGTCCGGTAAGCCATGTGTTTGTAACCACAAACCTGTTCAGGCCCGCCATTTTCGGTGCAACCGGTTTGATGGTCTTTTCAAGCATGGTCAGGCTTTCCGGGAATGAATAGTTTTCCAGCCTGGTAATTGCCCGGGCGATCTTGCCAAGGGCTGTATGTTTCGGAGGCATGGAGGAATGGCCGCCTTTGTCGTCCACTTCGAGGAGTATGTTCAAGCCGCCCTTTTCCGAAATGCCGATCAATGCAATCGGGGTCTTCACCCCGGCAATACCGTCTGTCTTAACACAGCCCCCTTCATCGATCACGAATTCCGGTACAACACCTTTGGCCTTCAGAAATTCAACTGTTTTTGCCGCACCGTTCATGCCGCCGATTTCTTCGTCATGACCGAATGCAAGGTATATCGTCCTTTTGGGAATAAACCCGGACTGAAGAAGCGTCTCCACGGATTCCATTATTGCAATCATACTGTGTTTGTCATCGAGCGTACCGCGGCCCCAGACAATGCCATCTACGACATTGCCGCCGAAAGGCGGCTGCTTCCAGTCTTTAAGTGTGTTGGCATCGACGGGCACCACATCATAATGCGCCATAAGAACCACTGGTTTGAGCGCCGGATCGCTGCCCTGCCATGTATAAAGCAGACTGTAGCCGTTGATCATATCGAGTTTAAGATTTTTGTTCGTCAACGGGAATGCATCTTTGATGAAAGCCAGATACCCATCAAACGGCGCATAATCTATCATTGACGTGTCGTCATAAGATATTGTCTGAAATTTAATTGCATTGCTTAACCTGTCGACTGCTGCGCTTTCGTTAACTGATACAGGTTCGGCCTTTTGAACCGGGATGCTTTTCTGAGCATGTGAACACCCGAGAGAAATCAGCATTATCATAATGAGTGCTGCCCTGAGTCTTGTCTTCATAAAACCTCCTTTTAAGATAAGGCTTGATTATCAACCAATTTAAGTATCAGGTCAATTGCTTACCTGTTGATTCACATCAACAGACGATGAAGCGTATCAATTGTTTATACCCAAGGCTTATGTTAGAATCTTTGTTATGTTGAGAGAAATAACGGATAACAATATTGACGAACTGGCAAAGAATAAACTGGTGGTACTTTTCACTTCCCCGTGGTGTTCGGGCTGCAAAAAGGTGGAACCTTTTATGGAGCACCTTTGTCTGATATATCCCGAAATTACTTTCGGAGTTATGGACATAAGCAAGAATACCGGAACCCCGTCTAAATTGGGCGTACTGAGCCTGCCGACCGTCATTGCATTCAAGGACGGGACCGAATTTGAACGCATATCAGGAGAGCCCACAAAACATGAACTGGAAAGGCTCCTGAAGGACCTGGCATGATAGAGGGGTTTATAAACAATATTGACATCCATTTGCGTTCTTCAATGCTGATGTCCTATATGGCTGTCTATCTGGGTGGATTTCTTGTGAGCCTTACCCCCTGCGTCTACCCTGTAATACCCATAACCGTAGCATATGTGGGAGGCAGCGGGACAGGGCGTATAGAGGCCATAATCAAGACATCAGTATATATCCTCGGTATGGCGATCACATACACTGTGCTCGGTGCCATCGCGGCATTTACGGGAACATTTTTCGGCAGAATACAGTCAAACCCCTGGACCTATTTCATACTGGCAAATATCTTCATATTGTTCGGGCTTTCCATGCTGGGTGTTTATACTTTCTACATACCCGGGATAAAGACGACAGGGGCTCACGGTAAAAAAATAGGCATCATCGGCGGGCTACTCATGGGAATCGTCTCAGGGCTGGTAATAGGCCCATGTACCGCGCCTGTGCTCGGCGTAGTTCTCGGATACGTGGCGGCCAGGCAGAATATCATATACGGTATGAGCCTCCTGTTCGTATTCGCAATAGGCATGGGAACAATATTGTTTTTTGTAGGCATATTCACCGGACTAATGAAAAGTCTTCCAAAACCCGGCAATTGGATGGTATGGGTTCAAAAGATTTTCGGTCTGGTAATGCTCGGGATAGGTGAATATTTCCTGTTCATGGCAGGCAGGCTTTCAATATAAAGGAGACTTGATGAAGAAAATATTTATTATATCGCTGGCAACCGTTTTTTTAATGTCATTCATGGCAACAGGTGTTCTTGCAGCAGAGAATCCGAAAGCGCCTGATTTTACGCTCCAGGATATGAAAGGGAAGAGTGTTTCACTGAACAGCTTTAAGGGTAAGAACGTGCTCCTTTATTTCACAACCACGTGGTGCCCATACTGCAAAAGGGAAGTCCCTGAGCTCAAGGAAATGCACCAGAAATACAGGGGCAGACTGGAAATAATTGCAATTGACATGAACGAAAGTAAGGCAAAAGTCTCATCCTATATCGAGAAATACAAGATACCCTATACGACCCTGCTTGATTCGGAAGGAAGTGTTGCCGTTGACTACAGCATAAGGGGAGTACCCACGAAGGTCCTGGTTGGAAAGGACGGCAGAGTTTTCTGCTATATGTGCAGGGATTTGCCGAACCAGGTCGAAGAGCTCATCAGGAAGAAGTGATCTGACGAATCAGCCCTTCAGCCACCTTTACTGCTTCCACCCCGTCTTTTGCATATGCAGCATTGATTGATGCGGCATATTCGGCTGTCACCACCGCTCCACCTACCATGAACGGGCAGGTGATGCCTCTGTCGCGGGCAAGCTCTATTACTTCCTTCATTACGGTCATAGTGGTTGTCATCAGTGCAGACAGGCCGACTACATCAGGCCTGTATTCATTTATCGCCTTGATAATTGTCTCATTCGGGACATCCTTGCCCAGGTCAATCACCTCGAAACCATTGTTTCTGAGCAGAAGTACGACAATATTCTTTCCGATATCGTGTATGTCTCCCTTGACGGTCGCCATGAGAACCCGGCCTTTCCTGGTATTTGACGCCTGGTCAAGCATAGGTTCAAGAAAGGCAAAACCCTTCTGCATGGTTTCGGCGCTCGCAATAAGCTGAGGCAGAAAATATGTACCTTTCTCGTAAAGGTCTCCGACCTGCCTGATTGCAGGAATCATGATATCGTTTACAAGGCCGCCTGCATCATTCCCGGCTGACAGCGCTTTTTCAATAAACATGGCTATATCATCCCGGTCACCGTCCAGAATCGCCCTGGCAACCTGCCGGGACGGTGAAAGAGCACCGGTCTTCTCATTCACATTGTTCTGGTAAGAGGCATATCTGGATATGTAGGACCTGGCCCCCTTGTCTCGCCCTGTCAGGACATCAGAAGAGAGCTTCATCGCCATCAGTTCTTCGCTGGACGGATTTGCAATCGCCATGCTCAAGCCCCTGGAAGCAGCCATTGCAAGAAATGATGCATTTATCCACCTGCGCTCAGGCAGACCGAACGATACATTTGACAGCCCCAGAAGGGTTTTCACTTTAAAAACATTTGTACACCACTCAATGGTATCAAGAGTAACCTTCGGGGCACTCTGCTCTGCTGATACCGTCATGGTCAGCGCGTCAACAACAATATCTTCTTTTGTGAACCCATAAGACTGTGCCTCGCAGAAGATTGTTTCTACAACCGTTCTTCTATCATCAAGCGTCCTTGGGATGCCGCTGTCGGTGAGCGGCAGCAGTATGAACATCGCCCCATATTTAGCCGCCACAGGCAGAAGTGCCTTTATCTTGGCCTCTTCACCTGAAATGGAATTTATAAGGGCCCTGCCGGGATAAAGCCTTAGTGCAGCTTCGATTGACTCGGGTTTCGAGCTGTCAATTACAAGTGGCAGATCGGTTATGGATGAGAGCAGCCCAACAACCGATTTCATTGCGGCAGGTTCGTCAATTCCCGGGACACCCACATTTACATCAAGAAGGTCTGCACCGGCGTCATTCTGTTCACGGGCAAACTGCCGGACCATGCTCAGACTGCCCTGCTTCAGTTCGGCCTGAAGCATCTTTTTCCCGGTAGGGTTTATGCGCTCGCCGATGAGGGCAACCGGCCTTTCATTGTCTAGGATGATATGGGCCCTGGCCGAACTGAGTGCAGAAATGGCATTAATGACAGGGGGTCTGGGTACTGTGCCCTTTTCCGTCTCTGCGACAGCCTTTATATGTGCAGGGGTCGTGCCGCAGCAGCCCCCCAGCATGTTTATGCCTGCTTCGGTAAAGGCCCTTCCGAATGACCCGAACTCGGAAGCATCCATGTCGAAAACGGTCTTGCCGTCAACAAGCTTAGGTAAACCCGCATTGGGTTTGGCTACAAGGGGCACCTTTGCAAAAGGCTTCATCATTGCGATGATTGGAAGCATCTGCTCTGGTCCGCTTGAGCAATTGCATCCGACTGCATCGGCTCCAAGGGCCTGAAGAGTTATCAGCGCTGTAACCGGGTCTGTTCCGCCGAGAGTCTTTCCACCCGGTTCAAATGTCATGGTAACAAGCGTAAATGCATCAGTAAGCTCTTTGACAGCAATGAGGGCAGCCCTTGCCTCCTGTATGTCCATCATGGTCTCAATCACAAAGAGGTCAACGCCGCCGTCAATAAGGCCACGGGCCTGTTCTTTGAATATATCTACTGCTTCTTCGAAGAGAAGGCTGCCAAAAGGTTCCACAAAAAGACCGGTAGGGGCAATATCGCCAGCAAGGTAAGCGTCATTTCCAATGGCACTCCTGGCAATCTCTGCAAGTTTTTTATTGGTGTTGTACACATCGGTGATGCCGTATTGCTTTAATTTCGGCCTGCTTCCCCCGAAGGTAAATGTATAAATGACATCGGCCCCGGCCTTGACATATTCGGCATGGACCCTGCTCAACTCATCGGGATTTTCAATTCCCCATGCCTCGGGGCAGACGCCTGCCGGCATGCCTCTTGATTGAAGCAGTACCCCGTTTGAGCCGTCAAGGATGACAACTTTCTTTTTAATCAGTCGGGTGATTGCATTCTTTATGTCCATCAAGCTCTCCGCTCCTATGATATAAGCGCTGAAAGATAACCCACCACAGAAGACCTGTCACCGGTTATGTCGGCGGATGTTGCGTATTTGAGGACTTTAACGTCCGTTCTGCCTTTTGCCTTTGCATAGAGCATGGCGGCCATAACAGGGCCACCGCCACAGGCCTCGCTCCTGCCTGAATCAAGTGCATCGCTTAAACCCTCGATATCATACTCACCGATCAGTTTCGCCACGTTCCTGTCCATTACGTGAGCACGTTCAGCATGATGAAAGTGCGAAAGGTCGGAACTTGCTACAACAAGAGTTTCCTCCGGATTTGTAATCCCATTTGCAAGGGCTTCTGAAAGTTCTCTGCACATGGGTAAAGACTGCTCTCCCATAATAAAAGGACACAAGGTGAATTCTCCCAGCACATGCTTCAGGAAGGGAAGCTGTATTTCCAGTGCATGCTCTGTTAGGTGCGGGGATCTTTCATCGCGAATATATCGTGATGCATTCATGAGTGAGCTGCAAAGTTCTGTATCGATGTCAATTTTTCCCAGAGGCGTTTCGAAACTGCCTTCCGCCCAGACTGAGACAAACGGGAAAAATGCCTTGTGTGACGGGCTGATAACCACTACGGTTTTATAGGTATGGCCTAAAACTGCTTTATATGCATATCCGGCAACAGGGCCGGAATACATGTATCCTGCATGAGGGCATATGATTACTGCAGGTTTTTTCCTGGACGGATTTATCCCGGAATTGTCTATATATTTCCTTATATCCTTCGTAAGAACTTCAGGAGTCCCTGGGTACCATGACCCTGCAATGGCAGTTCTTCTAACATTTTCTTCCATGGCCGTCCTCCTTTTTCGAAGATGTGCGCAACGTTATGCGCAAAGACAGTGTCGAGTCAAGGTTGAGGTTTTTAAAACTTGTTTTGGGCATGGATACAAACAATCATTATAAGTGCTTAACAGTTAGGGTACTTAAAAAGAAGATGCAGCAGGTTTTTTCTTTACCTGCTGCATCTGTGATATTACCAATACTCTTTGTAAAACTACCTCTTGGAGTATTGAGGCCTCTTTCTTGCCTTATGCAGACCGTATTTCTTTCTTTCTACCATTCTCGGGTCGCGTGTAAGGA